>NZ_CP108484.1:8025355-8394283 GCF_036226505.1 Kitasatospora sp. NBC_01246 | reverse complement strand
CGTAGCCCACCACTGCGACGCGGACGGGGCGACCGGTGTCGGGGGTGCTCTCGGAAGTCATGCCCGATAGTTAAGCAACAGTGTTTCTTAAGTGCAAGCCCGGACGTCGGCTCCAGGCACAATGACCCCATGACGACGTCGCACCCCGGCTCGTCCGGCACCAACCTGGCCGGACTGCGAGACCACAACGCCGCCCTCGTCCTCGGCCTGCTCCGGGCCGCACCCCAGGGCAGCAGCCGCGTCGAGCTCGCCGCCGGGACCGGACTCACCCCGCAGGCCATCGGCAAGATCACCGCCAGGCTGCTCGCCGAAGGCATGATCGTCGAAGCCGGCCAGGCGGCCTCCACCGGCGGCAAGCCCCGCACCCTGCTCCGGCTGCGCGCCGAAGCCGCCTGCGCCGTCGGCGTCCACCTGGAGCGCGACGAGCTCACCGTCCTGCTGGTCGACCTCGCGGGCCGCCACCACCACGTCCGCACCGAACCCGTCGAGCGCGGTCTCGCCCCCGTCGACGCCGTCCGCCTCGTCACCACGCGGATCAACCGGGCCGCCGCCGACCTGCCACCCGGCGCCCGCCTGCTCGGGGCCGGCATCGGCTGCCGCGGACCGCTCGACCACGCCGCCGGCGTCCTGCACTGGTTCACCCCGCTCGACGCCCGGGACTCACCGGGCTGGGACCGCTACCCGCTGCGCGACGAACTCGCCGCCCGGCTGGACGGCCTGCCCGTCGTCGTCGACAAGGACACCAACACCGCCGCGCTGGCCGAGGCCCCGACCACCCCGCGACCCGGTGGCGGCCTCGCCTACGTCCACCTCGCCGCCGGCCTCGGCGCGGGCCTGCTCCTCGACGGGGCCCTGCACCGCGGCACCCGGACCAACGCCGGCGAGTTCGGCCACCAGACCGTCCAGCTCGACGGACCGCCCTGCGACTGCGGCAACCACGGCTGCCTGGAGGTGCTCTGCCTCGCCGAGCTGCGCCGCGGCGACCACGCCGCCGCGGCCCGGCTGCTCGGCGTCGGCGTCGCCAACCTCGTCCGGCTGCTCGACATCGACCGGGTGGTGCTCGGCGGGCGGGCCGTCCTGTCCGCCCCCGACGTCTACCTCGCCGGCGTCGCCGCACAGATCGAGGCCCGGATCCCGGACCCCGACTGGCAGCCCGTCCCGGTCTCCGTCAGCGCCGCCGGCCGGCTGGCCGTCGCCGCCGGCGCCGCCGAACTCGTCCTCGGCCCGCTCTTCGGCCGCCGGACCTGACCGCAGGGTCCCGCAAACCCGGCAGCGCAGTGGTGTGACGGCCCGCTTCCGCTGCGTGTTGACTCACCCAGCCCCGAAGATGCAACCCTGCGGCCGGATTGGCGGGAGGTCGGCCGCTGCGACGGAAGGCTGATGGAGCCCGGCCGGGGGCGGCAGGAAACAGGCTGCTGATCACCCGGGTACGAATGACATGTTTGCGCAAACAGCCTAAACGACCACCGCGCACACGCCCAAGGTCGTGTCCTTCCCCCGCTCAACGGCCGGTACGTCCGGCTGCGGGCCCTGAAGGAGGCGGGCGGCGGCGGACCGTGGAGCTCCGCCGCCGAGATCGTCGTCATCGGGAGCCGATCCGGCTCCCCGGCCGACTGAACCCGGCTCCCGCGCCACCGAGGCCGCCCCCGGGACGCAGGGCCTGTGCGTCCGGCCGAACGCGGGCCCCGAGCACAGGCCAAGTACACAGGGCGCCGGACGCGTACCACCGAACGCGCAACACCGGACGCACGGCCCCAACGGAGGAACCGCCCAGGCCGGAGGCCTCGCCATGCCCACTGCGAGCCCGGGCACGGCGACCCGGCGAAGTCCTTGACAAGCCCGGGACCGCGCTCCCAGAATCTGACCCAGCCGCTTGTTTGCGCCAACATTGCTCATCGCCGAAGGTGCGCAAGAACCACCGGGCCCGCCGACTCCACGGGAAGGAGAAGGCGGCCCCGGGCGGACAGACCCCACCGCCGCGCCCTCACGCCCTCGCCACCCGAGTGCGTGAGCGCCGCCCCAGCCCCAGCAGGGCGAAGCCGGTGTGCCGCCCAGGTGAGCAGGCCCCCACCCCCCACCCCCACGTGCACGTGAACGACCGATCGCCCCCCGGCCCGGCGGCCACCCACCGCCGACCGTCGGCGATGTCGATCGGGACACACTCGGTCCGAGGCTCCGCCACCCCGCCTGGCGCGGTGACGCCGCCAGGTCGCTCAGCCCTCCGACCGGCACGAAGAAGCGAAGGTAGCCGACCATGTCGCGCAAGAGATCGTCCGTCCTCCTCGCCGCCGTTGCCACCCTCCCCCTCAGCCTCTTCGCGGCCGCCGGCACCGCCCACGCGGCGCCGGTGACCGTTACCAGCGGGACCCAGTTCGCCGACACCGCCGGCAACCCCGTGCAGGCCCACGGCGGTGGCGTCATCAAGGTCGGCCAGTACTACTACTGGTTCGGCGAGGACCGAAACCCGGACAACACCTTCCACTACGTCTCCGCGTACCGCTCGACCGACCTCAAGACCTGGGAGTTCCGCAACCACGTCCTGACCCAGGCCAGCGGGACCGAACTCGCCAACGGCGCCAGCATCGAGCGGCCCAAGGTGATCTTCAACAGCAGCACGAACCAGTTCGTGATGTGGATGCACAAGGAGGGGAGCAGCACCGACTACAGCGAGGGCGAGGTGGCGGTCGCGACGTCCGGCACCGTGGACGGCGACTACAGCTACCAGGGCAGCTTCCGCCCGCTCGGCTACGACTCGCGCGACATGACGCTGTACAAGGACGACGACGGCACGGCCTACCTGATCTCGTCCTCCAGCGGCAACGCCGACCTGCACATCTACCGCCTGAGCGCCGACTACCTCACGGCGGAGGCCCTGGTCGCCAACCCCTCCCCCGGGCAGTGGCGCGAGGCCCCCGCCCTGTTCAAGCGCGACGGCGTGTACTTCCTGCTCACCTCCAGCGCCACCGGCTGGTCCCCCAACCAGCAGCGGTACCAGACGACGACCAGCCTCACGGGCTCGTGGAGCGGCCTCCAGGACGTCGGCGACCCGACCACGTACCGCAGCCAGACCGCGTTCGTGCTGCCGGTGCAGGGCACTCAGGGGACCAACTACCTGTACATGGGCGACCGGTGGGGCAACTCCATGGGCGGAACGGTGAACGACTCGCAGTACGTGTGGGCGTCCCTCCGGTTCCCGACCACGACCACCATGGCCATGGACTACTCCCCGCAGGTCTCGATCGACGCCGCCGCCGGCACGGTCGCGAGCGTGGGCGGCCCGTGGGAGCGGCTCGCCGCCCGCAACAGCGGCAAGTGCGCCGATGTCGCGAACTACGACTTCTCCCAGTCGTCGCCGGTCATCCAGTGGTCGTGCGGCGCCGGAGCCAACCAGAACTTCTGGTTCAAGGACCTCGGCACCGGCTACTCCCAGATCATCGCGCGGCACAGCGGCAAGTGCCTCGACGTCGCCGGAGCGTCGACCGCCGACGGTGCGGCCATCGTCCAGAACACCTGCAGCGCCGCGACCTCGCAGCAGTGGAAGACCCAGAAGGTCACCGGCACCACGTCGGTGAAGCTGGTCGCACGGCACAGCGGCAAGTGCCTCGACGTGACCAACCAGTCGACGGCGGACGGTACTTCGCTGGAGCAGTGGACCTGCAACACCGGCTACAACCAGCAGTGGCAGCGCACCACCGTCTGACCGCCTGCCCCGGTCGGCGCCGCCCGCCGGACACACCGTGACCGGCGGACGCGACAACGCGATCCGGCGGGCCGCCCGTCGACCTGGTTCGGCGGGCGCCGCCGCCCGGAGGCCGGAGGGTCCTGGTGCGCGAAGGCACCAGGACCCTCCGGACGACATCACCCCGGGCGCGAGGCGGTACCGACGTTCGACGGGTTCGACGACGGTGCTACTCGCCCTCCGGCCCTCCGGGGCAACGGAGTGTCAGGCCGGTTCCTCCGCCTCCGACTCGGCGACCCAGGCGGGCAGCGGCTCGCGGCAGGCCAGCCAGGCCTGCGGCACGTCCGCCAGACCGGTGCGGGCGGCGACGACGCCGCCGGTGATGGCGCAGGTGGTGTCCACGTCGCCCAGGCCCTCTGCCGTGGTCCAGAGGGCGTCGGCCAGGCTGTCCAGGTGATGCGCGGCGGACCACAGGGCGAACGGGACGGTGTCGCTCGCCCGGACCCGCTGCCCGTTGCCGAGCAGGTCGGCAGCGCGCCAGGGCTCGGTGGCGGCGGGCAGCTCTGCGGCCCGGCGCAGCCCGTCGCGGACGGCACCGGCCGGGGTGCGGTCCGCGACCTCGGCCAGCAGGTCCGCGCCGGCCAGCGCCGGCCCGGAGCGCCCGCGCGTGGCGAGGGCCGCTCCCAGGGCCACGGCCACCGCGCCGGCCACGCCCTCCGGATGCGCGTGGGTGACCTCGGCGGACAGCGCCGCCTGCTCGGCCGCCTCGTCCAGGTCGGCGCAGAACCAGGCGCCCAGCGGAGCCACCCGCATCGCCGCGCCGTTGCCGAGGCTGCCCTGGCCGTCGAACAGCGCCCGTGCGGCGGTGCGCCAACTCGCCGGGTCCGCGCCGAGTTCGGGCAGCAGCAGGTGCATACCGTACCCGTAACCGCGCCCCTGGTCCGCCCGGTAGGTGGCCGCGAAGGCCTGGGCGAGCCGCTCCTGGTGGACCGCGTCGAAGGCGGTCAGGATCCCGTAGACCGACAGCGCCATCGCGGTGTCGTCGGTCCAGTGCCAGGGCCCTTCCTCCGGGGTGCGCCGGGCCCGGATCTGTTCGAACGCCTCCTTGGGCGAGCGGAAGAGGGGGAACCAGCGCTCCCCGAATCCGTCCCCCAGAGCCAAACCTTCCAACGAGTCGCGAGCAGCGGAGATGGTCGTCATCCCGGCATCCTGACAGCCCCTTCGGTCCTGCCGCAGCCGGTTTCCGAGCCGTGGCGCCACTGGCCGGTCAGGCCACTTGGTCGCACCCTGCCGGCGGACGGAGCCGGCCCGATACGCGACCGCCCCGGGCTGAGCCTCGCCGATCACGCCGGTCCCGCCTCCTGGCGGTCGACGGGACCGGCCACCTCACCGCCCGTAGCCCAGCAGCCGCCTCAGACCTCGCGCAGCCAGTGGTCGAGCGCGGCGTAGTCCGCGTCGGCCAGGCCCCAACGGGGGTCGACGCGATGGAGGAGGGCCCGGTCGCCGTGGTGCGCCGACATCCAGGCCCGATCGATGTCCGTGATCTCGTCGTCGACCCAGGCGAAGGGGCGGCCGGCCGCCCAGTCGAGCAGGGCGCGGGTCTTCCAGTGCAGGCCGTCCAGCTCGTCCTGCTCGTCCTGGCCTGTCGGCTCGGGCCAGGTCACCACCGGCAGTTCCGGCAGGCCGATCAGCGGTGCGACGTACTCGTTCGCCTCGGCCATCCAGGTCGTGGCCCACACCAGTTCGCACGGCAGCGCCGCCAAGCGGCGCCCATGCGCGGGATCGATCCTGGCCAGGAGCGGATTCGCGTCGGCCACCCGCAGTCCGGTAGCCGTCCGAAACGTCGGATAACCGTCCGGAAGCTCCTGCGCGGTGGCCCCGAACGGGATCAGCGGTCCGTCGACGTCGAGGAAGAGCAGCGGACGCTGTGCAGAACTGGTCATCGCTGCACGGTAGCCCTGTGGCGCAGCGACCCGGTGGTCAGTCCGGGGCGCCCCCGGTGGTGTCGCGGGCGGCGACCCGGCGCAGGTGCTCGTCGAAGAAGCGGCGGGGGTCGCCGCCCATAGGGGCGAGCGTCACCAAGGCGGTGAGCGCCACGTCGCACGCCTCCCTGCGTACGTCGTCCCAGTCGTGCGAGAAGCTCTTGCGGGGGTCGGCACCGAGCGCGCCGATCACGGCCTCGGCGACCTCCCCCGGCACCGGCTCAGCAGGCGGCGACCCGACGGGCCGACTGTTCGAGGCCTTCGGCGAAGGCCGATGGCCGGACCTTCGTCGAAGCCCCCCTCAGCTGCGCGCCGCCCGGTTGGCCAGGGCGCGGATCTCGCCGGCGATGGTGCGCCAGACCGATTCGGGCAGTTCGTGACCGACCTCCAGCAGCAGCAGCTTGCGAGCGTTCGGGATCCGGGACGCGATCGCCGTCGCGGCGGCGGGCTTGATCAGGGGGTCGTCCGCGCCGTGCACGACCAGTGTCGGCCGCCGAATGCCACTGATCGGCCCGCCGTGCCACTGGGCGCCGACCTGGCGGCTCTGCGCCTGCTGGTCGTGGACGCCCGCGTCGGCGGTGCGCTCGGCGGCTTCCCTCGCGGCGTGCTCGTCGAAGGGGCGGGCCGGCGAAGCGAGCAGCCGGGAGACCTCGACACTGGCGGCGATCGCGCCCTCCCGGGTAGCGGGGAACTTCAGCTTGGCGAACTTCGCGAGGGTGCCCATCCGGATGAACCGCATGGTCTTCAGGCCCGCGACATCGCCGGGAACCGCGGACATGGTCGTCACGGTCCGCACCCGGTCCGGGTGCCGCAGGGCCACGCGCTGGGCGATGGCACCCCCGAGGGAGACGCCCAGCAGATGCGCGGATTCCCAGCCCAGCGCGTCCATGACGGCGATCGCGTCGTCCGCCATGTCCTCGGCCGTATAGGCCTCGCCGCGCTTGCGGAACAGCGCGGAGACGGGGTTCCTGGTGGCGGCGGGCGGCAGGTGGGTGGATTCGCCGCCGTCGCGCTGGTCGTAGCGGGCGACGGCGAAGCCCGCGTCGGCGAGCAGGTGGCACAGGCCGTCCGGGATCCAGAGCCGGTTGACGCCGAGACCGGTCATCAGCAGCAGCGGCTCCCCGCCGGTCCCCTCGGTGAGCCGGTCGTACGCGAGCTTGACCGGCCCGTTCTCGGCGAAGCGGACCGGGGTCCACGGGTGCGCGGTGGACTCGGACATGGCGGCCTCCCAATAAAGTGCGATCGATGTTCGCAGTTTTAGTATAGGGGGCGCTCGCAGGCAGCAGCACGACAACGGATGAGAGCAGGTGCACGAGTGGCCCAGGAGCCCGTCATCGTCTGGACCCGGCCGGAGCGCGGCACACGCGGGCCCGCCGCCGTGCACACCCGTGCGGAGTTGGCCGAGGTTGCCGTCCGACTGGCGGACCGCGGCGGCCTCGCGGCCGTGTCCATGCGCCAGGTCGGCGCGGAACTGGGCACCGGCCAGGCGTCGCTGTACCGCTACGTCGGCTCCCGCGACGACCTCCTCGACCTGATGACGGACGCGGTCGCGGGCGAGATCGGCCTGGACGTCCCGCTGACCGGTGACCCGGTCGAGGACCTGGTCGCCCTCGCGGTCCGGGCGAAGGACGCGCGGCTGCGGCACCCCTGGCTCGTCGACGTCCCCCCGGAGCCACTCCGGATCGGCCCGAACGGGATGGACTTCCTGGAGTACGCGCTCCAGGCGCTCGCCCCCGCCGGGCTGCCCGGCCGGACCAGTATGGAGATCGTCGCCGTACTGAACGCCCTGACCGAGCAGTTCTCCCGCGCCGAGTTGCAGACCGACCGCGGACTCACATGCCGCCAGGGGGCGCAGGCCGCGTACATCGGCGAGACGGCGGCCCGCGGCGGGCACCCGCACCTCGCAGCGGCCCTGGCTCAGCAGTCGGAAGCGGACCCGGCGGAGGACGGGCAACTGCGGTTCGAGCGCATCATGCGGCGGGTACTCACCGGCCTCATCACGTAGGGGGCCGACTCCTGAGCTTGTCCTACCTTCCACGCGCTCAACGACCCAGCGGTAGACACCGAGGCCTGACCCGTGGGGCACTCCGCGGCGGGCTCGGTCCGCTTGGGGACCCCTTCGGGCAGCCAGGAGCCCATGAAGCCACGGCGTTCGAGCGCACGGGCCGCTTGCAGAGCCGTCGCCCCGCCTGCCCCGCGCTTCCGAACGTTCGGCGACGCCACGGATCGGTCCCGGCGTAGGCTCTCCGATGATCACAGCAGTCACGAGAGGTGGACATGGGCCAGAAGATCATTCGGTTCTCGGACCTGACCGGCAAGCACGTCGAGAACGACGGCGACCTGGTGCGCGTCGTGGTGCGCCAGCACCCCGACCTGGAGGGCGGACCGGTCGAGATCGAGGCGCTGGCGGAAGAGCTGGCCCCGGTGGAAGAGCTGGCGCTCGACCTGGTGACGATCGAGCTGCACTTCCCGGACGCCGAGGAGCCGGAGACGGTGGTCCTGGAGGCCGAAGCGTTCGACCGGCTTGCCTCGGCCGCTCCGATGGCCGACGTGCTGCGCGGTGCCAAGCGGGTGGCCCGGACCGTCCCGAGCCAGGCCGCGGTGCCGACGGGCGCCAGGGAGCGGGTCAACTACGCCAGCCTGGAGCACGCCGGTAGGCCGCACAAGGGCCGCACCACCGACGCCGAGAAGCAGCTCGTCCAGCAGCACCTGGACGAGATCAACGCGCGGCTGGTCGCCGAGGGCACCCGGACGATCGACCTGGGCAACGCCGAGCACGTGGCACGGTACGGCCTGGAGGCGCTGGCCCACGAGCGCGGCACGACGCTCGGCTGACCGGGGACCAACCCGCCGCCAGGGCCGGCAGAACGCCGGGTCTGCATCCGGTCCTGCTCGACCCCGCGGTGACCGGGCTCGGCCGCCGACGCAGCTCGTGCCCGCCGCGTCGGCGGCCGGGTCCGGACCGCTGGTCGGGCCGGCCCCGGCGGCCGTGGGGGTCGCGCGGTGCGACGCCGCGTCGTCGGCCCGGCCGGCAGCGCTGCGTCCGCGGGTCGGCGGGCGGATAACGGCTGGGCCCCCGCCGCCGCCCGGTGTTAGGGTCGACCGGCCGGCCGCGGGACTCCGGTGCGACTTCCGGAATGTGCCTTTACCGCAATGATTCGCAGCTCGTGCCCCCATTCCCCGGCCGGCCTTTCCCACACGACCACCGGGGGCGCGCAGTGGAGTCGTACGGCGACCTCGTCGCCGCCGAGGACGTGCTGCTGTTCGTCAACGCCGCGATCACCGGCACCGGCCAGCGCGAGTTCCACGGCGGAGCCGCCGAGCAGCAGCTCTCGCTGGAGTTCCTGCACGAGTACATGCTCGTCAACTACCGCGGCCCGTACGCCGCCGCGCTCGCCCTCGACATCAACGACCACAACGCCGCCCTGATCGTCCGACGGCTGCTGGAGTCCTCCCGCGACGCCACCGCGGAGCAGCGGCACACCGAGGGGCGGCTGATCGCCCGCCGGCTGGAGCTGCTCCCGCCGCAGCGGGTCTACCGGCTGATCGGCGAGCTGCGCCGTGCCAAGGTCAACAACCGTCGGACCCGTGCGATCGTGCGCGACTGGCTCGCCGCCCGTCCCGACCAGACCCTCGACGCCGTCAAGTACCGCGCCGGACTCAAGCGCGCGCTGCGCCACACCCACCTGCGGCCCGCCGCCGCGGAGACCGGCGACTTCCTGTACGCCCCGCGACGCCGCAGCGCGTACCAGGCACCGCTGCTGGACGCCTGGCGCCGCGCCCACCACCAGCAATCCGCCCTCTACGAGCTGCCGTACACCGTCGCGGAGGGCTTCGCCCGGCGCCACGGCATCCCCCGGGCCGCGTTCCTGGAGCGCATCGAACCCCGGCTGACCGGCCTGGAGCGGCTGCGCCTCCAGGAGTCCGCGCGCGCCGCCGGCGCCACCGCCGTCACCGCCGACGGCGCGGCGCTCGCCCGGATGCCGCTCACCCGGCTCGCCTCGTACGTGCTGGGCCTGCCGCCCGCCGACCGGGTCGCCCGCCGCGCGGAGCTGACCGGCGCCCTGCGCGGCGCGGCGCGCAGGGCGGTGCGCGCGGCCGGCGCCGAGGAGGGTGGCTGGGGCCGGGTCGCGGCCGTCCTCGACGACAGTTGGTCCGCGTACGGCTCGGGCGTGAAGCGCCGTCGGCCGCTCGCCGCCGCGCTCGCCTGCCACTTCCTGCTGGCGGCGCTGGCGGGCGAGTACACGGCGCTCTGGACCTCGGGGCGCACCGACGCCCTGCTCGCCCGCCCGTCCGGCCCGACCCCGCTCGGGCGCCGCATCCTGGACGCCCTGGACACCGCGCCGCAGCGGCTGGTGATCGTCTCCGACGGCTGGGACAACGCCCCGCCGGGCCTGGCCGCGGAGGTGCTGCGGGTGTGGCGCACCCGCCTGGACCCGGAGCACCGGACCAGCGTCGTGCACCTCAATCCGGTGTACGACGCGGAGGGTTTCGACGTCCGGCGGCTCGCCCCGACGGTGCCGACGGCCGGGCTGCGCGACGCCGAGGACCTTCCGGCGCTGGTCGAGTTCGCGCGCTTCGCCGAGGGCCGCACCGACCTCGCGGAGCTGACGGCGCACCTGGCGGCCCGCACCGAGAGCTTCCTGACGGCCGGCGCGACCGGGCGCCGCCCCACCGCCGAGGAGACCGTCCGATGACCACGACCCCGTCCGGGCCGGCCTTCCGGATCGACCTCGCCGGTCTCGCCACCCGGCCCGCCCAAGTGTGGGGCGGCGTGCGCCTCGTCCCGCTGGTCCGCGCCGAGCCGATCGAGGACCTCCGCCTCCACCAGGAGCTGTACGAGCCGGAGTACGCCGCCGTCCCGGCCGGCCGGCGCACCGACTACCTCGCCTACGTCCCGCACGGCTTCGTCGCCGACTGGACCCGGGACGGCACCCCGGCGGCCGCCTACGGCACCCGGCTCGACGCGCCCTCCGCCATCGGCGCGACCGCCCCGCCCGAGCGCATCCGGGTGCGGGCGCCGCGCCGGCTCGCCAAGCGAGAGAGCCGGACCCGGCTGCGTTTCCTGCCGTTGCACCTTGCCCTGGAGGGCTACCTCGCGCTGCACTTCGGCGGCCCGACCATCACCTGGGAGGAATGGTCCGACCGCGCCGTGCGGCACGGGCTGTCGCCGCGCGCCGAGGAGGCGTACGCGGGCGACCGGGTCCGCGGCCTCGCCGACGCGCTGCGGGTCTTCGAGATCCACCCCGGCCAGTGCGGGCTGCTCGTGTACGTCGCCGACGCCCTCGCCGCGGCGTTCGTCGTCCCGCACCCGGACGACTACCGGGCGCTGCACCGGACGCTGCTCCTCGACCTCTACGGCGAGCTGATCCACCACTACGCCCTCCTGTCCGCCGCCGTCCCGGAATTCCGCGCCGACCTGCGCACGGCCGGCCCGGTCAACTCGGTGGCCGAGCTGCGCACGGCCGTCGCCGGGCAGGAGCGCGCCTGGGCGGACTTCCACGACGACACGATGGCGGGCGGCCTGCTCGACCCCGACTACCGGGCCCGGGAGGTGCGTCGGCTGGGCCGCTTCAGGCTCGCCCGGTTCCTACCGGAGTTCCGTCCCAAGCAGGAGAACCACATCGGCGAGGCGATCACCGACGAGGACGGCCGGCTCGCCTACCTCAAGACCTTCCGCCTGTCCGAGTCCCAGGTCCGGCGCGGCCACCTGCTGGACCGGCTGGCCGCCCACGAGTGGCACCTGCCGAGCGCCGCCGCCTCCCTCGGCCTCACCGAGCCCCAGCTCGGCCTGCGCATCGAGGGCGCGGGCTTCGCCGGGCTGCTGCGCCAGGACATCCTCGACCACTACCGCCGCGCGGCCCGCCGGTAGCGCGGTCTGCGGGGCCGGCCGGGCGCCGTGGTCGCGGTCGCTGTCGCCGTCGTGCGCCCGACCGGCTCGACGGCCTCCGGGGAGTCCTACACGGCACCCTCGTGAACGAGCTGCCGGGATCCCGGGTGGGCCGGATCCTCGGCCGGGGCGGCGGCGCGCAGTGCCGCCTCGACCTGGCGGTTGCTGGTCATGGTCGCGGTGACGGCGGTCATGGTGAGGAGGAGACCGGCGGCGGTGTAGAGCGGGGTGCGTACGTCGTAGGTGGTGGCCAGCCAGCCGCCGAGGAAGGCGCCGAACGGGGCGGCGCACATGGAGAGCATGCGGGAGGTCGAGGCGACCCGGCCCATCAGGTGGGCGGGGACGATCGTCTGTCGGAGGGAGGGAGCGAGCACCATCGTGGCGCCCATGCCCGCACCGCAGACGGCGAGCGCGAGACCGGCGACGTACGGGTTCGGGGCGGCGGCGAGGACCAGGACGGCAAGCCCTTCGAGGGCGGCCGTGCAGGTCAGCGCAGTGCCGGTGCCGAGCCGTCGGCCGAGGAAGGAGGCGATGCCCGCGCCGAGCAGACCGCCGGTGGCCTCCGCGGTGAGGAGCAGGCCGAAGCCGAAGGCGCCGATGCCGAGGCGGTCGTGCGCGAAGAGGGCGAGCACGGTCTCCACGGCGAGGAAGGCGATGTTCCCGACCGCCGGACGCAGCGCGAGCCCGAGCAGCAGCTGGTTCCGGAAGACGTACGAGGCGCCGTCCCGTGCCTGCCGCAGCAGCGACTCGCGGGCCTGTGGCAGGGGCCGCGGCGCGGCGGGCAGCGAGCGTACGAGCAGTGCGGAGAACGCGAACGACACCGCGTCGGCGAGCAGCGGGACCGCCCGTCCGAGCGCGAGCAGGGCGCTGCCCGCGGGCGGTCCCGCGAAGCCGGACGCGGCGGTCTGGGCGCCGCGCAGGCGGGAGTTGGCGCGCTCCAGGAGCGCGGGGTCGCGGCCGAGCAGATCCGGCAGATAGGCGGTGGCGGCCGTGTCGAAGAAGAGTCCGCCGAGGCCGAGCAGGAAGGCGACCGCCGCGAGCAGGGGAACGCTCAGCAGGTCGAGCGCGGCCGCCGCCGCCGGTATCGTAAGGAGCACCGCACGCCCCGCGTCCGTCACCCACATCGTGCGCCGACGGTCCCAGCGGTCCACCAGCGCACCGCCGAGCACCCCGAACAGCAGCCACGGCAGCGTTCCGGCGGCAGTGACGACGGCGAGCGCCATCGGATCCCGCGTCAGCGTCAACGCGAGCAGTGGCAACGCGGCATGCGTCACGCCGTCACCGAGCGAGGACACCGTCTGCGCGGTCCACAGTCGTCCGAACCCGGCCGGCAACTTCCGAAGATCTGAGGTCACTTGGCGTCTCCTTCGGCCTGCACACGGGTTGCCGGGTGGAACAGCGCGAAGACGAGCGACGCGTCCGGCAGGGACGGATCGGACAGCTCCCGGTACTCGTCCGCCAGCGCTTGCAGCCGCGCCCCCAGCTCCGTGAACTGCTCCTCGGTGAGCCGAAGGTGCGCCATCCGCACGTGCCGCTCGCCATCGACCGGCGCCGCCTCCAGGTCCGCCACCGCATGCCGCATCAGCAGGTCCGGCCCTCCCTCTCCCGGGTCTGGCAGCACGATCGACCGCGCGGCCATGGCGTAGTACCGCTCGGTGACCCCCCGGACCTTCCGCGTCCGTACCACCTTCACCAGGCCGGCCCGCTCCAGCAGCCGCACGTGGTAGCTGGAGCTCCCCTTCGCAAGGCCCACCCGCTCGGCGATCTGCGTGATCGTCGCGGGCTCGAAGCGGAGCACGGCCATGATCCGGTGGCGCGTGAGGTTGGAGACGGCGCGTAGCTGCTCGTCCGTGGTGACGTGGAACGTCTCGGGAAGATCATCGGTAGGCATGGGTCCAATGGTCAACGTTTCTTGACCATTGGTCAAGGGATTTCGCACGGGCGCCCGGGATCGGCCGTTCAGCACGCGGGGCCTTCGCTCCCGCCCTCCCCTCGCCGCCGCGGCGCTCGGGCTCCTTCGGCCCCGTCGCGAGCGCTCAACCAGCCCTCGCCGTCGACGACCGTCGGCCCCAGATCGAAAAGGCCTCGGTGGCCTTCACGTGCACCTTCAACAACCTGGGTGGTTCAACGAACCCCCGATCATCCCCCTCTGTCACAACTCCGGTTGCGAGAAGGGAACTTGACCTCAAAACGTTCGGACTCCAGGTCGCCGATCCGCCGATGCGGAACGCGATCCGCGTCGGAACGCGCGAGTGTCCTCACCGGCAGACAGAAGCTCGACCGCCGGCTCGATGCCCTCACCGAAGCCAGGCCGCCGGACGACGAGACCTCGCCGGACAGCGCGGTGGCCTTCCTTGAACGCGTGTCAGCCCTGGCCGGCAGTCGTGCGGACCGGCATCTCGACCTGTGCTGCTGGTACTTCGCGCCCTGACCAGGTTGCCGAGCGGTCGCCGCGGGGCCTCAGGCCAGGGCGGTGACCAGTCGCGCCGCGGCCATGACGACCAGGAGGGCCGCGCCGGCCAGCAGGCACTGTGTCGCGCGCTGCATCCTTCTCGCCCTGAGCTGGTGGACGCTGATGCAGCGCCACAGCTCCAGGACCGCGGAGTCGGCCGCCGCCTCCACGCTCTGAGCGGAGAAGCCGGACCGGAACTCCTCCGGTGAGCCGAACGCACCTACGGTGTCGCCGTAGCCGAAGGCGATCGGAACCGGGAAGCCGGCCGGCCGCGACATGCCCGGGAGCCTACGGAACCCGGTGAGCACCGAGGCCGCCAGCGCCGCCGAACCCGCGCTCACCACCAGCGCGAGGAGCGCGGCAGCCCCGATCACCGGCGACACGTCCGACGACGTCGCGCCGGAGGCGAACACCACACCCGTGATCACGAGCGCGTCCGCGCTCAGGAGCGTGCCGGCCCGATTCACCAGACCGAGACGCAGTCCGTCCGCCCGCGTCAGGTGCCACTGGGCGAGCTGCAGTCTCTCCTCGGCGCGCAACTCCTCGCTCACTGCTCTCCCCCGTCCCCCGTACCGCACCGCGAGGACATCCCCGCCGTGCAACAGACGCTTCCCCCGCCACCGCAAGCCCAACCCACTGCGGGGCCGGACCGGGCGAATCACGACGTCCAGGACACGGAGCGCGGGGACGCCGACCGAGCGGGTCGGCCAGCACCGCACCGGGACACGGTGCGGTGTGGCGCGGTGCGGTATGCCGTGCTTGGGCGGTGCGCTGTGCCCGGCTCAGCGGGCTATCGAGATCGCGAAGGGCGAGAAGCCGTTGGCGCGGATCACGTGCGGTACGAACAGGATCGCGGCCTCCGTGGCGCGGGCGGTCCGGATCCCGCCGAGATCGGTGATCCACTCGTCGTGCCAGCCGAGGTCGTTGAGCAGTTCGCGGACGGTCTGCTTGGCTTGCGGGTCCTCGCCGGAGAGGAAGGCGTCGGGTGCCCGGGTGAGCATGGCCGGTGCGGTCATCACCGGGAAGAGCATGGTGTTGAGGGTCTTGACGACATGCGTTCCGGGGAGCGCTTCCTGGAGTTGCTCGGCGAGGCTCGACCCCGGGTGGAGCAGTTCGCCCGGCAGTCCGTCCGGTCCGTCCGCGGTGGCGTTGGAGACGTCGACGAGGATCTTGCCCCGGAGTTCCTCGCGCAGGGCGGTGAGCCGCTCCAACGAGCCGTCGCCCGGGGTGGCGTTGATGACGATCCGGGCCGTGCGGGCCGCGTCGGCGGCGGCGCCCGGCGTGCGGTCCGCCACGGTCACCTCGTGTCCGGCCCGGGTGAGGGCGGCGGCCAGGTTGCCGCCGACGCGGCCGTTGCCGAGAACTGCGATCGTGGTCATGGGGAGGGGGTCCTTCCGTTCGTACGGGATCGTGGTGGTCGAGGTGCGGGTGGTCGTGTCGCGGGTGGTCGTGGCGCGGTTGCTCGTGGTGCGGGGGCGCGCTCAGCGCGAGAGCGTGGCGACGGCCTGGGCGTGGACGCCGGGCGCGGCGGCCAGGAAGCTCTCGCTCAGCGGGGTCCAGGGGCGCCCCTGGGCGTCGGAGATCCGGCCGCCGGCCTCGGTGACGAGCAGCGCCCCGGGCAGCAGGTCCGCCCGGGCGCCGGCGAACTGCCAGAAGGCGTCGATCCGGCCGGCGGCCACGTTCACCAGGTGCAGGGTCGCGGGCACGGCGGTGCGGACGACCAGCGCGTCGAAGAGCATCGCGGTGATGGAGGAGCCGACGCGCCGCACGACCTCCTCGTTCTCGTCCGGCCGGGCCTGGCTGGTGGCCACGATGCCCAGGCCGAGGTCCGCGGTCGGGGACACGTGCAGCGGCCGGCCGTCGAGGTGGGCGCCGGCGCCGGCGAGCGCGGTGTAGGTCTCGCCGGTCAACGGCAGGTGGACCACGGTGAGCACCGGCCGGTTATCGCGTACCAGGGTGGCGGTCACCGCCCAATCCGGCAGGGCGTGCAGGTGGTTGACGTTGCCCTCGGCCGGGTCGACGACCCACCACTCGCCGGGCGGCAGCGCTCCGCCGTCCAGCTCGTCCTCCACCCACCCGGCCTCCGGGCGCAGCTGCGTGAGGCGGGGGCGCAGGACGTCGAGGGCCGTGTCGTCGTTGGCGGCGAGCGCGTGCATCAGCTCCTCGCGGGTCCGGTAGTGGACCACGTCACCGAAGCGTGGGAGCAGCGCGGAGCCGGCCTCGCGCACGGCGATCGCGACCTGGGCGAGCAGGTCGGCGTCGGAGGCGGCGACGGCGGTGGTGTCCTGAAGCATCGCGGACATGGCGGAACTTCCTTTCCCAGCAGAGGTGATGAGGGCCGGTCGGGCCGAGCGGTCCGTTGCGTCCCGCGCTCACATCTCGAAGGTAGACAGCCCGGCCATTAACCACAACTGCATGTCAAGCACGGCTAGGATTACTCCCATGCAACTGGATCTGAATCTGCTCGCCGCGCTCGACGCGCTGCTGGAGGAGGGCAGCGTGGCCGGGGCGGCCGCGCGCCTGCACGTCACCGCCCCCGCGATGAGCCGCAGTCTGGGCCGGATCCGCCGTACGACCGGGGACCAGATCCTGGTACGCACCGGCCGCACGATGACCCCGACCCCGTACGCGATCGCCGTCCGGGAACAGGTGCACGAGCTGTTGCACCAAGTCCAGGGGGTGCTGGCGCCGAGCCGTGAACTCGACCTCACGACACTGGAGCGCACCTTCACCCTCCGCTGGCACGACTCCCTGGTCGCCGCGAGCGGCCCCGCCCTGCTCGCCGCCGTCCGCGCGCAGGCGCCGGGCGTGCGCCTGCGCTTCCTCGCCGAATCGAGCGGCGACACCCCCGGGCTGCGACGCGGCGAGGTCGACCTGGAGGCGAACGCCAACCGCCCGGCCGCACCGGACATCCGTGCCGAGAACGTGGGCGAGACCCCCCTCGTCATCATCGTGCGGCACGGACACCCCCTCACCCGCGTCGTAGCCGTCACCGCGCAGCACTACGCCGCCGCCGAACACATCACCGTCTCGCGACGCGGAAACCTCGCCAACACCCTCGACGACGCCCTCGCCCGGCTCGGCCTCAGCCGCCGCGTCGTGGCGAGCGCGCCGACGGAAGCGGCCGCGCTGGAGTTCGCCCGCGGCTCCGACGTCCTGGTCAGCGTCCCGGAAGCCACCACACGCACCGCGGTCACCGACCTCGGCCTGGTCGCCCTACCCCTGCCGCTCGAACTGCCGTCGGCACCGGTCTACCTGTCGTGGCATCAGCGCCACGACAACGACCACGCCCACGCCTGGCTGCGCGGGCTGGCACGGACCGCGCTGGCCGCCTGCGCAGCGCCGTAGCCGGCACCGTCCGGGCCGCTCCACCCGCGTGAGCTACGTGGTTCCCTCCACCCGGCCCCTTGGAGCCGGTCATCTAGGCTGGCGCGGTGACCGATGAGCGGGGGCGGGCGCAGCCGTCGGGAGTGCGGGCCACGGCGGTGGGGGTGGCCAGGGTGCGAGCGCTGGAGACCGCGCGGGAGAACGCGCTGTTCCGCGACCCACTGGCCCAGGCCTTCGCCGCCGCCGGCGGCCTGTGGCCCCCCTCGCCGCCGCTGCCCGACGACGAGGCCGCGCGGCGCCGCCGGCTGGCCGTGTCGTACTCCATCGTCATCAGGACGAAGTTCCTCGACGACCTGCTGCGGCAGGCCTGCGCGTCCGGGATCCGGCAGGTCGTGCTGCTCGGTGCCGGCATGGACAGCCGGGCCTTCCGGATGGACTGGCCCGAGGGCACCCGGCTGTTCGAGGTCGACACCGCCGCGCCACTGGACTTCAAGGCTTCGGTGCTGCGCCAGGAGCGGGCCGTCGCACGCTGCGATCGGATCACCGTCGCGGTGGATCTGCGCGAGGACTGGCCGGGCGCGTTGGCCGCCGCAGGGCACGACCCGGCCGCGCCGACGGTGTGGATCGCCGAAGGACTGCTGATCTACCTGCCCGAGGGCGCGGTGGAGCTGTTGCTGGCCCGGATCGGCGCACGGTCGGCGGCGGGCAGCCGGATGGGGCTGACCTCGGGCTCGCGTGGCGTGATCGGGCGCTTCGGCGCGGACGCCGTGCCGGGGTCGGCGGCGTCCCTGTGGGTTTCGGAGATGCCCGACGACCCGGTGCGCTGGCTGGCCGGGCACGGCTGGGAGGCCGACTGCCACACGCTGCGCGAGTGCGGTACCGCCTACGGCCGCCCGATCAGCACCCCGCCGCGGCGCGAGGAACGACCCGGCGGACTGATCTCGGCGGTCCGCCGGTAGGGCGCCTCGGGTCCTTCATCGCCGCCGAATCGCTGCTGCGGTCGAACGAGTGCTTCGGCTTGCCGGGCGACAGGCCCGGCGGATGCCGATGAGGCGCACATCCGGCGAGAGCGTCACCGGATGTGCGCCGCTCACGTCCTGATGCGTCAATGCTCAGCGGGGGTTCGCGACTCGCGGTGCGCGAAGTACGGGCACGGAGAACCGTTCATGGATAAGTCTTGAACGTGTACGAGACGCGGATCACATGAGGGAAGGTCACATTCCGCCTGGCCCGGCGCGCCCGGTGAGTGAGCATGGCATGGACACCTCATAGGAAGGCCGAGATGAAGCTCTCTTTCAGGCGCGTCGGACGACTCCTGTCCGTCCCGTTCACCGTCACCGCCCTGCTGGGCCCGGCCCTCGCCCTCGCCGCGACCCCGGCCGCGGCGACAGCCACCGCGACGGACGCCTACACGTTCACCAACGGCGACGGCACCCTCAACGCCACGGGCAACAACGACGGGAACCAGATCTCCGTCACGCCGGACGGCACCAACTACCAGAACTTCCGCCTCATCAAGCTGGGGACCCCCGGCCAGTTCAACATCGCCAGTACGTCGTCCGGGAAGTGCGTCTACGCCACCCAGCCGGCCACCCAGAAGTCCTGCGGCCAGGACGGCGAACAGTGGCACTTCCGCCCGGTGGACGGCAAGCCCACCTCCTTCGGGATCGTCCGCCGCGACGACGCCAGCGGCGCCGAGTGGTGCATGGACAACCGGGGCGGCCTGCACCTGTGGGGGATCCTGGCGCAGCCCAACGTCTGCAACGGCAGCGCGGCCCAGGAGTGGAAGGTCCCCGCGGCGAAGGCGGCCGAAGCCAGGAGCCTGGCGCTGGACTACTACGCCGACCTGTGTGCCAGGAAGACCGCCACCTGCTCGTGGACGGAGAAGTCCGAGGGGCAGCCCGAGGTCCTGCCCCGCCAGCCCGCCTCGTCGGTCTGGTACAACGACACCGCCGACAAGGTGACGCAGGTCTTCACCACCATCTACCACTCGGGCTGGTCGCAGTCGTTCGGTGTGGGTCTGTCCTCCTCGGTCGGCGTGTCCGTCCCGGTCCAGGCCATGGTCTCCACCCAGCTCCAGACGACCACGACCTACGAGTCCGACCAGTCGACCATCAACGGCATCGCGGTGACCGTCCCCGCCAAGAACTACGGATGGGTCGACTTCGCGGCCGTGGGCAAGAAGGTCACGGGAACGTGGACCTTCGACACCGACAACCAGCCGTGGACGACCGACGCGACCGTGACCGTCCCGGTCATCAACTCCACGGCCGGCTCCACGATGTACGTCGCCCACACCAGCCCGGACCAGCCGGGCACCACGAGCGTGACGAGCGCTGACGCGCCGACGCTGACCATGGCCGCCAAGGCGTCCTTCACCCCGGACCTCCCCGACGGCACCACGGCGTCGCAGGACGGCCCGAACACGGTGAAGCTCGTCGACACCGCCACCGGGGCCAGGATCGGCACGATCAAGCCGAGTGCCGTCGTGGACACCAAAGGGACCACTCACCCGGTCAGTCTGACGGTCTCCGGCAACGTCATCACGCAGACCATCGAGAACGCTCCCGGCGACACCATCGACGGCTCCATGACCATGCCGTCCGTCAGCTACAACACCACCACCACCGCTCCGGCTGCCAAGACCGGCGGCCTCGCGACCGGCGGTGCCACGACCGCCGCGCTCACGACCACCTCCGCGAAGTCGACCGTGAACCCCGCGTTCTGGCCGATTCCCGACCGCGAGCACCCGAAGAACTCGGACGAGTGGAACAAGTGCATGGCCAAGGAGCTGGGCAAGAGCATGGTGGAAGGCGCAGCCAAGGCCGCCCTGCTGGGTGCCCTGCGAGGCGGCCAGCTCGGCGCCGCCGCCGGCCCCGAGGGAGCGGCGGCGGGCGCCGCCCTGGGGATGCTGACCGGCACCGTCACCGGGCTGGGCAAGGCGTACTACGTCTGCGGTACCGACCCGGGCTGATCCGCACGCACACCGCACGCGGGTGCCACCCACCGACCGATCGAGTCGGCGAGCGGCGGGCGGGCCGACACCGGGCGGCTCTCGGAGACGACCTGTGTCGCCCGCCGCCGTGGAGGCGCAGCCGCCCGAGTAGTGCGGCGTACCGCGTGCCAGGTCGACCCGCCGCCACGGGTCGACCCGTCGAAGTCCCCTTCAGCCACAGCTGGCCGAAGGGGACTTCGCGAACCGAACCGCCGGTACGCCGAACGGACCCCGGCGCGGCCGGGGCGCGATCCCGGCGGTGCTTGTCCGAGCTGCGGGGCCGGAGCGGCGAGGCGCCCACGGTCGCGAGTGGACTGCCGGATGTCGATGCGCGCTGGGACCGGGGCCGAACGGCCGGCTCTCCCGGCCGGCCCGGGTCGCACTCGGGCGACGCGTCATGTCACACCAGGGCGAAACGCTGCCTGCCGCGGCACCAGCCACCCAGGGTCCGGCGCCGTCGCGGCCTGCCGGACCTCCGCCTCCGGCGGAGACGGGCACTCGCCCGGTCGGCGGCGTCAGCGTGCGCGTCAGCCAGGCCGGCCCCGATCGAGGGCTCCGACGCCGTCTCCGGAGCGGGTTCGGAGCGGGTTCGGAGCGTGAGCTCAGCGGGGAGCTGTGCGTCTCGTGCGTCTCGTGCTTCGAGGGCGTGGCCTGTCAGACGGGGCCGGGGCATCGTCCTCGTGGCGGCTGCCGGCGTGGTGGGCGGCGAGGTGTTCGTTCAGGACGTGGGGTGGGATGCGTTTGACGGCGTAACGGGTGCACAGGGCCAGGACGAGGAGGTCGTCGGCCTGGCCCAGGACCGGGATGAACGCGGGGACGAGCTGGATCGGGGACAGGGAGTAGGCGAGGGCGAGGGCGATCGCCGCGCGGGCGTCGCGGGGTACGCGTCGGTCCCGGAGGAGTCGGGGGCCGACGGCTGCGGCCAGGAGCAGTCGTCGGGCGGCGGGGGCGAGCCGTTCGGGCAGGATCGCGGTGATCCTGTGTCCGATCAGGCGGGTGGTGATCGCGCCGACGGCGCTGATGGCGAGCGGCCAGAGCAGCCATGTCATGGGAGTGTCCTTGTGCCGGGTGCGCGGTGGGGCGCGCGGGTCCGCCGGTGTGCCT
Source organism: Kitasatospora sp. NBC_01246 (assembly GCF_036226505.1). Lineage (NCBI taxonomy): Bacteria > Bacillati > Actinomycetota > Actinomycetes > Kitasatosporales > Streptomycetaceae > Kitasatospora > Kitasatospora sp. NBC_01246. The sequence continues at coordinate 8,372,854 of NZ_CP108484.1, read as the reverse complement.
GGACGGTGCGGTTCAGGACTGCGTGTGGAAGGCGGCGTCGGCGGCGTTGCGCTGGGCCTGTACCTCCATGTCGTCGGTCCACCCTGCGCTGTGGCGGAGTCGGGTGAATTCGTGTTCGAGGGTGGTGTCGGAGGTGGTGCGGGTGTCGGTGCTGATGGTGACGGGCAGGCCGGCGGTGAGCAGGCGCGTGGCGGGGTGGTCGGTGAGGGTGGGGACGGCGGCGGTCTGGACGTTGCTGGTGGGGCACATCTCCAGGGCGATGCGGTCCTGTCGCAGCCGGTGCAGGAGCGCGGGGTCGGTGGTGCAGCGGACGCCGTGGCCGATGCGGCGGGCGCCGAGGACGTCGATGGCCTCCCACATGCTGTCGGGTCCGGCGGCTTCGCCGGCGTGGACGGTGCAGGGCAGGTCGGCGCTGTGGGCGAGGTCGAAGGCAGGGCGGTGGGGGCTGCCGGGGTGGAGGCGTTCGTCGCCGGCGAGGTCGAGTCCTGCGACGAGGTCCCGGTGGCGCAGGGCGGTTTCGGCGACGGCGAGGCTCTCGTCGGGGTTCTGGTGGCGCAGGCAGCACAGCAGTAGGGCAGTGCGCACCGCGGTGGCGGCCCGGCCTTGGGCGAGGCCGGTGGCGACGGCGCGTACGGCGTCGTCGGTGGTCATGCCGTGGCGGGTGTGCAGTTGCGGGGCGAACCGGACCTCGCCGTGGACGACGCCGTCGCGGTGCCAGTCCTCGACGAGTTCGCGGGCGGCGCGGGTGAGGGCGTCGGGGTGCTGGAGGACCTGGAGGGGCAGGTCGATGTAGGTGAGGTAGCGGGTGAGGCTGCCGCAGTCGGGGGGTGCGACGGTCAGGTGTTCGACGGGGGCCGTGAGGGTGAGTCCCTGCCGGCGGGCGAGGTCGGCGATGGTGGCCGGGCGGACGGAGCCGTCGAGGTGGCAGTGGAGTTCGTAGCGGGGCGGGCGGGCGGCGGGGGCGGTCACGGGGTGTCCTTGCGGGTCGGGGGTGTCCGCCCCGGGCGGAAGCGGGAGGTGGCCCGGGGCGGACGGCTGGGGTGGGGGATGGTTCAGGCGGGCTTCGGGGTGGTGGCGCAGGTGTCGAACAGGAGCTTCTTGAAGCCGGTCTCGCTGGCGCGGCGGACCAGGGTGACGTTGGAGGCGGGGGCGTTGACGCGCCGGTCGATGAGCATCTGGCCGCGTGCTTCGTCGCCGATGGCGATGTCGACGTGGGCCTGTTCCTGTTCGGTGATCAGGGCGGGGTCGAGGGCGACGGCCATCGCTACGGGGTCGGGCAGGTCGTAGCCGGCCAGGCCGGTGACGTCGCGGACCCAGTCGGAGACGGTGCGGTTGATGGTGTGGGCGAAGTGGGCCATGGGGGTGCCGAGCTGCTCGAGGTGCCGCTGGTCCGCGGGGGTCATGACGGCGTCCTGGCGGGAGACGTCCCAGCCGATCCAGGTGACCTTGTCGGGGGTGGCGGCCTGCAGGACGATGCGGGCGGCCTCGGGGTCGGCCCAGACGTTGAACTCGGCGGTGGCGGAGATGTTGCCGCGGGTGTCGGCGGCACCGGCCATGCAGTAGACGTGGCGGTAGCGGGTGAAGAGGTCGCGGTCGCGCAGGAGGGCGGCGGCGATGTTGGTGAGCGGGGCGAGGGTCACCAGGGTGAGCTCGCCGGGGTGGCGGCGGGGCCAGTCGAGGAGCGCGTCGACGGCGTGGCCGGGTTCGGGGCCGCGCACGGGGTCGGGCAGGCCGGTGTCGCCCATGCCGTCCTCGCCGTGGACGTGCTGGGCGCTGGACAGGTCACGCGTCATCGGGCGCTCGCAGCCGGGGTGCACGGGGACGTGGGTGGCGCCGGCGACTTCGAGGGAGATGAGGGCGTTGCGGGTGGCGGTGGCGACCGGAACGTTGCCGGCGACGGTGGTGACGGCGCGGATGTCGCCGAGGCCGCTGGCGGCGGCCAGCAGGAGGGCGACGGCGTCGTCGGAGCCGGTGTCGGTGTCGATGATCAGGGGCAGCGGGGTCATGACGGGCGGGCCTCTCGGAGGGCAGGGGGGGTGGGGACTCAGTGGCGAGTGAGGCGCTTGAGGTCGCTGGGCCGGGGCAGGGCGCCGCGGGCGCCGCGGCCGGTGACGGCGAACGCGCCGGCGGCGACGGCGGTGGCCACGGCCTGCGGCAGGGGCCTGCCGCGGACGATCTCGGCGGCGAGGGTTCCGCAGAACACGTCGCCGGCGCCGGTGGTGTCCACGGCGGTGACCGCGGGTGCGGGGAGGCAGGTGACGCCCTGGTCGTCGGCGATCAGGGCGCCGTCCGCGCCGAGGGTGACGACGGCGGCGCTGCCCCGGGCGGCGAGGGCCGCGGCGGCTTCGGTGAGCCGGCGCAGTCCGGTGATCTGGCGGGCTTCGACGGCGTTGGCGACCAGCAGGGGGTGGGCGCCGTCCGGGTGGGGCGGCAGGGTGGTGGCGGGTGCGATGTTGTGGATCCACCGGGCTCCGGCCGTCAGGAAGGACGCGGCGGCGGTGACGGCGGGCTGGGGGACCTCGCCGCTGGTGAGGATCAGGTCGCCGGCGCGGGGGCGCAGGACGGTGAGGGCGTCGGTGACGTCGTCGGCGGACAGCAGGGCGTTGGCTCCCGGCGCCACGACGATGCTGTTCTCACCGTCCGTGTCGACGAGGACGACGGCCTGGCCGGTGGGGGCGGACAGGTCGGTGATGGCGGTGTCGGTCATCACCCGGTTATTGCGCAGATCGGCCAGGGCCCGCAGGCCCTCGGCGTCACCGCCGATCCTGGCGACGAGGTGGGTGACGGCACCGATGGTCGCCGCGGCGACCGCCTGGTTGGCGCCCTTGCCGCCGAATCCGGTGGTCGCGGCGGTGGCGAGCACCGTCTCCCCCGGGGCGGGGAGGACGGGGCAGCGCAGGACGCGGTCGATGTTCACCGACCCGATGACCAGTACGCGGGGGGGAGGGAAACATGCTCATACGACATGTCTAATCGTTTAGATGAGAGAATGCAAGCGATCCCGGGGCACACGAGGACGGCGCCCGGGCCGACACCCAGGGAGCACACGCATGGCAGTCACACTGGCGGACGTCGCCCGCAGGTCCGGAACCTCGACGGCGGTGGTCAGCTACGTGATGAACAACGGCCCCCGGCCGGTGGCCCCGGCCACCCGCGAGAGGGTCCTCAAGGCCGCGGCCGAACTCGGCTACCGGCCCAACCGCATCGCCCGGGCCCTGCGCTCGCGCACCAGCGGGGTGGTCGGCCTCGTTCTCGCCGACGCCTCCAACCCCTACTTCGGCGCCCTCGCCCGCCATGTCGAACGGGTGCTGGAGGAGCACGACAAGCTCACCCTGACCGGCAACGCGGGCTACGCGGCCGACCGCCAGGAGCACCTGGTCGAACGATTCCTCGCCGCACAGGTCGACGGCCTGATCATCGTCTCCGGCGACGGCGGGAGCGATGTCGCCGCCGAGGCCTCCGCCGCCGGCGTCCCGTCCGTATACGTGCACAACGCCCCCGCCGGAGCGCGGACCCCCGCCGTGGCCGCCGACAACGACGACGCCGTCCGCGCGGCCGTCGCCCACCTGCGCGACACCCACGGGCTGCGGGAGATCGCCTTCCTCGCCGGCCCCCGGGACGCCGGGCCGGTGGGCCTGCGCCAGGAGGCCTGGCGCCGCAGCATGGCCGACCTCGACGGCGAACCGCTGCTGCTGCGCTGCGACTACGCCCGCGCCGCGGCCGCCGACCTGATCGCCGGCCTGGCGGCGGAGGGTAGCCTGCCGCGCGCACTCGTCGCGGCGACGGACGAACAGGCTATCGGCGTCCTGGCCGCGGCCTTCACCGCCGGGGTGCGCGTACCCGAGGACCTCGCCGTCATCAGCCTCGACGGCGCGCCCGAGAGCGCCTACACCGCCCCGTCCCTCACCGTCACCAGCCAGCCCCTCAAGGCCATGGCCGAACGCGCCGTCGCCCTCCTGCTCGGCAACGCCGCGCACCCGCACACCCCGGGCGCCGACCTCGTCGTGCGCGGCAGCTGCGGCTGCCCGGCCGGACGGTAGGGCCATGGTGCTGACCGGCGGCCCTCGCCGCTTCGCCGGCCTGGGGCCGGCGGTGGCCAGTGGACCCCGAGTCGCGAGGACGGATCGCCTCCCAGGGCGAGTTCGACCCGCAGGCCCCCGCCCTCGCCCTCGCGCACGGACAGGTCGACCAGCTCGGCTCCGGTGATCTCCAGCGCCCGCCGCGCTCAGCTGCGTCACCTCGCCGCGTGCGGCGCCCGACAGCAGGCCCCGGGTGATCTCCGCGCTCGTGCTCAACCAACGCTGCTGACTCTGTGCTTCCTCGTAGAGCCGGGCGTTGTCGATCGCCACCCCGGCAGCGACCGCCAGGGTCGCGATCACCGACTCGTCGTCGGCGTCGAACTGATCCCCGTTCCTCTTGTCGGTCGGGTAGAGGTTGCCGAACGCCTCTTCCCGCACCCGAACCGGAACTCCGAGGAAGGTCCGCATCACTGGGTGATGCGCCGGGCAGCCGTAGGAGGCCGGATGCGCCGCGAGGTCGTCCAGCCTCAGCACCTCAGGACGACGAATCAGCTCGCCACACCCACTGCTCCGCGCTCGACAACTGCTCCGGCCTGCGGCCGTGGCCGCCAGCCCGTCAGATCGCGAGGTCCCGGCGGTTCAGCAGCCGGAAGGCCGCTGTCAGGCCGGCCAGGCCTACGGCGGACAGGACCGCCAGCGAGGTCCAGGGAACGGTGCCGTGGGCGAGGGCGTCGCCGGGTGTGTAGTAGTGGAAGGGACTGAGGTAGCGCAGGGGGGCGGCCGGGGACCAGGCCAGGGCGACGAAGTTCAGTGCGAAGCCGACCGCGCCGAACGCCACGGTCGCGCCGACCACGTGCGCCCGGCGTCGGCTGACCGCCGAGACGGCGAGCACCGGGCCGGTCAGGCAGAGCGTGAAGGCGCAGCCCAGAAGGCCGGCGGCGAAGACCCCGCCGACGGGGACGGCGTCGCGCAGGTCCGGTGAGAGGGCGACCCCCGCCGCGATGGTGGCGGTGGCGGCCGCGTTGAGCAGGAACGAGACGGCGGCCAGGGCGGCCGTACGCTCGGCGAGCAGCCGGCGGCGGGCGAGCGGCCGGGTCATCAGGAGCTCGATGGTGCCGGATTCGACGTCGGCGGCGACCGCGGCCGCGCCCAGCGAGCCGATGGCGGTGAGCTGGAGGGCGATCCAGAACGGATGGGTCAGGCCCGCGCCGAGCAGCCCGGCGTAGCTGGCGAGGGACACGTCCCCGTTCGAGCCGCTGAACGCCTTGAAGGCACCGGGCGGGGTCCGGCCACCGCCGAACAGATCGGAGGGCGGAACGGTACTGGTGATCACCACGATCAGAGCCTCGAAGACGACCATGCCGAGCAGGAGCGCCGCCAGCATCCGGCGGCGACGGTGCAGGGCAAGCCAGACCAGCGGCAGTCGACGGCTGACGGTACCGCGGTTCATACCCCCTCCCCCGTGCCGTCGGCGGTCTGCCCGGATGCGCGGTAGAGGTCGAGGAACGCCTCGTCCAGGCCCGCCTCCTCGACTGTGAGGTCGCCCACCGGCAGGTCGGCGAGCAGCCCGCGAACGGCTGTCACCACCTCGTCCGGAGGCGTCGGTGAGGAGCAACGTGATCCGTCGGGCCCGGGCCCGGCGCAGGCCCGCCACCGACTCGACGGTGACCACCCGGCCGCCGCGGACGATCGCGACCCGCCCGCAGGCCCGCTGCACCTCGGGCAGCACATGGCTGGAGAGCAGTACGGTCCGGCCGGCCGCCGTCTCCTCGGCGAGGATCTCGAAGAAGGCCTCCTGGACCAGCGGGTCCAGCCCCTCGGTCGGTTCGTCCAACACCGTGAGGGCGGGGCGGTGCTGGAACGCCTGGACCAGACCGAGCTTCTGCTTCATTCCTCGCGAGTACTCCCCCACCGCCCGATGGAGGTCACCCATCGACAGGTTCAGCCGGGCACAGAGTTCGGCCTGCCGTGGCACCGGGGTCCCCTGGAGGGCGGCCAGCAGGTCGAGGGTCTGGCGCCCGGTCAGTTCGGGGTAGAGCCGGAGTTCGCCGGGGAGGTAACCGATCGCGGGCGCCAGGAGCGGTGGTCGGCGACGGGGTCAAGACCGAGCACCCGGACCTCCCTGGTGGTCGGCCGCAGCAGCCCGACCAGGCAGCGCAGCGTCGTGGTCTTCCCCGCGCCGTTCGGACCGAGCAGCCCGAACACCTCGCCCGTTCCGACCTCGATGTCCAGCCCGTCGATGCCGACGGTCCGCACCGACCAGGCGATCGCCTGTAGCCGACAGCGGCTGGCCGCCAAGGAGGCGGAGCTCCGGGCCGTCCTCGCCTCCGGCGCCGAGGTCACCTCGGCCCACGTCCCCGAGGACCCGGCGGAGGCCCTGGAGGCGGCCGGCCGGGGCGCCACCATGCTGGTGCTCGGCTCACGGGGCCTGAGCACCCTGCGGGGCTTCCTCGTCGGTTCGGTGAGCCAGGAGGTCCTGCGCAGGGCGGCCTGCCCGGTGGTCCTGGTCCGGGCGGAGGAAGCCGACGGGAAGCCGGCTCAGGCGCAAGACGCCGCCGACGACGCGGCGGCGGACGGCGAGGTCCTCCTGGGCCTGGATCTCCGCCGGCCCTGCGACGACGTGATCGCCTTCGCCTTCGAAGCGGCCCGGCTGCGTTCCGTGCCGCTTCGGGTCGTCCACACCTGGGACCCTCCCGCCGGCAGCGAGTACATGGCGTTCGCCGCCATCGGTGCCATGGACGCGGAACTGTCGGCCTCCGAGCGGCAGCAGCTCTCGGACGTGCTGGGTCCCTGGCGTTCCCGCTTCCCCACGGTGACCGTCGCGACGGACCTGGTCCGCGGCCACGCGGCGGTCGGCCTCGTCGAGGCCGCCGCGGATGCCGGGCTCCTCGTGGTCGGCCGCCGGGTCAGGCGCGCGACGCTCGGTGCGCACCTCGGGCCGGTGGCGCACGCCGCGATCCACCACGTCCACTGCCCGGTCGCGGTCGTCTCCTACGGCTGAACCCGCGGAAGGCCGTCCGGCTCGCCCATCGGGGCCGAACGGCCCCCGCTGACAGCCCGGGTGACGACGCAGGCTGGTGCCGAGAGGTGAGAACGATGCGCACGGTCGTCGTGTACGAGAGCATGTACGGCAACACCCGCGAGATCGCCGAAGCCATCACCGAGGGCGTTCACCGGGCCGACCCGGAGGCATCCGTCGACTGCCTCCCGGTGTCGCGGGCCGACGCCGAGGTGACCCGCACGGCGGACCTGCTGGTCGTCGGCGGCCCCACCCACATGCACGGGATGTCCTCCGGCGTCAGCCGCCGGATGGCCGCCATGGCCGAGGCGAAGAAGGAGGGCCACGAGGACGCCGCCCACGAGGCGCACGAGACCGCCGGGGGTCCGGGTCTGCGCTCCTGGTTCCACTCGCTCCCCAAGACCGAACCCGGCACTCACGCCGCGGCCTTCGACACCCGCGCCGACACGCGGATGAGCGGCGGAGCCGCGGACGGCATCGCCCAACGGCTCGCCCGCCACCGCTACGACGTCGTCACCGACCCCGAGGGCTTCGTCGTCGAGGAGACCGACGGTCCCCTGCGGCAGGGCGGGATCGAGCGGGCACGGGTCTGGGGTGCCGGGCTGGTCTGAGTCGGCTGCGGGCCAGCGGGAGACGTCTCTCGATGTGCGGGGCGCGGACGCGGTGATCGACGCCTGCCGGCGCTGCCTCGCGTCGCTGTTCACGGACCAGGCGATCGACTTCCGCGCGAGCGGATGGGCGTCGACCGCCCCTTCCTGGCACTGTCGGCCGGCGCCCAGCCGACGGTCCGCCCCGACCTCGCGGGAGCCGGGATGGCGTTCGCCCCCGATACCGACACCGGTTTCCCCGGGGTGATGGTGCTGGGCGCCGCCTGGGGACCGGACGTGACGGTGGTCAGCGGCCGGTGTCACGCTGCCCGCTGTGCCGTAGACCGCCGCCGCGCCGGACACCCGGACCGGCGCGGCCCCGGCTCCCGAAGGATCCGGCCGAGACTACCGAGGACCGCCGCAGCCGGCCGGCGGGCCCGTTCAGGTACCCGCCACCTCGTTCGCGTATCGTGCGCCGACATCGGAATCCGCGAAGGGCAGTCCATGAACACGTCGGCGTCACCAGCCGCTCCGGGGGCGTTGGGACGGCATCTGGGCCTGTTCGACGCCGTGGTGATCGGGCTCGGGTCGATGATCGGCGCGGGAGTCTTCGCGGCGCTCGCGCCCGCCGCTTCGGCAGCCGGCTCCGGGCTGCTGGTCGGGCTGGCCCTGGCGGCCGTGGTGGCGTACTGCAACGCCACCTCGTCGGCCCGGCTGGCCGCGCGCTACCCGAGGTCCGGGGGCACCTACGTCTACGGCCGCGAGCGCCTCGGCGACTTCTGGGGCTACCTGGCCGGATGGGGCTTCGTGGTCGGCAAGACGGCCTCGTGCGCGGCGATGGCACTCACCGTGGGCTCCTACGTGTGGCCCGCCCAGGCGCACGCCGTCGCGGTCGCGGCAGTGGTGGTGCTGACCGCCGTCAACTACGTCGGGGTCCAGAAAGCCGCCTGGCTGACACGCGGAATCGTCGCCGCCGTCCTGGCCGTGCTGGCCGCGGTGGTCACCGCCTGCCTGACCGGCTCGACGGCCGACGCCGGCCATTGGGCGGTCGGCGCGGACGCCGGCTTCCACGGCGTCCTGCAGGCGGGCGGCCTGCTGTTCTTCGCGTTCGCCGGGTACGCGAGGATCGCCACGCTCGGGGAGGAGGTGCGCGATCCGCGACGGACCATCCCCCGGGCGGTCTCGCTCGCCCTCGGCATCACCCTGGTGGTGTACGCCCTCGTCGCGCTCGCCGTCCTCGCCGTACTCGGCCCGGCCGCTCTGGCCCACTCGGCGGCGCCGCTGGTCGACGCCGTCCGGGCCGCCGGCGCCCCGGGCCTGGCCCCGGTGGTGCGCGCGGGTGCGGCCGTGGCGGCGCTCGGCTCGCTGCTCGCACTGATCCTCGGGGTCTCGCGCACCACCCTGGCGATGGCCCGCGACCACCACCTGCCGCACCGGCTGTCCGCCGTCCACCCGCGTTTCGGCGTGCCGCACCGCGCGGAGCTGGCCGTCGGCGCGGTGGTCGCCGTCCTGGCGGCCACCGCGGACGTGCGCGGCGCGATCGGCTTCTCCTCCTTCGGCGTACTCGCCTACTACGCCGTCGCCAACGCCTGCGCCTGGACCCTCACGCCCGCGGAGGGACGCCCACCCCGGGTCGTGCCGGTGGTCGGCGCGGCGGGCTGCCTCGTCCTGGCCGCCGCCCTGCCGGCCGCCTCGGTGCTGTGGGGCGCCGCCGTGCTCGCGCTGGGCGCCACCGTCTACGGCGCGCGCAGGCTGCTTCGCCGGGGCTGAGCACGCCTCGGTGGCCGACTGCTGCACCGACGGCCGTGACGCGCGGGCCGGCCGGGCGCCGGCCGGCCGGGAGTCATGGTGACGACGGTGCCGCCGCCCGGGCATCGGGGCAGCCGAGAGTCACCGTGACGTCGGTGCCGCCGCCCGGGCGCGGGGCCAGGGTCACCGTGCCGCCGTGGGCGGTGGCGACTGCCTCGACGATCGCGAGGCCGAGCCCGGTGCCGCCGCTCGTGCGCGAGCGCGAGCTGTCGCCCCGGACGAACCGTTCGAAGACGTGCGGGGCGAGCTCGGGAGGGATCCCCGGGCCGTCGTCGGAGACCATCACGCGGCGGGCTTCGACCCGCAGGACGACGGTCGTGCCGTCGGGGGTGTGGCGGTGGGCGTTCGAGAGCAGGTTCGTGACGACCTGGCGCAGCCGGTGCTCGTCCCCCGTCACGACGACCGGCTCGGGCGGCAGTTCGAGCCGCCAGTGGTGGCCGGGCGCCGCGACCCGCGCGTCCTGGGTGCAGTCGAGGGCGATGCGGGTGAGGTCGACCTCCTCGCGGGCGAGCGGCCGCCCCGCGTCGAGCCGGGCGAGCAGCAGCAGGTCCTCGACGATGGCTCCCATCCGGACGGACTCGGCATCGATGCGGCGCAGGGAGTGCGTCACCTCGGCCGGGGTGCCTCCCGGGTGACCGAGGGCGAGTTCGGCGTGGCCCCGGATGGTGGCGAGCGGCGTCCGCAGTTCGTGGCCCGCGTCGGCGGCGAAAGCGCGCAGCCGGTTCTCGGACGCGTGGCGCTGGGCGAGGGAGTGCTCGACGTGGCCCAGCATCCGGTTGAAGGCGAGGGCGACCCGGCCGGTCTCGGTCCTCGGGTCCGCCCCCGGTACCCGGTCGTCGAGGACGACCTCGCCCTCCGCGAGCGGGAGGGCGCCGATCCGTTCCGCGGTGTCGGCGATGCGGTTCATCGGGCGCAGCGAGAGCCTCACCCAGAGGGCGCCGGCCACGCCGGTGATGCCGAGGGCGATCGCGAAGGAGACCAGCTCCAGTGCGACGACGCGGTTCTCGGTCTCGTGGACCTGGTGCAGGGGGAGGCCGGTGATCAGGATGTCGCCGTCGCGCCCGGCGACGGCGCGGAGGCGGTAGGGGCCCAGGCCGGAGAGGCGCACCGAGCCGGGTGTTCCGCCCACCGGGAGCCGGGCGAGGTTCTGCCGGTCCCGCTGGGTGAGGGCGACGGTGTCGTCGGTGTCGGCCGGGAGGGTGCCCTCGGCGACCCCGTCGTCGTCGGCGTCGCCGTCGACCACGCCCGCGTTGGTGACCTGGCCGTTCACCAGGCGGGCGCCGAAGGTGCCGGGGCTCTGGGCGCGGGTGTCGCCGCGTGGTCCCGGGCCGGCGCCGCCGTGTTCCAGGCTGGCGGCGTACCGTCCGCCCGCGTCGGCGAGGCGCTGGTCGAGCTGGTTCACCAGGTAGTGGTCGAGCGCGGTGGTGACGGCGAGGCCGACACCGGCGAAGGTGACGGCCAGCAGGGCCAGCAGGCCTGCGACCAGCCTGCTGCTGATGGTGCGCGGCACGAGGCGGCTGTCCACCAGCCGGCTCTTCACCGAGCGGCCCTTCACCGAGCGGGCCTTCACGGAGCGGCTGTCCACCAGCCGGCCCTTCACCGAGCGGCCCTTCACGCGACGGGTGCTTTGATCAGGTAGCCGGCGCCCCGGACGGTGTGGATCATCGCCGGCCGGCCCGCGTCGACCTTCTTGCGCAGGTAGCTGATGTAGAGCTCCACGACGTGGGCCTGCCCGCCGAAGTCGTAGGACCAGACGGCATCCAGGATCTGGGCCTTGCTCAGCACCTGGCGCGGGTGCTGCATCAGGTAGCGGAGCAGCTGGAACTCGGTCGGGGACAGCTCGACCGGGGTGCCGCCCCGGAGCACCTCCCTGGACTGCTCCACCAGGACGAGGTCACCCAGCACGAGGGCGCCCGCCGGCACTGCGGCCGCGGAGGTGTCCGCCGCCTGGGCCCGCCGCAGCAGCCGCCGCAGCCTGACCACGACCTCCTGCAGGCTGAAGGGCTTGGTGACGTAGTCGTCGCCGCCGGCTTCGATCCCGGCGATCCGGTCCTCGACGGCGTCCCGGGCGGTCAGGAACAGCACCCGTACCTGGGGCTGCTCGGCGTGGATGCGTGCCAGCACCGCCATGCCGTCCAGGCCGGGGAGCATCATGTCCAGCACGACGGCGTCGGGCTCCCAGCCGCGGCACTCCAGCACCGCCTCCTCCCCCGAGGCCGCCCCGCGCGACTCCCAGCCCTCGTGGCGCAGGGCGGCGCACAGAACCTCGACCAGGTCGGGTTCGTCGTCGACGACCAGGACACGCGGGGTGGGCACGGGCATGGCATCCAATCCGGTCGGCGCTCCCGGTCGCAGGGGGCGTGCGGTAGCTCTCCGCGCCATTGTGCCGTGCCAGGGTGAGAATCCGCTGAGACCGCAAACCGTCGATCATGGCCCTGAGCTGGCAGAACTCTCTGCAGGAGGGTCGGTGGCGGCGGAACTCAGAGGGAACTGAGAGGTACGGCTGACACGGTGGCCGGTCTCCGGATCACGGTCGTCCGCGCACCCTGCCCGGGCCGCGCGCAGGACGTCGGAGCCGCGCAGAGAGGAACAGGACCATGGGTACCGCAGTCCAGCGACCGCGTCGCGCCGCGCCTGCCGGCCACCGTCGGCACCAGCGCACCTCGCAGCGGCCGGTGCTCCCGCCGTGGCTGCTCGCCCGGCTCGTCCCGCCGGCCGTGGCCACCGGAGCGGGCACCGTGCTCGCCCTGTGGTGGCAGGACACCTACGCGGTGACCGGTGCCGACCAGTGGCTCACCGGCGCGGGCCGGATCACCGGCCTGCTCGCCGGGTACGCCGCGCCGGTGCTGCTCCTGCTGATGGCCCGGATACCCGCCCTGGAGCGGGACGTCGGCGCGGACCGGCTGGCGCGCTGGCACGCGATCGGCGGGCGCTACCTGGTCGGTCTGGTCACCGTCCACGTCCTCACCGTCGTCTGGGGGTCCGCGCTCACCGCGCACCGGGCCGTCCTCCGCGAAACCGTGCGGATGGTGCTCCACGACCCGGACATGCTCAAGGCCACCGCGGCCACGCTGCTCCTCCTCGGCACCGGCGCCGTCTCGGCCCGGGTGGCCCGCCGCAGGCTGGGTTACGAGACCTGGTACTACCTGCACCTGGCGACCTATCTCGCGGTCGCCCTCGGCTTCGCCCACCAGCTCACCAACGGCGCCGACCTCGGCCGGGGGCCCGCCCGCGCCGGCTGGTACGTGCTCTACCTCGGCACCTTCGCCGTGCTGGGCTGGTACCGGCTCGCCGTCCCGTTCCTCCGCGACCGCCGCCACCGGCTGCACGTCGCGGAGGTCCGTCCCGAGGGCCCCGGGGTGGTGTCCGTCTTCCTGTCCGGTGAGCGGCTGGGCGAACTGCGCGCCGAACCGGGCCAGTTCTTCCGGCTCCAGTTCCTCGCCCCCGGGTTGCGGTGGGCCGCCAACCCGTACTCGCTCTCCGCACCGCCCACCGACCGGTTCCTGCGCTTCACCGTCAAGGGACTCGGCGGCCACAGCGCCGCCCTCGCCGGCCTCCACCCGGGGACCCGGGTGCGCGCCGAGGGCCCGTACGGGGCCTTCACCGCCCGCCGGCGGACCCAGCGGCGCGTCCTCCTGATCGCCGGCGGCGTCGGCATCACCCCGCTGCGGACCCTGTTCGAGACCCTGCCGGCCGGGCCCGGTGAGCTGACCCTGCTCTACCGGGCCCGGGACGGCGAGGACCTGCTGTTCCGGCGGGAACTGGAGCGGATCGCCGGGACGCGCTCGGCCCGTCTGTCCTACCTCGTCGGCCGTCGCGACGAGACGGGCGACCCGCTCTCCGCCGCCGCGCTCGGCCGGCTGGTGCCGGGCCTGGCGCAGCACGACGTGTTCCTGTGCGGGCCGGCGGCCATGACCGGGGCGGTCACGCACGAGCTGCGTGCCGCCGGCGTCCCCGCCCACCGCATCCACCACGAGTCGTTCGACCTCTGAAGGAGCCCGCCATGCGCCGCGCCGTTCTGGCCAGCACCGTCACCGCAGCCGGCGTCGTCCTGCTGCTCTCCCTCAAGCCGCACGGCTCCGCCTCCCCCGGGGCCGCCCCCGTCATCGGTTCCGATCCGGGCGGCACCGCGTCCGCCGCCCCGGCGACGCCCGGGGGGTCGTCGTCCGGGGAGCCGTCGTCCGGGGATTCGTCGCTCTCGGCCGCCGCAGGAGCGGGTAACGCTTCCGGCGCCCGGGTCGTCACCGGCAACGCCGTCGACACCCGCTACGGACCGGTCCAGGTGCGGATCACCCTCAGCGGCGGCCGGATCACCAAGGCCGAGGTGGTGCGGTACCCGTCGGAGAGCAGGCGCGACCTGGAGATCAACCAGTTCGCGCTGCCCCGGCTCAACCAGGAGGCCGTCTCCGCGCAGAGCGCGCGCGTCGACGCCGTCGCCGGCGCCACCTACACCAGCGAGGGCTACCGGCGGTCGTTGCAGAGCGCCCTCGACCAGGCAGGCGTCTGATGCTCGGACACACCGAGCACGCCATGGGGACGGTCTTCTCCTTCGCCGTCCGCGACGCCGCGCCCGCCGACCTCGCCCCGGCCCTCGCCGAACTCCACCGGCTCGACCGGCTCTTCTCCACCTACCGTCCACTGAGTCAGATCAGCCGTCTCGCCCGCGGCGAACTGACCCTCGCCCAGTGCGATCCGCTGGTGACCGAGGCCCTCGACCACTGCGCCGCCGTGGCACGGGAGACCGCCGGCTACTTCTCCGTACGGGCCGGCGGCTCCCTCGACCCGTCGGGCTGGGTCAAGGGCTGGGCGATCGAACGCGCCTCCCACCTGCTCACGGCTGCCGGGTTCCCGCACCACAGCCTGACCGGTGGCGGAGACGTCCAGACGGCCGGAGCCCCGGCGCCCGGCCGCTCGTGGCGCGTCGGCATCGCCGACCCGGCGGCCCCCGGCCGGCTGGCCGCCGTCGTCGAGGCGCGCGACCGCCTCGCGGTCGCCGGATCCGGTACGGCCGAACGCGGCCAGCACATCCTGGATCCACACACCGGGCGCCCGCCGCACGGCGCGCTATCGGTCACCCTGATCGGCCAGGACATCGCGCTCACCGACGCGTTGGCGACGGCCGCCTTCGCCATGGGGCCAGCCGCCGCCCTGCACTGGGCCGAGCGACGCAGCGGCATCGAGGCCCTCGTGATCCTGTCCGACGGCACCCGCCGGGGCACCTCCGGCCTGACCGCCCTCCTCGCCGCGCCCTGACCCGGGACCACGGCCGCACCGACCCGGCCCTTCGGCGTCGGGTGTTCGTCACGCGGGTGCCTCCGGTGCGCGCGGCCGGGCGCCGTGAACTCCGCCGACCCGGGAGCTCTGTTCCCACGGACCGGACGCAACTCACCGTTGCGGCGATCACCGCCGTCCCGATGGCGTGGGCGCTCTACGGGGCCGACGCCATCGGCTCGCGTACCGGGGACGTCGCCGTCCGATGGCGCGCGCCTGGGCGATGGTGGCCACCACTGGCTGGTGTGGCCCCCGCAAGGCCGGGAGCTGAGCGGGCCCACCCGGCTGCGCCACCGCCGAAAGACTTGACGCCGACCGTGCGACGCGGTGCCATGAGTCCCGACGGAGGGGGCACACGGTGGCCGACGAGGGCAGCGATGCCGAGGGCCGAAGCGACGAGGGCCGGAGCGACGAGGGCGGCGGTGACCAGCCGGATCGACCGGATCGACCAAAAGGCCCGTACCAGGCCGGATTTGAGGACACCTTCTGGTTGGTACTGCTCGGGCTGATCGTGGTGGTCCTCTTCTTGGTCGGCCTCCTCTCCTCCTTGGGCGGTGACGCCGGACCGGCGAACCAGGACTGGAACTCCGGCTGGCACTGAGCGGGGCGTCCGGCGCTCCGCCACCCGCTGCCCTCCGAGCGGCCTCCCCAGTGACCGCCGTCGTCGGTCACTGACGGGTCTTCTGCTCCGTCAGTCAAACGACTGATGTGCACCGCGCTCGGGTCCGCCAGGGTCGAGGGCACCGGGTACTTCCCGGTGGCGGGCGCGCGGGCGTGCCGCGAGGCCCGTCGACGCACGTGAACGAGGAGTACCAGGATGGCAACCAGTCAGCGGTCCGGCGCACGGTGGAGGACGGTCGTGGTCACCGGGGCAGCGGCCCTCGCCGTCGCCGGCGGCGTCGCCGCACCGGCCGGCGCGGCGACGCTCCCAGCGGCTTCGGCGGCGGACGGTCCGGTCGCCGGGAACCAGGACCTGCGCGACGCCGTGCAGGCGGGGGAACCGGCGCACCCCCGGGACCACCCGAGCGGTCGCCCGCTGCTCAGGCACCACTGGATCATCAAGGCCCAGTACGGCACCGTGTCCGCCCTGAACCGGGCGACCAGCTTCGGCTGGCAGCGCAACTACAAGGACTGGACGGTCGCCATCGTCGGCAACGACATCAAGGGGAAGAGGGTCACCGTCTACACCAAGATCACCAACCTGTTCTACGGTGAAGGCGGCGTCATCGGCGCCCAGACGGCTCCGACACCGCAGGTGCTGATCGCCAAGAACACCATCAAGGCCCAGAACGTCGACATCGTCACCGAGATCGTGAACGTCCACTTCATCAGCCCCCAGTGGCAGGACGTCTTCAGCGCCGACTGCAGCGCCCAGGAGAACCTCCGCGACGCTGTGAAGGCCCAGCTCGCCTGCACGATGGGCTGACCCCCTCCGGACCGGCCGGTCGGTCGCAACACCGACCGGCCGGTCCGGCACGTCCCCGGCCGACGACCTGAGTTCAGCCTCAGCGCAGACGCCCCAAAGCGTCGTCGTCGTGCTCGGCGCATCCAGCACAGCGGCAGCGCCGCCCCCGCCGATTGACGGGTGAGGACCGTCGCTTGCCCAGTGATTCGTCTCCCGACAGACGTTCCCCAGGCGATCTCAGCGCGGTGTCCTACGTCCTTCCGCAGAGCACGACCCGGCCGGCGCGGCGATCCGGGCGACGGTACCTGCGGGCCGGCGCCGCGAAACCGAGGCGACGGCGCGGCAGCCCGTGTGACAGTCTGAACGGATGGCTGACGAGGACTGGGTGAGGATCTTCACCGTCGAGAACGCGACCGGCATGCCGCAGCCCGGGCTGGCCCTCGCGGTGTGACTGCGCGACCACGGCATCGACTGGTCGCCGGTCGACGAGCAGGACATCCGCCGCGACCTGACCTGCGGGCCCGACCGCGAGTCGGGCCGATGGCGGGGCTTCGTGACCGTGTCGGTCCGAGCCGGTGCGCTACGCCCGCTGGGTCTGCACCCGGACCAGCCGACCGCCCGCGCCGCCCTGCCGCTCGCCCCCGACTGGTGGGGCTCCTGGACGCGCAGCCGGAGACCGGCCGTCCGGCGCTCGGAGGTCGCCGCCGCCCGGCGCCTGTGGGCCGCACCCCACCGGCCGGAACGGTTGGCCGAGCTGATCCCGGACGCGCTCAGGGCGTCCCCGCCCCCGGCCGCCGCGCAGGCTCTCGCGGACCTGCGTTCCGTCGTTGAAGGCGACCGGAGCGGCACACCCACCGGTTGACGGGCCGACGGGCCCGAGCACCGCTCGGGAGTCCCCGACCACATCGACGGACCGGAGCACAGCGGCGCGGGAGGTCACGACCACCCTGCCCGCGCGGTGGTGGCGGCGCCGGACGGTGATCCGATCCAGGATCACCCGGGGGAGCCGAGAGTGCGCCCGCCAAGGGCGAGCCCGCCCCGGAGCACTGTCTCCCACCACGCCGGCGGTCGCGTGACCGGCATCGGTCAGCCCTGAGAGCGCCGCCGCATCCTCGCACCGAACTCGGGCAGACCGGCCCGTCCCACCCGCGGAGGAAGGGGATCGTGCAGCCTTGCCGCCTACCGCCGGTACGCCCGCTCCTCGGCCGAGGTGCCCTCGACGACGTCATGACGGTCAGGAAACACGGCATGCCCCCATCGGTTGGTGGTGCCTGCTCCCACCGACGAAGCGCTCGCCGTTCATGGCCGGCTCGATGCGGCCCGCATCCCGCAGGTCGACAGCATGCCGCCAGATCCCCGCAGCGTCGCCGGGCATGGTGGCGAACGTCGCGGCGACCAGCTGTCCGGCCGACGCCGCCCGGCGGCCCGACTCCGTACCCAGGAACCCGCTGCCGCCGGCCTGCGGAGCGCGATGTGACAGGACGGTCGTACCTCCCGGCGGCATCCGGGTCGGTGTAGCTTCGGTTCCCGGAGCGCCCCTTCGGGCGGTGGGAGGCATCGCGTTCGGCTCGGGGACCGACCGGTCCACCGACGAGCCGACCTCCGCGGGCGCGCGTGGGAGAGGGGAAGACGTGAGTCACATGATCGACCCGACCGTTCCGCGGGCGCGGCGGATCACTCGCCCCGATGCGATCCTGCGGGGGGAGGAAATCGGTGCCGGACCGACCTGTCTCCTGTTGCATGCCGGTGGCGAACGCCGTCAGGTGTGGGCACCGGTCAGCGAGTTGCTCGTCGAAGCCGGGTTCCGCTGCGTGGCCTTCGACCAGCGGGGCCACGGCGACAGCGACGGCCGTGCTCGGACGCTGTCCGCGTGCGCGGCGGACGTCGCCGCGATGCTGTTCGCCGAGCCGCCGGGGTGCGTGGTCGTCGGTGCCTCACTGGGCGGGCTCGCCGCCGTCGCCGCCCTCGGCGATCCGGCGGCGCGGGCAAGGGTGGCAGGGCTGGTACTGGTCGACGTCGTCCCCTGCCTCGAACCTGCCCGAGTCCGCCGCTTCCTCGCCGCCGGCGGCCTGGCCGGCACCCACACCGAGCTCGTCGAGGACATCCTCGCCCAGGTCCCCCGGCTACGGCAGATCACCGGCGCACTCGACCTTCCCCTCCTGCTCGTCCACGGCGACACCGGTTCATCCGTCACCGCCGAGGACATCGACCAGTTGCTGCGCCTGGCCCCGCACACCACCGTCCGTTCCGTCCACGGCGCCGGACACCTCATCGCCCGGGAGCGACCCGTGGCGTTGGCCCGAGACGTCATCGCCGTCACCGGCGCCTGGGGCAGCCCGCTGTGATGACGAGGAGATCGAGGAGGCGTGGCGCCGCCGTGGGCCCCTGCCGGAGTTCAGCAGGGGCCCACGGTCTGGACCGCCGTGGAGGGCCGGCCTCGGTCCGAGCGGCACACCGGCCGACCTCAGCGACCGCCTGTCACCGGCCCGGTGCCGACCTCACTTCCTCAGGTGACGGGCGAAGAACTGGGCCGCGACGTCTCCCGCGAACCGCGGGACGCCGGTGTGTCCGCCCATGTTGGCGTGCAGGGACTTCTCCTGGGAGCCGAAGGCGTCGAAGAGGTCCAGAGCAGCCTGCCGGTCGTTCCCTTCGTCGTCCCACTGCAGCAGGACGTGCAGCGGGATGGTGACCTGCCGGGCCTCCTCGAACATGGCGCGAGGCACGAGACTCCCGGCGAAGAGCCCGGCGGCCACGATGCGCGGCTCGACCACAGCGAGCCGGATGCCGATCGAGATCACACCCCCCGAGTACCCGACCGGGCCGCCGATCCCGGGCAGCGCGAGGAGGGCGTCCAGGGCGGCCTGCCACTCCGGGACCGCCTTTTCGACCAGCGGGAGGACGAGGGCGTCGACGATCTCGTCGCTGACCGGCTCGCCCGCCTCCATCGCCCGGCGCAGGTCTGCGCGGGCCTGATCGACGGCGGCCCAACGGGGCCGGTCACCGCTTCCGGGGAGTTCGATCGTGGCCGTGGCGAAGCCCTCTGCGGCGGAGTGCCGGGCCCGGTCCACCAGCCGGGGGTACATCTTCCGCAGTCCGAGGGGCGGGTGGCCCAGCAGGATCAGCGGCAGCGGTGAGGATACGGCTGCGGGCGTCCACAGGATGCCCGGAATCTCACCGAGGGTGAATTCGCGTTCGAGGACGCCTTCGTCGAGGCGCCGCTCGGAGGTGAAGCGCATGGTCGTGCCTTTCGGGAGTGCACTGAACGGCGCTCCCGGACGACCTGCCTATCGCCCGACCGTGACCCCGGAGGGGAGCACCCATGTCGATACTGCGTCCACGGGTACCACCTCCTCGATCTCTCGCACGGTCACCGGGAATGTAGCAGCGCACCCCTCGTCCACCAAACGGGTTTTCCCACGGCCCCCGCGAACAGCTTCTCCGGGCCGAGCAGCGGCCTCGTTCACGCCGGGCCCCGACGTGGGAGGGTTGGCGTTCCCCATGGTGGGCAGGCGTAGACCGCACTCCGGCCGCCCGAAACAGCCGGGCATCTGCCGGAACCGTTATTCTCCTATCACTGCTGGCGGGGGTGACCTGGGAAGGGGGCGGGGTGAGAGCGGCGCGGGCTTTGGCGACCCTGGACGAGGTCGGTCTCGGTGACCACGTCTGCTGGCGGATGGGCCCCGCTGCCACGTTCGCCGATGCGCGGGCCTTTCTGGCGGACGGAGCCCTGTACGGGGACAAGGTCGTGGTCATCGGTTCCCTCGGCACCGCCGAGATCGAACGCGACGGACATCCCTCCACCTCGGTGGTCCTCGATCTGCCGGACGCACTGGACATGGACATGATGCTTGCTGCGGTGCGCAGGGAAGTCCACACCGCGACCCGGGAGGGCTTCCGGTCCGTACGGGTCCTCACCGAGCGGATGCCCCCGACGGCAGCCTCCGAGGCCGAGGAGCTGCTGGCCGGGGAGCTCAAACTCGACGAGTTCGCTTCGGAGAGCGGCGCCATGGTGGTGTGCGCGTTCCGGCCGTCGCGGTGGGACCGGACTACCCTGGACGGTGTGGCGTGCATGCATCCTCACGAGGTGGGCACACGTGCTGCGCGTCCGTCCTTTCGGATGTTCAGCACGGGCGCCAACAGGTGGAGCGTGGACGGAGTGGTCGACTTTGAGGGCGCGGCCGCGTTCAACGCCGTCGTCCGCGCCGCGGTCAGGAAGTCGTCGATGGTGAAGCTGGGGTTCCACGATCTTGAGCTCATCGACGCTGCCGGCATGCAGGCTCTGGTCGACGCGGCCCGCCACCTGCCGGGCCACCGGGTCGTCGTGGAGGGCGCCAACGAGACCGTGCTCCTCTGCTGGGAGCTGGCGGGTTACGCGGCCGCCGACCTGCCGGTGGTGATGGCGACATGACCGCGACCGTACCCCCGACGTCCGACCGGGGCGAGAGCCCGTTCCGCCACGAGCTGTACCCCTATCGCGGGGACGCGCAGTTCCTGTCCGGGACCCTGGGATTCATCCACGAGGCCCTGGAGGCCGACGAGGCGGTGGTCGTCGCGGTCCCCTCGGACAAGACCTCGCTGCTGCGCGGCGAACTCGTCGACGAGCCCGCCGTCACCTTCGTCGACACGACGACGGCCGGGCCCAATCCCGGTCGGCACATCGCGGCCTGGTCGGCCTGGATGACCGAGCGGGGTGAAGGCGGCAGGCCGGTACGGGCCATCGGTGAGACCGCCTGGCGCCATGCGCGCAGTACAGCGCACCTCTCGGAGCTGCGGTACCACGAGTGGCTGCTGAACCGGGCCTTCGCGCGCAGCGCCACCTGGTCGATGCTGTGCCCCTACGACGCCGCCGACGACGACGAGGACGCCCTGCGATCGCTGTCGCGCTGCCATCCGCTGATCCGCCGGGCCGACCGGGATGCGGCCAACGAGGAGTATCTGAGCGCCGAGGAGTACCCCTTCGAGGAGCTGGCCGGCCCGTGCGATCCCTTCCAGGAACTGAGCTACACAGAGGGTGATATGGCCGCGATCCGCGCGAAGGTGACGCAGTGCGCGACCGACGCGGGTGTCCTGCGGGACCGGTTGCCGAAACTGGCCGTCGCCGTCACGGAGATCGCGACGAACAGCATCCGCCACGGGGGCGGCCACGGCACCCTGCGCACCTGGGCCCAGGACGCGACGTTCCTCTGCGAGTTCCGTGACTCCGGCTACATCTCCGACGTGATGGCCGGCCGCAGCCGCCCCACCGCGGATCAGATCGGCGGCCGCGGCCTGTGGCTCGCCCACCAGCTCTGCGACCTCGTCGAGATCCGCTCCAGCCGCGCCGGGGGAACCACCATCCGCCTGCACATGGACGCGCCCCGGCAGCAGTAGTGGACCGCCGGAGTCCTGCGGGCGGCGTGAGGGGCGCCGCTTCGCCGACGCCACCGCCCGGCAAGCGCTGACCGGGCCCTTCCGCCGCTGTCCGGAATGGTTCTCGCCGGAATTCAAAGGACGGCGGACAGCCCGGCGGACGCACCGGTCCGGCGCCGTCAGGGGCTGTCGCCCTGCCAGTCCCAGCGGCGCCGGTCCGAGGGTCGCTGTCGGTAGTGGGCGCGGCCGCCGGCACCGAACGCGCCGAGCTCGGTGGCCAGCGCCGCGCCGTGGTCGAGCCGCTCGGCGTCCCAGCCGGTGACGTCCAGGAGCAGGCCGTCGAGCGGGCCGCCGACCAGTTCCCGGTACTCGTGCCCGGGGCGCGGCCCGGGGTCCGGGTCGTCGTGGTCGGCCCCGTACACGCGGCCGCGCAGCAGTGCCTCGTCGTCCATGCCGCCAGCATCCCAGCCGGCACCGACACCGGGCCGGACGGTGGCCCCACGAACCGTCAGGCGCGACGAGACGGTCACCCGTCCACGGCAACGGTCACCCGTCCACGGCAACGGTCACCGCAGCGCGGCGACGGGGTAGGGCAGGTGACGCGGGGCCGGGCGCTATTGCGCGCCGCGCGGCGGCAGCCGTTCGGTGATCCGGTCGAACAGGTCCGTCAGCGGCTCGCTGACGTCCCGGCCGAACTCGGTGAGCCCGTAGGTGACCTGAGGCGGCGTCGTCGGCTCCACCTCCCGCCAGACCAGGCCGTCCTGGACCAGGGCGCGCAGGGTCTGGGCGAGCATCTTCTCGCTGATGCCCTGGATGCTGTCGCGCAGCTCGTAGAACCGAAGGTCATTGCTCCGCAGGGAGATCAGCACCCAGACGCCCCACCGGCTGGTCACGTGGTCGACCACGTCTCGCGCGGGGCAGTCGGTGTGAAACACCTCATACCGACGGCCCGCCCCGGCTTGCCTCAGCTGCGCACCTTCCCTCATGTCCGGAGCTTACCTCCGGGTACGTCCTTACGAGAAGTAAGCCCCTCTCCTAACGTCAGTTGCCGCAGTACACAACGAACCAGGAGCTGAACATGATCGTGGTGACCGGGGCTACCGGGAACGTGGGCCGTCCTCTGACGCAGGCGCTGGCCGAGGTGGGCGAGCAGGTGACGGCGGTGTCGCGGCGTGCGGCGGCGGTGCCGGACGGTGTCCGGCACGTGGTGGCCGACCTGGCCGAGCCGACGAGCCTCGTACCCGTGCTGGACGGGGCGAAGGCGCTCTTCCTCCTGCTGTCCGGCGACCTGCACGCCGCCGGGGCCAGGCCGGCCGACCTCATCGGCCTGGCCGCGGCCGCCGGGGTCCGCCGGGTCGTCCTGCTCTCCTCGCAGGGCGTGGCGACCAGGCCGCTCGATCCGTCACGGGTGGCGATGCGCGCGGTGGAGGACGCCTTGCGGGAGTCCGGCCTGGACTGGGCCGTCCTGCGTCCGGGCGGCTTCGCCTCGAACGCCCTGGCCTGGGCGCAGTCCGTCCGCACGGAGGGGACGGTCGCCGCGCCCTTCGGCGATGTGGGGGTGCCGGTCGTCGACCCGGTGGACATCGCCGGGGTCGCGGCGGCCTGCCTGCTGGACGACCGGCACACCGGCCGGGTGTACGAGCTGACCGGACCGGAGGTGATCACGCCCCGACGGCAGGCGGAGGCGCTCGCCGCCGTGCTCGGCTCCCCCCTGCGGTTCCACGAACTCACCCGCGAGGAGGCCAGGGCCACGATGACCCGGTTCGTGCCGGTGGAACTCGCCGACGACACCCTGGACATCATCTCCGCCCCGAACCCGGCCGAACTGCGGATCAGCCCGGACGTGGAACGAGTCCTCGGCCGCGCCCCGCACCCCTTCACCGAGTGGGTCACCCGCAACATCGCCGCGTTCCGCTGAGGCACGACCCACCCGCACCACCCGGGCGCCTCGCGCGGCAGCGACCGCACGAGGCGCTCGCCTCCGCCGGCCACTTCCGCAGGTCACCGCCACAGCGCCACCGCCGACGGCTCACCTGAGGAAGCCGCACACCGGCCACCCGGACCCCGCTCCGACGACGGAGAGACCGGGACGAGCCGGACGGCCGGGTCCGACGACGGCGATCACGCCGGGCCGCACAGCCCTCGGCCGCCCACTACCGGACGTTCACCCGCCCGGAGAAGCGACGACGTCTCCCGCCGCACGGTCGCCCGACACCGGGTGGCGCGGACCAGCACGGTGACCAGTGCCGCGAGGTCCGGGGCGCCGGCCGGATCGTCCGCGTAGCGGGTGGTCGGCAGGCGCCCACGTCCCACGCGCCCACGACGACCGCAGCGCGCACCGACGGGGCGGGCCGTCCGCACGGCCGGCCCGCCCCGACCGGCGTCGCCGCGTACGGTCGCGCCGGAGTCAGCGGGCGACCTTCTCGGCCAGGTACGCCTCCCAGGTCCGCCTGCCCGCCGGTCGGTCGGGCGCGGTCAGGGCGCCGGAGCGGAAGGCGGCGCCGATCCTCCCCGGGATGAAGACCGGCAGGACGGGACGGCGCTTGCCCGCCGCTCGCAGCCAGTCCCTGGCCAGGCGGTCGGCCGGGTACACGGTGGGGCCGGCCAGGTCCGGCACCCGTCCCCAGCCCTCGGCCGGGGGCGCACCGGTGGCCGGATCACCCAGGGCCAGCTCGACCAGGCGGTCCGCCACCTCGCCCTGGTCGACGGGCTGGCAGCGGGTGCCGGACGGCACGACGACCACCGGCAGCCTGGACAGGAACCGGAAGGCCGTGTTCAGCAGCTCGGGGAACTGACTGGCGCGCAGATTGGTCCAGCCGATCCCGGAGGCCGCGAGCAACCGCTCGCCCTCCCGCTTGATCCGGTAGTAGGGGTACGGGATCCGGTCGACACCGATGATCGAGATGTTGACGATGTGCTCGACTCCGGCGCGCGCCGCGGCCTCCAGCAGGTGCTCGAAGGCCGGAATGTCGTTCTTGAAGTGCCGGATGTCGGTCGCGCAGTGGATGACCGTGCGGACCCCGGCGAACGCCTCGTCCAGCCCGGCGCCGGTGGCCAGGTCACCGGTGAACCAGGCCACCCCCGGGTCGTCCGGGAGCACTGACCTGCGGGTGAGGGCCCGCACCGGCAGCCCGGTGCGGCGCGCCCGGTCCAGTACCTCCCGGCCGAGCACGCCCGTTGCGCCGGTCACCATGATCGCGTCGTTCTTCATCAGCCACAGCCCTTCTCGTTCTGCCGTCACCGATGAGGAACCGACGACTCACGTGTTCTGTGACAACCCGGAGCACTGATGCGCCAGGAAGGCCAGTTTGTCCGGGTTCCTGATGAGCCGCACGCCGGTGATTCCGGCACCACCGAGCTCCAGCGCACCGCAGGACGTCAGTGCGCCACCCTCCCAGCCCAACACCATCGCGGTGCCGTTCGCCTCGACGACCTCGATCCGCACCCCGTTCGCCCGCCGGGCGAACAGACCCGCCAGGAACCGGGCCACGTTCTCCCGGCCGACGACCGGCCGACGCGCCGCGCCCACCTTGCCGCCGCCGTCCGACCAGGCGACCACCTGTCCGGCGAGCAGTTCCTCCAGCTGCGCCAGCTCGCCGTGCGCCGCGGCCTCCAGGAACCGCAGCACCAACTCGCGGCTCTCCCCCTGGGAGGAGACGAACCTCGGCCGCTCGTCGCCCAGATGCTGCTTGGCCCTGCGGTACAGCTGCCGTGCGTTCGCCTCCGAGCAGTCGAGCACGTCTGCGACGTCCCGGTGGCTGTAGTCGAAGGCGTCGCGGAGCACCATCGCCGCCCGCTCGGGCGGGGTCAACCGCTCCATCATCACCAGGACGGCCAGCGACACCGCGTCCCGCTGCTCCGCCGTCTCCATCGGCCCGAGCGCCCCGCCGTCGGTCCGGACCGGCTCCGGCAGCCACGGTCCGACGTACTCCTCGCGTCGGGCCCGCGCCGACGTCAGCCGGTTCAGGCACAGGTTGGTGGTCACCTTGGCCAGCCACGGCCCCGGCGCGGCGATCCGCTCCCGCTCGGCCCCGTGCCACCTCAGGTAGGCGTCCTGCACGGCGTCCTCGGCCTCCGCCGCCGATCCGAGCATCCGGTACGCCAACGAGAACAAGCGAGGCCGGTGCGCCTCGAACTCCTGAGCCTTCTCCATGGGAGCACACGCTAAATGATCACTCTCGGGAACCGGTACCTCGGCGGCGGATCGCCCGCGCGCCGGGAGCGGCGGAGAAGCGCGTGCCGGGCGACCGGACCGGGCGGATCACCCGACCCGGTCGGGACGCGGCCGGAGCTGGGCGCTGAGAACAGCCCCACCGGAGAGATCGGCGGGGTCGACACCCGCGCCGAGCCCCTCGGCGAGACGGTAGAAGAGGCCGCGCATGCCCAGCGGTCCGGTCTCCCCGGTGTCCGGGCAGGCGCCCAGCGCCCGCAGTTCGGCGTCGAAGCGGTGGGGGTCCCGGCCGGTGCGGTGCCGGGGCTCGATGCCGAGGAGGGTGTGCAGACCGGTGACCAGCTGCCCGTCCTCGGCGTAGCGGAAGTCCACCAGGGGCTTCTCGTTGGCGTGCAGGGACAGCGCCGCCGTCCCCGTCGAGAGCTCACCGAGCAGTTCCTCGTCCTCGACGCACAGCCAACTGCCGTGCTCCCAGACCCACGCCCACGCCCCGTACCGGCCGGCGGTCACCACATAGGCGTCGTCCTCGTAGAGGAGGTCGTCGAACTCGTCCCTGAACTCCTCCTGGGTGCGCTCGGCCAGCGTGTCGGGGTCCGCGCCCATCCGCTCCAGGAGCCCGCGCGCAGTGAGATCACGGGCGAAGGTGACGCTCAGCAGCGGCAGGTCCGTCCCGTACATCCAGCTCAGGCCACTCATCCGTAGTCCCTCCGTGCAGCGGTCGGCTCTCCCCGCGAGGCTAGACGGCGGGTACGACAGTCCGGCCCCTGCCGGGTCGGGGCACGGGCCGCACGCCGTGTCGTCCGGGTACCGCCCGGCCCCCTTCGTTCCCACTCTCGTCGGCCCTCCCACGGACAACGGACAACGGACAGCGGCACCCACGTCTTCCAGGGCGACCAGGACGTGCTCAACCCGACCGACCGGGCCCGGTGCTTCCTCGACGACGTGCAGGCGCCGGTCAAGGAGTTCGCCCTGATCAGGGACGCCGGCCACTTCGCGTCCTTCCGCCACCCCGACCAGTTCCTGCACCTGATGCTCACCAAGGTCCGGCCGGTCGTCGCCACCGCCGGGCTCCACGCCGCGGGCCGGTGAGGTTGCCGGGGAGACGGGTCTTCCGCGCGCACTCGGGTGCGGGCCCGCGACAGCTTCTATGATCTTCGGCATGGCAACCCGACTTGTGCAGATCAACATGAAGGCCCGCGACGACTCCGCGCTCGGCCGGTTCTGGGCGGAGGCGCTCGGTTGGGGCCTCGACAGCGAGGGGCCTGGCGTGACCAACCTCGAACCCGTCGGCTTCAGCTACCCCGATCCCACGGCCGTCTGCATCGATCTCATTGCCCGGCCGGAACCCAAAACGGTCAAGAATCGGGTGCACCTCGACCTGGCCACCACCTCGACGGCCCATCAGACGGAGCTGGTCGCACGGCTGCGGGGCCTCGGCGCGACGCTCGCCGACGTCGGTCAGGGCGACGTCCCCTGGACCGTCATGGCCGACCCGGAGGGCAACGAGTTCTGCGTCCTGGAGCCCCGCCCGGTCTACCGGGACACCGGGCCGATCGCCGCGGTGGTGGTCGACTGCGCCGACCCACGGGCGATGGCCCGGTTCTGGGGCGAGGCGATGGACTGGACGCTGCACGAGGTCACCGACGACTACGCGACCATGCGCTCCGCCGCAGGCGTCGGCCCCTACCTGGAGTTCATCCGCACCCCCGACACCAAGAGCGGGTGGAACCGCGTCCACCTCGACCTCCGCCCCTACCGCGGTGACGACCACGCGGCGGAGGCGGACCGGCTGCGCGCCCTGGGCGCCACCGACCCCGGTGTCGACCAGTCCGAGATCCACTGGACGATCCTGGTCGACCCGGAAGGCAACGAGTTCTGTCTCCTCAGCCCCGGCTGACTCCGGCCGAGGCCCGACCGGCTCCGACCGGCCCGGAGAGCGCGGGCGTCCGCCGCACCCGGGTGGCGGACGCCGGTAGGACCGGGGACCGGCCGGCGCCGGGCCGGCGCGACCTCGCCCGCGCGAGGGGCGGGCGCCGCTCCACCCGATCGCCGAGGCCCTGCTGCACGGGGCGGCGGCGGGGCAGGCTAGGTTACCCGGGTGAGTCTCCTCGATGATGTGGCCGAGCACGACAGCTGGCGATGCTGGGTGTGCGACGAACCGGTCGACCCCGACAAGTCGGTGAACGACCCGCGCGGGCCCAGCGTTGACAGCCGGACCGCCGACCGGAAGGCCAAGGTCGCCGAGCGGCTCGCGCACCGCGGGTGCAACTCCCGCAAGGGCGCGGTCAAGGTGGTCATCGCCTGGCCGGACCGCCTGTACGTGGTCGAGCCCGCGCCGCTGATCGCCGTGGCCGCGAGGCTGGAGCGCAAGGGCGGCCGCGAGATGGTGGGCCGCTGCCCGACCAGGCAGGACGCCCAGGAAGCCGCGGACTGGCTGGTGGACCGGTTCTCCCGGCTGGTACCGGACCTGCCGGTGACCGCCCACATCGAGCCGGGCGGCGGCCAGTTCCTCGTCACCCTGGCCACCGGCCGCCGCTGACCGGGGATCACCGGCACGAGCGTCACAGGCCGAACCAGCACCCGGGCGGGACCCGCCCGGACGGTCCGGCGACTCAGGCCGTCCGGGCCGCCTTGAGCACCTGGGCCGACGTGCCCACGGCGCCCTGCGAGTAGCCGGCGATCAACAGGCGCAGCGCCCGCTCGGTCGCCCCGTCCGCCGGGGTGAGCACCATCAGCCGCTGGTCGGAGCCGTCCGTGGCGGCGAGCTGGTCGTAGCAGAGGGCCAGCTCCCCGCCCACCGGGTGTCGCATCCGCTTGCTGCCGTGGGACCGCTCGCGCACCGTCCTGTCCTCCCACCAGAGGGCGAACTCCGGGCTGCCGTCCAGGAGTTGCGCCACGACCGCGTGCAGCCGCGGGTCGCCTCGATGCCGTGCGGAGGCCGAGCGCAGCGCACCGACCGTCTCCCGCGCGAACTGCTCCCAGGACGGCTGGGTCCGGCGGTTCTCCGGGTCCAGGAAGGTCAGGCACGCCGTGTTGGCGGCCGTACCGGTGCCGAACCCGTCGCCGAACAGCGCGCGGGCCGCGCTGTTCCACGCCAGGACGTCGAGGCGGTGGTCGATGACGTAGGCGGGCAGCAGCGGCATGCCGTCCAGTACCGCCCGCAGGGACGCCGCCGGCGCGGTGGCGACGTGCCGGCGCGGGGGCACCTCGCCGCGCGCGGTGAGGTGCACGTACTCGCGCTCCGCGGGGGTCAGCCGCAGCGCGTCGGCGATCCCCTCCAGCACCGCCGAGCCGGGGGTCCCGGCGCGGCCCTGCTCCAGCCGGATGTACCAGTCGACGCTCACCGCCGCGAGCTCGGCCACCTCCTGGCGGCGCAGGCCCGGGGTGCGGCGGCGCGCGCCCGCCCGCAGGCCGACGTCGCCCGGCAGGGTCCGCTCGCGCGTCGCCCGCAGGAACGCGCCCAGTTCGGCGCGGGGCCCGTTCTGTCGATCGTTCACAGCGACATCGTCGCCGGTCGGGCGCCGCGCGGTCCACGCCGGAGGGTGGCACGCCGCGTACCAGGATGCGCGCGGCCTCCCCCGGGGCGCCGGGCGCCGGAAGGCTGGTCCCGACCGAACACCACCGTGCGACCCGGAACGGAACCACCCATGAAGCGCTCGACCCGCGTGACCGCCCTCGCCGCCACCACGGCCGCCACCGTCGCCCTCGCCGGCGCCGCCTCGACGGCGGCCCACTCCGCCACCCAATCGGACCGCTTCGGGCACACCGAGGTGCGCGCGGGCGTCCCCCGGCACACGCCCCGGTTCACCGTGACCAGCCCCGACTGGCGGAACGGGACGGTCCCGGCGGCCGGCTACGCGAACGCCTTCGGCTGCTCCGGCGCCAACCAGGCACCGACCGTCCACTGGTCCGGCGCCCCCGCCGGCACCCGCAGCTACGCCGTCTCGCTCTTCGACCCGGACGCGCCGACCGGCAGCGGCTTCTGGCACGCGATGACCTGGGACATCCCGGCCACCGTCACGACCCTCACCGGCGCCACACCGGCCGGCGCGGTCGCGGGGCCCAACGACACCGGCGCCACCGGCTACCTGGGCCCCTGCCCGCCGGCCGGCGACCGCGCGCACCACTACGTGCTCCGGGTGGTGGCGCTGGACGTGCCCGGCCTGGGCCTGGCCGCGACCAGCACCCCCGCCGTGGCCTCCTTCTCGATGGCGATGAGCGGACACATCCTCGCCACCGCGGAGCTGACCGCCACCGCCCGGCGCTGACCTGCCCGCCGCTGACCGTCCCGGCTCCCGGGGCGGCGCCGACCACGACGGTGGCACGGAGCACCGGGAGCCGCTTCTACACCGGGAGCCGCGTCTAGAGGAGGCCCAGGTGGGCCTCGACGCCGGCCCCGTCGCAGCTGGCGTCCCACAGGTGCCCGGCGACGGCCGGATCGGTCATGTGGGCCCGCGCGGGCTCCAGCCGCGGCGCGCCGCGCAGGCCGAAGGCCCTGGGCCCCCACAGCTGCCCTCCCCGCACCCGCGGGTCCAGGACCGCCCGGACGATCGGCCACGCCCCGGCGTCCTTGCCCTGGAGCAGCAGCCCGGCGGGCAGCGCGCGCAGCCGGGTGCCCCGGGACGCCGCGTGCACCCCCGGGCGGGGCGGGGTCAGGGAGTCCAGGGCGCCGCCGGGGTGGGCCACCACGCTGAGCAGGGTGCTGCCCCGGGCGCGCAGGCGGCGGTCCAGCTCGAAGGCGAAGGACATCTGCGCCAGCTTCGACCGGCCGTAGGTACGACTGGGGCGGTAGTCCCGAAGCGACTGGAGGTCGTCCGGGTCCAGCCGTTCGGAGCGCGCCGCGAAGCTCCCCACCGTGACGATCCGGGCGGCCGGCGCCGCGGACAGCAGGGGCGCCAGTGCCCGGGTCAGCGCGACGTGGCCGAGGTGGTTGACCCCGAACATCAGCTCGTGACCGTCCTCCGTCGTCCGCCGCGGCGGGTCGTCGAGCGCGACGCCCGCGTTGTGGACCACCGCGTCGAGGCGGTCGAGCCCGAGGCCGTCCGCCACGCCGCGCACGGATGCCAGGTCGGCGAGGTCCAGCGGAAGGTGGCGCAGCCGGGCGGCGGGAACACGCGACCGGATCGCCGCCATGGCGGCACCCGCCCTCCCCCGGTCCCGGCAGCCGAGCACCACGACGGCCCCGGTCGCGGCGAGCTGCTCCGCGACGAAGTAGCCGATCCCGGCGTTGCCTCCGGTGACCAGGAAGGACTTGCCGGCGGCGGACGGCAACCGGTGGACGTCCCACGGCGGGCTCAGGGGTGCGGGGGTCATGACGAGTGGCTCCTTCGACTGGGGGAGGTGTGCAGGACGGCGGCGCCGACCTGACCCATCACACAGCGGCCGACTCACCGATCACTGATAGATCGCCGTCATCACCGACAGCCCCCCGTCACCTCCCCGAACGCACCGCCGGGCACGGCGCCTCGGCCGGCGGTCGAGCACCGCTCGGAGGCGGCTGATCCCCCGGCCGCCCCCCACTGCGGCCGCGAGGCCGCAAGGCCGCAAGGCCTCGGTCACGGCTCGCTGGGAACGTCCTCGCCGCCGGTGCGGGCGGCGGCGAATCGCCATGCCTCGATGTCGCGGTAGCGGATCGGCCCGGGGCCGCGGCCGATGTTGCTGCCGACGAGGTGGAGGCGTTCGGTCCGCCAGGACCGGCCCACGAACCCGGCGAGTCCGGCCGCGGCCTGCGGCACGCTGGTGGGGTCGTCGCGCCGGGACCGTGCCAGCGTCAGATGGGGGCGCAGGGGGCGATCCGTGAACGCGATCCCGCAGGACCTGATCACGCTCCGGACGTCGGTGGCGAGCAGGTGCAGTCCGTCCAGGTCGCCGTCGATCCCGCTCCACAGCAGGCGCTGGTCGAAGTGGCCGCCGCCCCGCAGGCCCAGGCGCAGAGCCGGGCGCGACGCGGCCTGGCCGGCCAGCGCCGACCGCAGCAGCGGCACCGCCGTGGCAGGCAGTTCGCCGAGGAAGGCGAGGGTGATGTGCCAGTCCTCGATCCGGTTCCACCGCAGCCGCGGGTACCCGGCATAGGCGGGTCGCAGGGCCCGGGCCAGTTCGTCCTTGGCATCGTCGGGCGGGGCTAGCGCCACGAAGACGCGCAGGGTCGAGGGCTCGGGTCGATCGTCCACGAGGGGGCAGGCTAGCCGAGGCCGGTCCGCCCGCGCGCGCCGGGGGCGAGGGTGCGTGGCGGGACGGGCGCGGCTCGGGCGTTCGCGTCACCGGGCTGGTCGTGACCCCGCCGGACGAGACGAAGCCGGTCCACCTCACCTGGCCGGGCACCGGCGCCCTGCCCGTCACGGACGGCGGCGGCTCCCCGGTGAAGGTCGGCCCGATCGGAAGCGCCGGCCAGGGCAACGCACCCACCGGGCGCACCGCCGAAGGCCGTCCGGCCGGCCCGCGTCCGGGGCCGACCGGGGTCACGGCTCCACGTAACCTCTTCCTGTGCCCGACTCCCGCCTGCTTCGCGTCGCCGTCCTCGTCCTGGAGGGCGCGAAACCGCTCGATGTCGGCATTCCCGCCCAGGTCTTCACGACCCGCGCGAGCATGCCGTACGAGGTGCGGGTGTGCGGGGCCGCGCCAGGTCCGGTGACCGGCGGCGACGGCCTGTCGTACCTCGTCGCCCACGGCCTCGACGCGCTGGCGTGGGCCGACATCGTCTTCGTCCCCGGGTACCGGTTCCCGGGCCGCGACGACCCGCCGCGGGCCGTCGTGGACGCGCTGATCGCCGCCCACCACCGGGGCGCGCGGCTCGCCGCCATCTCGACGGGCGCCTTCGCGCTCGCCGCCACGGGCCTGCTCGACGGCAAGCGCGCCACGACGCACTGGCACTACGCGCGGGCGCTCGCGGCGAAGCACCCGCTCGTCCAGGTCGACGAGAACGTCCTGTTCGTCGACGAGGGCAGCGTCCTGACGTCCGCCGGCGCGGCCTCGGGCATCGACCTGTGCCTGCACATCCTGCGCGGCGACCTCGGGGTGGCCGCGTCGAACCACGCCGCCCGTCGCCTGGTCGCCGCCCCCTACCGCAGCGGCGGCCAGGCGCAGTACGTGCCGCGCAGTGTGCCCGAGCCACTCGGCGAGCGGTTCGCCGCCACCCGCGAGTGGGCGCTGCACCGGCTCGGCGAGCCCCTCACCCTCGAACTGCTCGCCCGGCACGCCGCGGTGTCGCCGCGCACCTTCTCGCGGCGCTTCGTCGACGACACGGGGTACACGCCGATGGAGTGGGTCATGCGGGCCCGCCTGGACCGGGCCCGTGAGCTGCTGGAACGCTCCGAGCGGCACATCGAGCAGATCGCCGCCGACGTCGGTCTGGGCACCGGTGCCAATCTGCGGCTGCACTTCCGTCGCATCCTCGGCACGACGCCGAGCGAGTACCGGCGCACCTTCACGGCCCAGCAGTCCTAGGAGCAGCCCGGGCCGTTCCACGCGGGGTGTTCCGGGTCTACGGCGTCCCGGCCGGGGGCGGGCCGGAGGCTCCGACGGCCTTGGCGCAACGCGTGGCGAGGTGCGCGAACGCGCTCCCGAGTTCGGGCGGGCCGACGACCTCGATGTCGGCGTCGAAGCTGCCCGGGGCGGCGGCCAGGCCGGTCCAGGACCAGGATCCGAGGACGAGTCGGCAGCGGTCGGGGCCGAGCGCTTCGACGATCCCGTTCCGGGCGAAGCCGGCGACGGTGGGGGCGGGGAGGCCGAGCACGACCTCGCCTCCTCGCCTTCCTGGACGACGGCCGGGGCCCGCTCGGATCACCTTCGAGGACGGGTGAGCTGGCGTGATCCTTTTGAACCGTGGCAATCACGCCGCTGTCGTGAGCGGGCGCCGTACGCGAGATTTGGTGGTGAACCGAAGGGACACCACTCATGACGCGCATCGCCATCAACGGATTCGGCCGCATCGGACGCAATGTGCTGCGTGCGCTGCTGGAACGTGACAGCGACCTGGAAATCATCGCGGTCAACGACCTCACGGAGCCCGCCATCCTCGCGCGGCTGCTCGCCTACGACACGACGGCCGGCCGGCTCGGCCGCCCGGTGACCGTCGACGGAAACGCCCTCGTCGTCGACGGCCGTCGCATCACGGTGCTCGCCGAGCGTGAACCCGCGCAGCTGCCGTGGGCCGAACTCGGCGTGGACATCGTGCTGGAGGCGACCGGTCGCTTCACCTCGGCCGGGGCCGCCCGCGCCCACCTCGCCGCCGGCGCGAAGAAGGTCCTGGTCAGCGCACCGTCGGACGGTGCCGACGTGACGCTGGCGTACGGGGTCAACACCGACGCCTACGACCCGGCCGCGCACACGATCGTCTCGAACGCCTCCTGCACGACCAACGCCCTCGCGCCACTGGCCGCGGTGCTCGACGACCTCGCCGGCATCGAGCACGGCTTCATGACGACGGTGCACGCCTACACGCAGGAGCAGAACCTGCAGGACGGCCCGCACCGCGACGCCCGCCGGGCCCGTGCCGCCGCCGTCAACATCGTGCCGACCACGACCGGCGCCGCCAAGGCGATCGGCCTCGTGCTGCCGAACCTCGACGGCAAGCTGTCGGGCGACTCGATCCGCGTGCCGGTGCCGGTGGGCTCGATCGTCGAACTCAACACCACCGTCACCCGCGACGTGACGCGCGACGAGGTCCTCGCCGCGTACCGCGCCGCGGCGCAGGGGCCGCTCGCCGGCATCCTCGAGTACTCGGACGACC
This sequence comes from Kitasatospora sp. NBC_01246, assembly GCF_036226505.1. Classification (NCBI taxonomy): domain Bacteria; kingdom Bacillati; phylum Actinomycetota; class Actinomycetes; order Kitasatosporales; family Streptomycetaceae; genus Kitasatospora; species Kitasatospora sp. NBC_01246. The sequence continues at coordinate 8,338,496 of NZ_CP108484.1, read as the reverse complement.
CGCTCGTGTCCTCCGACATCACGGGCAATCCGGCCTCGTCCATCTTCGACTCGGCCCTGACCCGCGTCGACGGCCGACACGTCAAGGTGGTCGCCTGGTACGACAACGAGTGGGGCTTCTCCAACCGCGTGATCGATACGCTCCAGCTCCTCGCCGCCAACTGACGGGAAGTCATCTCCTGCGGAACGCTCGACCGGGATCTCCCGGTCGAGCGTTCCGCACGCGCGCACCCGACAAGCAGCGGACGAACCGGCCGGGCCCCGCTCAGTAGGTGAAGTGGGTCGAGTGCCCAGTGGACGTTCCGCCCGGCCGGTACGGTGTCAACCCGTCGGTGGTCGTCGGGGGTTGCGGCTCACCCCGCAGGGATCGGGCCGAGGTAGGTGCCGCCGGAGACGTCGAGGGTCTGGCCGGTCACCCAGCGGCCCCGCGGCCCCGCCAGGAAGCCCACCACATCGGCGACGTCCTCCGGTTCGCCGATCCGTCCGAGCGCGGTGATCGACTCCAGTCCGGCCACCGCCTCGGGAGCGCCCGTCCACCCGGCGGTCATGTCGGTCAGTACCACCCCGGGTTCGACCGTGTTCACGGTGATCCCGCGCCGGCCGAACTCGTTGGCGAGCGACGGGCCGAGAGCGGCCAGCGCCGCCTTGGTCACGGTGTAGCCGATCTGGAGGGGGCTCGCGATCCGGGTGGCCGCGGAGCCCACGTTGACGATCCGGCCGCCGTCCCGCAGCAGGGGCAGCGCCCGCTGGATCACGAAGATCGGCGTGCGCACGTTGACCGCGAGCAGCCGTTCCAGCTCCTCCTCGGTGAGCTGCCCGATCGAACTGGCCGAGTGGACACCCGCGTTGTTGACCAGGATGTCCAGACCGTCGGCGCCGTGCTCGGCCAGCCCCGCGGTCAGTTCCTCGAACAGCCGGTCCACCGCGCCGCTTTCGCCGAACCCGGCCCGCACCGCGAACGCCACACCGCCGGCCTCGGCGATGAGCGCCACCGTCTCGGCGGCGGCCGCTCGGTTCGCACCGTAGTGGACCGCGACCAACGCCCCCTCGGCGGCGAGCCGTCGGGCGACGGCGCGCCCGATCCCGCGCGAGCCGCCCGTCACCAGGGCGGCCTTGCCGTCCAGTTCCCCCACGTCGTCTCCCCCGTCGGCGTCCCGGCCGGAACCGGGGCCGGTCTCGTAGCAAGGTCCGGAGTTCCGCCCCCGTCGAAGGGGCGAAGATGTCCGGGATCGGCTCGTGCCGACCGATGGGCCCACCCTCTGGACCGCACTGTACGGGAGGTTCGAGGACGAAGTCCGGGAAACGCGGAGGCCGGGCCACCCGGCGGCGGGGGCGGGCTGTCCGCAGCGGTGGCTCCGGACGCACCGGTGATGGTGCCCCACGGGTCGGCCGCAGTCACGGGCCGGAGTCACGGGCCGGAGTCACGGGCCGAAGCCGCAGGCCGGAGACCTTCGGGCGGCCGGTCCCGAATCCACGACCAGGTCCTCCCCACCGGCTCCGGAGGGTGACCGGTACCGACCCCGACGGTGGGCCGAACGGGTGAACCGCAGGCTCTCCCGCCGCCGACCAGCTGCCACCCACCGTGTCGCCGCCACCGCGAGTACCCCCCGTTGACGGGCTCCGCTCGCCGAGACCGGCAACGCTCCGTCGCCACCCCGGCCGCAGCCCCATCCAGGCGGTGGCGCAAGCGGGTTCACGACACCGGTGACGCTGAGCGAACGTCATGCGGGAGGCCGTTTCGGCCCGGCCCCGATGGCAAGGCGCTCCTCAGACCCATGGAGGAGGCGTAACTGATGATCACCGAACAGCAGATCCGTACCGTCCTCGACCACCCGGTCCACGATGCCGACGGCCACCGCATCGGCAAGGCCGACCACCTGTTCCTCGACGACATGACGGGCAAGCCGGAGTGGGTGAGCGTCAAGACCGGATGGTTCGGGACGAGCGAGTCGTTCGTCCCGATCCGCGATGCCCGGATCGTCGACGACCACCTCGAAGTGCCCTACCCGAAGGCCACCGTCAAGGACGCGCCCAACGTCGACGTCGACGGCGGCAACCACCTCTCCGCCCAGGAGGAGCACCGTCTGTACGACCACTACGGCATCGCCTGGGACAACGCCTGGCACGAGGCCAACCAGCCCGGCGACGGCGGGTGGGCCCACTCCGGGGACCGGACCGCGGCCACCGGCGCGGCAGGCGCTGCCGCCGCCACCGCGGGTACGGGCGCCCGGGCGGGTACCGCGGCCGACCAGGACGACGCGATGACCCGCTCCGAGGAACGGATGACCGTCGGGACCGAACGCCACGAGGCCGGCCGCGCCCGCCTGCGCAAGTACGTCGTGGAGGAGGAGCAGCAGCGGACCGTACCGGTGCGCCACGAGGAGGTCCGCGTCGAACGCGAGCCGATCACCGAGGCCGACCGGGACGCCGCACTCGCCGGTGAGCCCATCGGCGAGGCCGAGCACGAGGTCGTGCTGCACGAGGAACGGCCGGTGGTCCGGACCGAGGCCGTGCCGGTGGAACGGGTGCGGCTGACCACCGAGGAGCTCGTCGAGCAGGAGACCGTGACCGGCACGGTCCGCAAGGAGCGGATCGAGGCGGAGCTGCCCGAGGACCCGCCCGCGACGGGCAAGGACCGGCGCCGCTGAGCCACCGGCGCCGCCGAGCGCGGTACCGATGTCCGGACGGGCACGGGAGCAGAACGCGCGGGCGGGCACGGCCGGGGTCGCCAGGACCCCGGCCGTGCCCGCCGGCCCTCCCCCGGGCCGGGCCGAGCCGGGCGGGTCGGCTAGTTGGGGGCGGCGGCCATCGAGGTGACCGCCTCCGCCACGCTGGACCGGTAGATGCCCATCTGCGGGTTCAGGACCCGTGCGCCGCTGCCGAGCGGGAAGTTCCGGGTGTTGGCGAGCGGCATGTTGGTGTCGTCGTCGTCGACCAGCACGTTGAGCTCGTTGATGCCGGGGACGGTACCCGTGGTGGCACCGCTCGGGTCGAGGTCGATCACCGCGTAGGCGCTCTGGCCCGCCGGGACGGCGAACCGCGCTGTGCCACTCGCGAGCACCGGCTTGATGTTCTTGCTCCGGTCGGCGGCGGTGGAGTTGCCCAGGTCGACCCCCGGGGTGGAGCTCAGGCTGCAGGCGGCCGTACCGCTGTTGCGTACCTCGATCACCCACTGGGTCGGGGCCCCCGCCCGGGCCGTCGCGTGGATCGCCAGGCTGTCGATGGCGCACGGGCGGGCGGCGGCGCCGGCACTCCCGCCGTCGGGCCGGGTGCCGCTCGACGGGCTCACCCCGGACGGCGTGTGCGACGCCGCTCCGGTGGCCGGCGCGCTCGTCCTGGGCGCACCGGTGGCACCGGCCGGCGCCGAGGGGGCACCGGTGGCCGGCGCGCCCGTCGCGGAGGGCGTCACGGCCACCGCGGTGGTCGCGGGCGCCGTCGAGCCGCCGGCCGCGTCGGTGTTGTCGGGCCCGCAGGCGGTCAACGCGAGACCCGCCCCGGCGACGAGCACGACGGAGACGAGCAGCGGACGGCGGCGGCGGACGAACATGGTGGCTCCCCGATGGTGGCGCGTACTGAACTGTGTTCGGACACACCACAGGACGACCGGCCGACCGCGAATGGTGGCATGCACAGCGTCACAATCATGAGGACAGGACGGCGACGGAACCGTGACATTCGGTCGGGTACAACGCAGTTGACAGGGCGCCACCTCTCGGTAACCCATCCTTCCGGTGGGGGCGGATCGGCCCGCCCCCACCGCACGGCCCACCGCCGTCCGCGCTCCGAGGTCCGAGCGGTGGCGCCGGTCAGTCCTCCCGGCCCTGCCCCTGCCCCTGTCCCCGGCCCTGTCCCTGGTCGTCGCCGTCGCCGTGGTGCCCGGTGATGCGGGCGTAGACCTGGTAGTCGGTGTGTTCCGGGCCGCCGGGGCCGGTCAGCAGATTGCCGCTGGTCGAGCCGAACACCACCGTGTCGCCGCGGGCGTCCACGGCCGGGTCGACCGACGATCCGTTGCCGAGCGAGCCGTCCGGTGCGGTGGAGACCCGCTCGGTGCGGCCGGTGCGCAGGTCGTGGCGGTAGACGTCCCAGGCCGCGTGCTGCGGGCCCGCCACCAGGTTGTCGGCGGCGGAGGAGTAGTACACCCAGCGGTTGTCGGCGGTGATCCGGCCGTGGTCGGAGGAGCCGACCGAGGCGGTGCCGGGCAGGCCCCCGCTGATCTTCGTGACGGTGCCCTCCCCGAGGTCCCGGACGTACAGCACGGTGTGGTACCGGTGGCCGTTGGTCGACCCGCCGGGCTCGGGCAGGGCGTAGATCGCGCGCCGCCCGTCGGGGCTGATCGTCGCGTCGAAGCTCGCGTAGCCGAGCGTGCCGTCGGGGGCGAGGCTGGCGGCGGAGATCCGGCCGGACGCCACGTCGTACGTGTAGTAGACGCCGGTCGTCGGCCGGGCCAGACCGGGCCGGGCGCTGCGGGGGAGGTCCGCGCCGCTACCCGGGGCGAGTTCCACGTCGGCGGCGGGACCGGCGGCGCCGGCCGCGGGCGCGGGGGTTCGGTCGGCGGGGGTCTGGTCGGCGGGCAGCAGGTTGCCTGCCAGCGAGGTGAAGCCGACGGTGCGGCCGTCCGCGCTGATCGTCGGGTTGAGGGACATGCTGTCGCCCGGCTTGCCGTCCACGCCGCGGGTCACCAGGCGGGTCTTCCCCGTCCAGCGGTCGGTGACGTAGATGTTGTAGTCCCAGGTGTAGGGCCTGGCCAGCGAGGCGCCGTCGCCCTGGGGGGCCGGGACGAGGTCGGTCCGGCTGGAGACGAACGCCACGTAGCGGCCGTTCGCGCTGACGGAGGGCGCGTACGAGGCGTGGAACCGGTCGGTGTCGGTGCTGACCGGTCCGCCGCTGACCAGTTCGGTGCGGCCGGTGCGGCGGTCCCGGACGTACACCTCGGTGCGTCCCGGGACCGGCAGGCCGGGGACCACGTTCACCGCGTCGCTCTCGAAGGCGACGTAGCGGCCGTCGGCGTTGATCGCGGCGTAGTCCGTGAAGCCGTCCAGCGCGTTGTCGTCGTCGGACAGGTTGACCCGCTCGGTGCGGCCGGTCGCCAGGTCGCGGACGTAGGCGTCGCGTCCGCTCTTCGCGGGCTGGGAGACCAGGTTGGTCGCCCACGAGGTGAAGAGCGCGTAGCGGCCGTCGGCACTGATCTGCCGGTTCCAGGACTGGTCGTCCGGCCTGGCGCCGTTCACCCCGACGCTGACCTGGACGGTGCCGCGCGCCGCCGGACGGGCCTGGGCGGGCACGACGGTCACGGCGAGTACGGCAGCCGCCGCGAGGACGCTGCCGCCGCCGGCCAGCCACCGGTTGCTGGTGGTGCGGGTGGTGCGTGCCATGGGTCTGTCCCTTCCCCTGGTGATCGCCCGGCCGGGCTCCCTCCCGGCAGCGGGCTCCCGACGAGCCAATCGTCGGGAGGCACGGCGGTCAACGGTCCCGGGGGATCCCGGCGGAAGATACGCCAACGAACGTATCCCGCGCGGGGGCGCGAAGCGGTACGTACTCCGCGCGGCGGCACCTCTCCCCCGCGCGGGCTCGCATCCCCCGCGGGGCGGCGAGCCGGTGCGGAGGCACCCGCTCGGCGGCTCACCCGGCCGGGATCAGCACGGGCTTGACCACGCGCCCCTCGTCACAGTCGCGCTCGGCCTCGTTGACCGCGGCGAGCGGATACGTCCGGATCAGCTGGTCGAAGGGGAACCGCCCGGCCTGCCACAGTGCGGTCAGCCTCGGCACCAGCAGCCCCGGCACCGCGTCACCTTCGCAGAGGTGGGAGATCCGCCGGCCCCGGTCCAGTGCCCCCGGTTCGATCGCCAGCGCGCCGCTCAGCCGGGCCACCAGTCCGAGGTGTCCGGTCGGGCGCAGCGCCAGGAGCGCGTCGTTGATCAGCCGGACGGAGCCGGTGGTGTCCAGCGCGTACCGGGCGCCGCCGTCGGTCAGGCGCCGGATGCGGCCGGGCAGGTCGGCCGAGGTGGCGGGCAGCGGGACGGCGCCGAACCGTTCGGCGAGGGCGAGCCGTTCGGTGTACCGGTCGACGGCCACGGTGACGGCGCCGGCGGCGGTGGCCGCCATCACCGCGGCCAGGCCCACCGCTCCGGCGCCGAAGACCGCGACGGTGTCGCCCGGACCGGCCGCGAAGGTGTTCAGGACCGCTCCGGCGCCGGTGAGGAAGCCGCAGCCGAGCGGTCCGAGCAGTTCGACCGGCAGTGCGGGGTCGACCCGGACGGCGTTGCGGGCCAGGACCACCGCGTACTCGGCGAACGAGGACTGGCCGAACCACCGGGGGGCCAGTCCTCCCCCGGCCGCGTCGGTGAACCGCGCGGCGTGCTCCGTGCGCCCGCCGAAGAGGTTGAGCGCGGCGAAGGAGTCGCAGTAGGCGGGGGCCGCGCCCCGGCAGCTCCGGCAGTGGCCGCAGGAGTCGAAGCTCAGCACGACGTGGTCCCCGACGTGCAGGCCGGTGTCCGGGCCGGCCGTCTCCACCACGACTCCCGCCCCCTCGTGGCCGAGGACGGCCGGCAGCGGTGAGCGGCCCGCCGAACGCCGGACGGCGAGGTCCGTCCGGCACATCCCGCAGCCCGCGATCCTCACCAGGACCTCGCCGTCGGCCGGCCCCGTCCCCAGGGCCACCTCCTCGACCGTGAACGGCCCCTGGTGGGAGCGCAGGACCGCCGCGCGGAACCTCACCCCTCCTCCGGGCGGTGCACGACGAACGGCCTGAGGTTCCCGTAGAGCCCCCACGGCCCGCCCGCGACGCCGACCCCGCTCTCCTTGATGCCCGCGAAGGGCTGGGCGAGGGAGAGCTCGGCGTGGTGGTTGATCCAGGCCGTCCCGCACTCCAGCCGGTCGGCCACCGCCTCGGCGCGGTCGAGGTCCGTCCCCCAGACCGAACCGCCCAGACCGAAGCCGGTGTCGTTGGCCGCCGCGACGGCCTCGTCGACGCTCCGGTAGGCCAGCACCGGCAGGACCGGCCCGAACTGCTCCTGCGTCACCACCGGGCTGTCCGGCGGGACATCGGCGAGGACCGTCGGGGCGAAGAAGTGGCCCGGCCGGTCCAGCCGGTGGCCGCCGGCGGCGGCCCGGGCGCCGTCCGCCAGGGCCCGGGCCGTGTAGCTCTCGACGCGGGCCAGTTGGGGGGCGTTGTTGAGCGGCCCCAGCTGGGTGCCCGGGTCGAGCCCGGGGCCGACGACGGCGGCCCTGGCGCGCTGCGCGAGGGCCTCGACCACCTGGTCGCGGAGCCGGGCCGGGGCGTAGACGCGCTTGACCGCCATGCACACCTGCCCGCAGTTGCGGAACGCCGCCCAGAACAGCCGGTCCGCGATCCGCTCGACATCCACGTCCTCCAGCAGGATCGCGGCGTCGTTGCCGCCCAGCTCCAGGGTGATCCGGGCCAGCGAGGGCGCCGCGCCCGCCGCGACGGCCCGGCCGGTCGGGATCGACCCGGTGAAGCTCACGTGCCGGATCCCCGGGTGGGAGACGAGCCGGGCACCGAGCGGTTCGAGCCCGGTGACGATCGTCAGGACGCCCTCGGGGAGCGCGCCGGCGAGGACGGACCCCAGCAGCCGGGTGGCGAGGGGAGTGAACGGGGAGGGCTTGAGGACCACCGTGTTGCCCGCCGCGAGCGCGGGCGCGAACTTCGCCGCCGCGAGCTGGAGGGGGAAGTTCCACGGCACGATCGCCGCCACCGGCCCGAGCGACCGCCAGCGGACCTCGCTGCGGACCGGCCGGCCGTCGTCGATCGGCCGGGGCACGGGGGCGAGCCCGGCGAAGTAGCGCAGTCGGGCCGCCGTGCGGGCGACCTCGGCGGACGACTCGGCGAGGGGTTTGCCCTGTTCACGGGTGAGCAGCGGGGCCAGCTCGGCGCCGGCCGCCTCCACCGCGTCGGCCGCCGCGAGCAGCGCGCGGGTGCGGGCGGCCGGGTCGGCCCGCCAGCCGCGCCAGGCCTGGTGGGCCCGGCCGACGACGGTGTCGAGTTCCTCGGGCCGCTGGTCGGGAGCCTCGTCGAAGGCCTCGCCCGTCGCCGGGTCGAGGACGGCGAAGTGCTCGCCGCGTGGGCCCGGCGAGCGCCGGGGCACGGGTGTCGGCAGCATGCCGGCAGTCAGCTCTGCGCGACGGCGGCCGCGTGCTCGCGGGCGTGCCGGTCCATCTCGGCCCGGAAGGCGGCCACCAGGTGCGGCCGGATCCTGCCCACCGTGCGGTCGCCGCCCTCGCAGACCGCCCCGCGCACCCCGACGATGTCGGTCCCGATCCGGGTCAGCTCGCCGAGGTCGCCGAGTCGGACGCTGCCCGCGAGGGCCGCGAGCAGCCCGGCCCCGTGGGCGAGGCGGACGAACTCCGCGCACGCGTCCGGCGGGACGTGGTCGAACAGCCGGCTCCCGTCCTTGATCGCGGTGTCGAGCATGGCCGCGTCGGAGCCGGAGCGGAGGGCGATGTCGGGCAGGGCGAGCGGGTTGACGCAACCGATCCGGTGGGCGTCCGCGTAGCCCGAGGCGACGACGAAGGCGTCCGGCCGGTAGTCCTTCACCGCCCGGACCACACCGCTCATGACCTCGACGGCCTGGTCCGGGGTCGTGCACCCGTAGAGGCCGACCTTGATGTACGTGGCTCCGGAGACCGCCGCTCCGAGCGCCGCCTGCGCGACCGTCCCCGGCTTGTACGGGACGTCGCCGACGGTGGCGGAGACCGGCTTGTCCGCCGGGACGGCGTCGCGGATCTCCCGGATCACCCACGGGAAGTTCGCGCCGAGCGAGCCCTCGTCAGGCTTCTTGACGTCGACGATGTCGAGGTGCTCCGCGGCCTTCGCGCAGTCGAGGGCCTCCTCGACGCTGTCCGGGGAGATGAGAAGCAACACGGTGGGCCCCTTCCGCCGCAGGTCCGCCTGCCCGGGGGCAGGTGGGCGGAGTCGCCCGGATCACGTGCGGTCCGCTCATCATCGCGGCGGCCCGCGGACGTCGGTAGAGCGCACGGAGTGCGAACGGGTCGTGGGGACGGCGCGCCCGGCGCACCGTGCGCCGTCCGCGCCCTCCGCGCCCTCCGCGCCGACGCGAGCCGGCCGTACCGCGTGAACGGGCCAGGCCGTCCGGCCGGGCCGCCGGGGTGCGCCGGCCGGGGCGGCGCGGGCCCGGCGGTCGTGGTCGGGGGCGCGGCCGCCGTACAGTACCGGGACGACCCGCAGCTTCGTCACCGTCCTGGTGGCACGCGATCGCGGTCGGGGGTGCGGACGGCGGATCCCGGCGGACTTCATGGCATGATCAACACCCGCGTCGGACGCGAGTGAACGCCTGCCATCCCCGCCCCGCCCCCGACCGCCCCGACCGGCCGCACGCACCGCCGCCCCCACCAGGCCTCCGACCACCCGAGGGCCGGGCCGCCAGCCCTGCCCAGCGGACCACCGCGGCCGCCACCAGGCACGTCGCACACGGCGTAAACTTCAACCACGACGACAAGGGACCATCTGTGGCAACCGACTACGACGCCCCCCGCAAGACCGACGACGACGGGTCGCACGACAGCATCGAGGAGCTGAAGACCCGCCGCACCGACACCTCCTCCGGCGCCATCGACGCCGTCGACCAGCTCGAATCGACGGACGGTGTCCAGCTGCCCGGCGCGGACCTCTCGGGCGAGGAACTCACCGTCACCGTGCAGCCGATGCTGTCCGACGAGTTCACCTGCGTGAACTGCTTCCTGGTGCACCACCGCAGCCGTCTCTCGCGCATGAAGAACGGCCGCCCCCTCTGCGTCGACTGCGACTGACCGCCGGCCCGCGACCGCGGCTGAACGACGACCGCGACCGGCCGACGACGGCGACCGGGGACCGGGGCCGCGGTACCGCCGCCCCGGTCCGGCTCCGGCAGGCGACTGCCGGACCGGCCGTCACGCGGGTACCGGGGCCGGCACGATCCAGAGCTCGGCCGGGCCGTTGACCACGGCGGACCGCAGGCGCACGGGCGGCGGGCCCTCCGGAGCCAGGACGGCGTCCGGGTAGGAGCCGAAGAACCCGGACAGGGCCACTTCGGCCTCCAGGCGTGCCAGCGGGGCGCCGAGGCAGAAGTGCGGGCCGTGGCCGAAGGCCAGGTGGTCCTTGGCCGGGCGGGTCGGGTCGAAGTCGTCCGGCCGGTCCAGGTGGACCTCCGGGTCGCGGCCGGCCGCGCCGAAGGCCAGCAGGATCGGCTCACCCCGTCGGACGACGACGCCCTCGCCGAGGTCGATGTCCTCCAGCGCGTACCGCAGCGGAAGGTGCATCACCGGGCCCTCGTGACGCAGCGTCTCCTCGATGACGTCCTCCCATCCGAGGGTTCCCTCGTGGACCAGGGCGAGGAACCGGCGGTGGGTCAGCAGGGCGTGGACGGCGCTGGTGATCAGGTTGACGGCGGTCTCGTAGCCGGCGCCGATCATCAGGAAGAGGGTGTCGCGGGACTGTTCCTCGGTCGGTCGGTCGTCTCCGCCGGCGAACGAGGGGGTCATCCGCCGCCGTGCCGCGCGGTGTTCGCCCCCGTAGAGGTTGGGAAGGTCTGTTGCAGGGCCAGCGGTGCCAGTGGCCACCCCTCGGGCACGTCGGCCAGCCCCGGCCAGTGCTTGCGCGGGTCCCGGGAGACCCGGGGGTCGCCGGCCAGTGCGCGGATCACCTCGCTCCGGGTGACGGACCAGGCGATGACGCCGCCGGGGAGTTCGACCCGCACCGCGGGCCCGGCGGAGCGGAGCAGCGCGTTCTGCGCGTGCGGGGCCCGGGCGGCCATGTCGAGTACGGGGCAGCCACTGTCTTCGGGAGTCACGGGCCTGCTCCTCGGGGTTCGTGCGGCGCCCGGGCGGGGCGGCGTCACCGGCCCCGGCCTGCCGCGCCGAGGGCCCACGTGTTCGTTGTAGGGCGGGGGCGCACGGCCGTCAACGGCCTTCGCCGCCCGCTCTCCGGGGGTCGCGGCGGCTCCGACCAGGCCGGGCGGCCCGGTCGGCCCGCGCCGCCCGGGTCCACCTGGGCCTTCCTCCCGGGGCGCGCCGGTCCGCCCCCGGCCCCGGCCGCTCCCGGGTTCCCGTGGCCCGGGTGCCCGGGAGCGGGCCGCCCGCCGCAGCGGCATGACCTGCCCTGGACGTCCGCACGGAGCCGGCCCCGTTCGCCCGGCGGACGGTCCCGTCCGTACCCCGCGCGAGGCCTACCGGGCACCGGCCCGCGGACGTCGCCCCACCCCTTCGCCGCGGCGCTCCGGACGCCGCCGTGGCCCGCCACCCCGGGTACGGGGTGGCGGGCCACGGGCCGGCGGTCAGAAGTCGAGCACCTGGCGGTCGAGCGGGTACGCGGAGCGGTGCGGGCCGTCGTAGGGCGAAGGGTCGATCGGCAGCACGCCGGTCGGCTGCAGCCCCAGGTTGTCGTCCCAGAGCCGGGGCGCGACATGGCCGAGCACCCGGAACTCCCGGAAGGTGAACGGCGGGCTGTCGGTCGGGAAGAACTCCGCCGTGGTCATCACCTGGAAGTGCAGGTGCGGGGTGGTGGAGTTGCCGCTGTTGCCGATCAGCCCGAGGACCTGCCCGGGTTCGACGCAGTCGCCCGCCCGGACCCGGAGCGATCCCGGCTGGAGGTGTGCGTAGAGCAGGTACCGGCCGGGGGCGACCTCCAGGGTGATGTGGTTGCCCACGGTGTCCTCGATCGGCGGTACCGCGGGCGGGTACGGCGGCGGGTTGTCCGGGACGCCGTCCTGGACCTCCACCACCCGGCCGCCGGCAGCGGCGAGGACCGGCTGACGATAGGTCAGATAGCTGGTGAGCTGCCCCGGATCGCCCTCCCAGGTCTGCCCGTCGCCGCCGACCCGGTACCAGTCGATCGCGAAGCGCTGCGGAACGTAGAACGCGCCGTTGATCGGGGCGAGTCCGCGCCGGTGGTGGGTGTTGTCACAGCACGACTCGCTGGCGTACCAGCTGCCCGGGCGGACCGGCGGCAGCAGGTCCGGCAGCGCCGTACGGGCGGTCCGGGTGGGCTGCACCGTCTCCTCGAAGGGCGAGGAGCCCGACGCGGACAGGACGGCCCCCACCAGGTGGTGCTCCACCACCTCGGGGACCGGCTCGCCCGGGGCGAGCGCCAGGTCGATCCAGAGCACCCACTGCTGCGAGCCCGGGATCACCGTCTCCGCCGGTGGCTCGGGCGGCGGCGCGGCACCGCGGCCGCCGTCGGCCGCCGGGTCGCGCGGGCGGTCGACGACCGCGCCCGGCAGCGGGTCACCGACGGGATTGGCCGCCGCACCCAGCGCCGACCCCCTCAGCGAGCCGACGACGCGCTTGGTGGCGGCGTCCTGGACGTCCACGCGGTCCAGCCGCACCGCGAGGCTGGTGGACAGCGCGTTGGTGGTGAGCAGTTCGTAGGAGAGGTGGACCTTCCCGTCCGAGGCGTCGAACGGCGCGGGCTCGGTCATCACCGCCGCGGTCAAGGGGGTGAACTGCGTGCCCGGTGCGAGGGCGGGCCGTCCGGCCGCGTGGCCGGGCGTGCCCGCCGCGGCCAGCACGACGGCTCCCAGGACGGCGGCGAGGCGGCGCAGGAGGGGACGGCCGCCGATGCGGCCGCCGGCTGCTGGGTCCGGGTCGGTCATGGTGTTCCCGGTTCGTCGTCGGAGCCGGTCCGTCCGAGACGGACGGCGGCGCGCCCCATCGGCTGGGGCGCATGCCCATGTAAGGCGATGCCGGTCCGGCTCCGCCCGACGCCGGTGCCGACCCCTGGCGAAGACCACCCGTCCGGTCGACCCGGAGCCGAGGGGCCGGTTCCGGGTCGCCGCCTGCCGCTCGCGGGAGCGGCCACGGTGCGACGGTGCGACCGCCATGGCCTGAGGACGGCAGGCGCGCGCGGAGGAATCCGCGCGCGCCTGCCCGGGAGCACCCTCTACGATCGTCGGGTCCGCCGGCCGGTACGCCATGGGTCCGGGGCCGCCGGACCGTGGTCGAGGCAGAACGGGGGTGCCTTGGTGAGGTGGCGACGGCGCACGAGGACCGGCACGGGCCCCGAGCCCGTGGCGACGGCCGAGGCCGTCCCGCTCCCCGAGGAGCGTCCCGCGGCGGTGGCGGCACATCAGTGGAGCCATCGCTGGGGGCCCTGGGCCGAGCAGTGGCAGGACTGGCTGCGCCGCTCCCCCGTCGGGGTCGACCTGCTGGTGTGGTGGCGGGACGAGGGGGGCGACCTGCTCGCCCTCGTCGGGCCGCAGCGCTACCTCCAGCGGCTGGCCGAGCTGCTGTCCCGCGCCTCACCGCGGGACGTGGCGGCCCTGGGGATCGGGTGCACCCGCCGCATCGACCGGCCGTGCCGCGATCCGGGGACGTGCGGCCAGGACCGGGCCGACGACGACCCGACCGCCGCACCCCGGCACCGCACGGGTCCGGTTCCGGGCGCCTGCAGCGGGTTCAAGGACTGCTGAAGCGCGTACGGGATCGACGTCGAGTTCACCGCCGACGACCGGCACCGCGCCGTGCACCTCCAGGACCCGTCGGACCACTCCAGGACGGACGTCTGGGTGGACGGCGTCCGGGTGGCGGACGGGATCACGCTGGACAGCTCGGGCTACTGGGTGGACGGACGGTACTACGTGGTCCAGGCCGAGGGCCCGCAGGACCACCCCGAGCAGGGCCACACGATGGGACACCTCGGCTGCACCGTCCTGTCCCTGGTCGTCCACGACGCCGAGCTGGCCACCACGCGGATCCTCGTGCCCGGAGCCACCGAGGCGTGGACCGATCCCGAACTGGGCCGGGACGGCGACACCTTGTGCGTCTACCCGAGCCGCGGGGCCCGTGCGGCCGGGCGAGCGGACCGCGTCCTCCCCCTCGAGCCGCTGCCGCCCTCGCCGTCGCGCTGACCGTGGCGGAGGGGGCCGGCCGGACCGCGGGTGCCCGTCACAGCATGACGAGCAGCTTGGTGCCCGTCACCAACTTGCGGTTCACCGAGGTCGACTGGACGAACACGGTGTACGACGGGTTGTCACCCGGCTTCACCGTGGCCTCCGCCGACGGCAGGCCCAGGAGCCGGCGGGCCGCCGGACCGGAGAACACCCTGCCCGTCATCCGGCCGGTGGCCGGGTCCTTCTCGGCCACCGCGAGCTGCTTCGAGCCCTGGATCTTCTCCCGCTTGGACAACTCGTAGTAGGCGCAGCCCGTCTTGTAGGGGTGCCCGGCGCCGGTGACGAAGTCGCGGATCGGCATCGCCTCGTCGACCGGGACCAGGATGTACTTGCCGGCGTCCAGGGCGTCGAGATTGGCCGTCACGTCGGCGGTGCTCAAGTCCTGGCCCATCGCGAACAGGTTCCTGGTGCCGCGCACACCCTGCTCGCGGCCCCGCAGGAAGCTCGTGGCGGCCGACTTGACGGTGCCGATCGCCTCCTCGACACCCTTGCTGGAGTCCGCGTCCCAGATCGCGATGTTGCCCGCGGGGAAGCCGTACTCCTGAGCGGTGCGCTTGGCCAGCGAGTTCGGGACCAGGATCGCCGACGTCCAGTGGTCGGGGAGGTCGTCCATGGCCTTCTGGATGCGGCTCAGCCACGTGCTCAGCACCGTGCTGCCCCGGCCGCCGTTCATCTGGGTGTGCATCCGGCCGTTCTGCGAGAACCCGGAGGCGTTCTCCTCACCGTCGGTGACGACGACCTGGAGGAAGGAGTGCTCCCCGTACCCCTCCCAGATGTTCTTCAGGTCGTCGACGGACTTCACGGCCGCCTCGATCAGCGCCGTCGCACCGCCGTTGACCTTGTAGAGACCGCGCAGCGACGGCAGGTGCTTGACGTCCATGTCCCACACCAGGTTCTCCACCTCGTGGTCGAACGCGTAGAGGCTGATGCGGGTCTCGTGACCGAGCCGGTCGGACTCCTCCTGAAGGCCCTTCACGAATTCGTCCACCACGCGAACAAGCTGCGCCGCGTGCTGGCGCATCGAGCCGGAATTGTCGACCACCAGGGAAACGTGGTTGACCTTGTGCTTGATCCTGTTCGCAGACATTCTTCTACCCCTTGTCCCAACGCGCTCGCGACGCCTTCCGGCGCCCCCTCCAACGTTGGTTCCACACTACGGCGAGGCACTGACAATCCTCCCTGGCCTGGGGCTTCACCGCCCATTGACGACCCGTCTGATTCGCCTGCCCGAGGACGGGAAACCGGAATGCGGCGCCGGGCACGGGTCGGACGAATCACCGCTCGTCGCCCGGCGGTCACCCGAATTCGGAATACCGCACCCGCCACCGTCCGGCGCGGATTTCCTCGCCGTCGACCTCGCCCCGCTCCCGAACGCGGACCGCGACCCGGCCCAGCGGTCACCCGCCCGGTCCGGACGCGCAGAACGCCCGCCGGGACCAGGCCCGCCGGACGCTGCTGGAGGGGCGCCGGACCCTCAGACGAGGGCGATGACCAGGAGGAGGAACGCGGTCACGATGACGGCCACCCGCAGGTAGTGGAGGCGGTCCCAGCGGCCGAGCTGCTCGCGCCAGTCCGCCGGGGCGCTCTCCGGTGTCCAGTGCGCCGCCCGGGAGTTGATCGGCACGAGCAGGGCGACCGACATCACCACGCTGAGGACGAGCAGCCCGGCGGCCGTGGCGACCAGCCCCGCCCCGGCGTCCCCCCAGGTCACGGCGGACCACGCCACGCCGAGCACCACCGATCCGATGTACCAGAACGGCATCACCCGCCCGAGCAGCCGGGCCCCCTCGCTGCGGGCGGCGAGTCCGCCGTTGTGCGGCAGCCCGTCGACGATCGGGTTGACGAAGACCGCCACCGCGAACTCCACACCCACCAGCAGGCCGACGACCACGACCGCGACGACGGCCAGTGCGTTCTGCATGTTCCCTCCCCAAGTTCGGACCCGGCGCCTTCTAGCGCCGCTAGGTCATGGGGCAATGCTAGAGGTGTCGCCGCTCGAATGTCTAGCGCTGCTAGCCTCCAAGGT
The DNA here is from genome assembly GCF_036226505.1 of Kitasatospora sp. NBC_01246. Classification (NCBI taxonomy): domain Bacteria; kingdom Bacillati; phylum Actinomycetota; class Actinomycetes; order Kitasatosporales; family Streptomycetaceae; genus Kitasatospora; species Kitasatospora sp. NBC_01246. Next base: position 8,322,573 of record NZ_CP108484.1, on the reverse strand, counting down.
GCGGCGGGTCGTCCCGGCCGCCTTCTCCCCGGGACGTCGCCCCGACCTCAGCCGCCCGCCGGACCACCCCCGGCCGCCGCGACCACGTACCAGTGGGCCGGCAGCGCGACCCGGGAGCCGTCCGGGTGGTGTTCGCTCATCGCGAGGTCCGTCCCGCCCTCGTCGAGGATCTCCAACCCGGCGCCGCGCAGCAGCCCGGGCATCTCCCCCGGCGTGACCTCGGCCGGGCGCAGGTCGTGCTTGCGGACCTGGCGGAGCTTCTCCGGCGGCCCACCCGGCCGTTCGGCGACCTGCTGGAGCACCGTCTTCGCGGCGGCGGTCGGCTCGACCACGAAGCCCCGGCCTCGCCGGCCGAGCAGCAGGGCGACGGCGGCCGCGACCGGTGGCCGGTCCGCCGGTTCGCTCTGGTGGAGCACCGCCCGCAGGTAGACGTTGGCGTCGCCGAGCCGGCCACCGAGGCGCCGTACCCCCGCCAGGTCGGTGAGGTCGAGCTGCTCGAACTCGGCCACCGCGTCGCGGTCCGCCCGACGGGCGTGTGCCACGGCCGAGGCGGACAGGTCGACGCCCACCGCCCGGGGGAACCGTCCGGCCAGGTAGCGGGTCTGGGTGCCGTTGCCGCACCCGAGGTCGACGATCGGCAGCGTGCGGTCGGCGTGGCTCGCGAACAGGGCGGTGTGCGGGGCCGCCGTCAGCGCCGGATCCGCGTCCCAGAACGGCTCGCCCGGCTCACCCGTGTTCTCCGCCCAGAACCCCTCCCACGCGCGTACGTAGCGCTCCGAATCACTCATCAGCTGGTCTCTCCCTGGGTCGTGGCAGCGGTGACAGCCTCCATACCGGGCCCTGCGGCGGCGGAAACCGGCCGACCGAAACCTTCACCCCACGTTCGACCCCGCACCGGCGAAACCACCCGATCGGTGACTCCCGATCGGTGACTCCCGGGCGGGCGAAGGCGCCGGACTAAGGCGGCGGCCGACGGGGCCGCCGCGTTCGGGACGTCCGTGTTGACCGCTGCGGAACCGAACACCGACCGCCCCGCTGTCGTCCACGGACGTGGACGACAGCGGGGCGGAAGCCGGACCCCGGGGGCGGCTCAGCCGACGTCGATGCCGGTGACCGCCGGGGTGCCCATGCCCACCGCGTCCGCCTCGTACCCGGCCGCCGCGAAGGCCCGCCTGGTGAGGTCCAGGGCCGCCTCACCGGCGGCCGTGCGGTCGGCCGCCTCGACCTCCAAGCGCAGCACGAACGTCCCCTCCGGCTCGTCCAGGGTCAGCACATCGAGGTCGGGGACCTCCTCCGTACCGACCTCCTCGGGATCGGCGCCGCGCACGACGGCCAGCAGGGTACGGCGAGCGGAGTCCTCGACCGGTCGCTGGACTGTTCCGGGAATGGTGATCACATAGCTGCCCATGCCCTACGTGTCACCCGAACCCGGCGTCGCAAACCTCGGCGGGGCCGTGCGCCCCCCGGATGTCCCGTGCCCGATGTTTCCTCCCAGTTCAGAGGCATGATCATCCACCCAGGTCGGCAGTCGGCAGGACTCCCGGCGGTTCCGACCACTGGGGCGACCACGCGCCTCGCGCGCGGCACCGAGGCTCATCGCCCGCGCCGGCCGGAGATCGTCCGGTCGCGTCGCCAGTTGGAGGGGTCTGCCGCCGGCCGGCCTTCGGGGCGGCTACGCAGGCCGTCGTGCCCCGGGCTCCGGGCTCGCGCCGGGCAGCCGGGTGCGGAACGTGGTGGTGTCCGGTGTGTCGAGGACGGTGAGGGTGCCGCCGTGGACGGTGGCGATGTCACGTGCGATGGACAGGCCGAGGCCGGAGCCGCCGTCGTCGCGGCTGCGGGCGTCGTCGAGGCGGGTGAACCGCTCGAAGATCCGCTCCCGGTCGGCGGGGTCGATCCGGGGGCCGTCGTTGCTCACGTCCAGAACGGCGCACCCGGTGGCGCTGTCCTCGAACAGGTGCACGGTGACGCGGTGTCGGGCGTGGCGCCGGGCGTTGTCGAGGAGGTTGGTCAGCAGGCGCCCGAGCCACAGGGCGTTGCCCGGGACGGTGATCTCGTCCGGGGCGTCGAGGACGACCGGGTGGGGCTCGGGTCCGTAGGCCCGCGCGGTGGTGCGGACGAGTTCGGTGAGGCGGACCGGCTCGTCGGGGTGGTGGTGGCCGCCGGCGTCGAGACGGGCCAGGAGCAGGAGGTCGGTGGCGAGCGACTGGAGCCGTTCGGTGTCCTGGAGCGCGCCGGCCACCAGGTCGGCGCGCACCTCGGCGTCGGGGTGGGTGAGCGCCACCTCCAGCTGGGTCCGCAGCACGGCGAGGGGGCTGCGGAGCTCGTGGGAGGCGTCGGCGATGAAGCGGCGCTGTCGGGTGCCGGCCGCCTCCAGGCGTTCGAGCATGGCGTTCATGGTGTCGGCGAGGCGGGCGATCTCGTCGTCGCTGCGCGGGTCGGGAACGCGCCGGTCGAGGTCCCGGTCGCCGATGGCGGCCACCTCGGCGCGGATCGCCTCGACCGGCCGCAGGGCGCGGCCGGTCGCCCGCCAGGTGAGGGCGCCGACCGTGAGCAGCAGGACGGTGCTCAGGGCGGCGAGGGCGCCCGTGGTGAGGTCCTCGGCGGCGTCCGCGGTGCGCAGGGAGGCCCCGACATGGACGGTGGCGGGCCCGGTGGGGGTGGCGGCGGTGACCGTGGTGACGCGCTGGTGGTGCTCGTCGCCCAGGGCGCCGAGGTTGAAGGTGTCGTGGCCCTCCCGGTGGCCGGCGGGGGTGAGTGGCGGGTGGCCGGCCAGGTTCTGGCTGGCGGCGACCACCGTGCCGTTCGCGTCGACGACCTGGATGAAGTCGGTGCCGTGGTCGAGCGGCAAGGGGTTGCCGAGGTGCCCGTCGGTGGCGAGCCGGGCGACGGCCTGGGCCTGTTCGCGGGCGCCGGTCTCCACGGTGCGTTCCAGGTTGACGCGCAGCAGGAGGATGACGGCGGCCGAGGCGACGGCGAGGACGACGGCGACGCTGAGGCAGGCGGCGGCGGTGGTCCGGGTGCGGACCGAGCGCGGGGCCAGGCGGTCCAGGAGGGCCACCGTGCGGGGGTGGCCGAGGAGCCTGCCGAGGGCGGTGCGTGCCCGGCGGTAGGCGGCGGGCCGGCGGGGTGCGGGGCCGGCGGTCGGGTCAGCCACCGTCGGCCGCCAGGCGGTAGCCGGTGCCGCGGACCGTCTGCACCGAGGCCCTGCCGAAGGGGGTGTCGATCTTGCGGCGCAGCGCGCTGACGTGCACCTCGACGGTGTTGGGGTCGCTGTCGAGGGCGCTGTCCCAGACGGCGTCGAGGATCTCGCGCTTGGAGACGGCCTCGCCGGCCCGGCGGGCGAGGTGGTCCAGGACGGCGAACTCGCGGGGTGTGAGCGCGATGGCGGTGCCGGCCCGGGTGCAGGTACGGGCGGCGGAGTCGACCACGAGGTCGCCCAGGACGGTGCGCCGGGGTGCGCGGCTGCCGATCCGGCGGGCGAGGGCCTTGAGGCGGGCGACGAGGACGACGAAGGAGAACGGCTTGGACAGGTAGTCGTCGGCTCCGGTGTCCAGGGCTTCGGCCTCGTCCCACTCGCCGTCCTTGGCGGTCAGCATCAGGATGCCGGCGTCGCTGCCGGCGGCCCGCAGCCGCGCGCACACCCGGTACCCGTTGAGACCGGGCAGCATGATGTCGAGCACGATCACGTCGTAGGCCTGGTCCATGGCCTTGGCCAGGCCCGAGAGGCCGTCGTGGGTGATGTCGACGGTGAACCCCTCGGCGGTCAGCCCGTGCTGCAGCGCCAGGGCCAGTCGGCGCTCGTCCTCCACCACCAGTACTCGCATGCCCCCAGGGTGGCAGGTCCGCGGACCGGGCGGCTGAAGGTGCCTTCAGGTCTTCAGCTGTCCTTCAGCAACGCCCGGTCATGCTGGCCGTACCGTCCGGGCGCAGGTCCCGGGCCTTGTCACAGGATCGGGGTGGGCGCAGTGAGCGAGCCCAGAGGCGGGACGCGGTCGCCGCAGGAGCCGGGCGGCGGCCGGGGCCGGCAGGCCGTGGTCCTCGGCCCGGACGGTGTCCGGCACCTGGTGACCGTCGACGGGGCCACCGGCACGGTCACCGGCAACGCGGTCCTGGGCGGCTGATCCACCGGGTCGGCGTGGCCGGGCCGCGCGCGGAGACACCGCAACCGCGCTCCGGCCGCGGCCGCCCCGACTGGCTCGAACAGCTCCCTCTGGAAAGGCGCAACCCCGTGATGCTCTCCTCATCCGCCCTGCTGGCCGTCAATCCGCTGGACGCGAGTTCCCTTCTCGGCGCGTTCGGCGCCCTGGGCATCGCCGTGGTCCTCTTCGCGGAGACCGGTCTGCTGATCGGCTTCTTCCTGCCGGGTGACTCCCTGCTGTTCACCGCGGGCCTGCTGTGCACCACCGGCTCGCACAGCGGACCGCACCTCGACCTGGCCCAGGTCCTGGGCGCGTCCGCCGTCGGGGCCCTCGCGGGTGCCCAGGTCGGCTACGTCATCGGGCGGCGCGGTGGCAGCGCGCTGCTCGCCCGCTCCCGCAACAGACGGCTGCACGAGGGAGCTCTGCGGGCCGAGGAACTCCTCACCCGCTACGGCCACGGCAAGGCCGTGGTCCTCGCCCGGTTCGTCCCCGTGGTCCGCACCGTGCTCAACCCGTTGGCCGGAGCCCTGGGGGTCGACCTCCGCACCTTCACGATCTGGCAGACCGTGGGTGGCCTCGTCTGGACCTTCGGTCTCGTCCTGGCGGGCTACGCGCTCGGCTCGTCGGTGCCCGATGTCGACCACTACCTCCTGCCGATCGTCGGCGTCGTCATCGCGGTCTCCCTGCTGCCCCTCGTGCTCGAAGTCCTCCGCTCGCGCCGCTGCCGGGAAGCCCGATGACGGCCGCCGCCACCGCGCTCGCCCTCGACGGCCGCCCGATCGACGCCGGCCTGTACCTGCGCGCCGACCACTGGGCCCAGCACCTTCCCGCTCCCGCCCGGGAGGTGATCACCGCGTTCTCCGCCTACGGGCTGGGACTTCTGGCCGTCCTGTTGCTCTGGGCCTGGTGGCGCGCCCGCGCCGACGACGGCGCCGCCATGGCCCGGGCTCTCGGCGCGCCGCTGGTGGTCACCGCCGTGTTCGCCGCCGACACCGTCCTCAAGACCCTGCTGCACGAGCCACGGCCGTGCCAGGTCCTCGACGCCGGCACCACGCTCGAGGCGTGCCCCGGCACCGGGGACTGGTCGCTGCCGAGCAACCACACCGTCATCGTGTTCGCCGGCGCCGCCGTACTGTGGCAGGTCAGCCGCCGCATCGGCGCGCTCGCGCTGCTCCTGGCCGCCGCGATGGGCGCCTCCCGGGTGCTGGTCGGCGTCCACTACCCGCACGATGTCGCGTTGGGCGCGCTGGTGGGCGTCTGCGCCGGATACGGGCTCGGCCTCCTGGCCGGGCGGGGCGGGGGCGTGGTGGACCGGGCCCGGTCGGGCGGCGCGCACCGATGGCTCACCGCGTGACCGGCCGCCGCCGGCCCGCCGTCCTCGCCGGGAGCTGGGCGGCGTTCGCCGTGCTGGCGGCCGTACTCGCCGCGCACGACTGGACACCCTTCCCGTTCGAACGGACCGCCGTCGACTGGAGCGTCGCGCACCGCCCGCCCGTCGCCGAGACGGTGGCCCTCGCCGTCACCTCGCTCGGCACGGGCGTCGCGCCCTACCTCCTGGTGCTGGCCGCGGGCCTCGTCACCCTGCGCGCCTCCCCCGCCCCCCGGTCCCGCCGTGCGACCGCCGGGACCGTGCTCGCCCCCGTGCTCTGCCTGGCCGCGGGCCAGTTGCTGCGCCAGGGCCTGATGCACGCCTTCGGCCGCCCCCGGCCGCCGCGGACCGACTGGGCGTTCACCGCCTCCGGATTCGCCTTCCCGTCCGGACACGCCTTCACCTCCGCGCTCTGCGCGGGCCTGCTCGCCCTCGCCGTCGCCCGCGCCCACCCCCGGGCGGCCCGGGCCGCCGTCGTGACCGCGGCCCTGTTCGCGGGCTCGATCGGCCTCAGCCGTATCTACCTCGGGGTGCACTGGCCCCTGGACGTCCTCGGCGCCTGGCTCCTCGCCGCCGGCTGCCTGGCCGCCGCCTCGATCGTCCCGCGTCCCCCGACGCGATCGACGGCTCCCGTGCCCGAAGTCCCGTAGCGGCCGGCCCAGCCTGCGCACGGCTCGACGGGAAACCCCGCCGTGCCGCGGTTGCACACCACAACCGCACCGCTCGGACGGCGACCGCCCCCGGCCCGGCCGGGTCGCCCGGTCCGGGCTCCTGATCCACCGAGGTCCCGCGCTTCCCCCGGAGCGCGGGGCCTCGGTCGCACCCGCGGGGAGCCGGTTTCCGGTTCCCCGCCTCGGTCGGCCACGGACGCGCACCTGGTCCGGGCCGGTCGACCGGCGGCCGTTCGGGCCCCGGAGGCCGAACGGGGATCCGACGACGCGGACGCTCCGGGAACGGCGGTGGCCCGACCCCGGGAGGTCGGGCCACCGCCGTACTGTGCTGCTGGACGGCAGGTCAGTGCTGCCAGACCCGCACGTAGTCGACCTGCATGTCGGCCGGCGTCGCCGACGGACCGCCGCCGGACCAGACGGCGTTGTTCAGGATCAGGTACTGCGGCGACGAGCTGATGCCGGTGGTGATCTGTCCGACCTGCTTGCCGTCGTAGAAGTAGGTCACCGAACCCGGCTTCCACTCGGCGCCGTAGGTGTGCCAGCCGCTGTAGTTGCCCGTGGCGCAGCCGCCGGGGCCGCCGGACGGCGAGTGGTAGTGGTAGCAGGCCTGGCCGCCCAGGCCCTCCATGACGTCCATCTCGCCGTCGGCCGGCCAGTTGTGACCGTCCGTCCAGAACGCCGGCCAGTTGGCGATCTGCGAGCCGTCGGCGGGCAGGTAGATCCGTGCCTCGAAGGCGCCGTAGGTGAACTCCGCCTTGCCGTTGGAGGAGAGCATGCCGGAGCGGTACGGGTAGGTCTTGCCGTTCACCACGGTCGGCTGCTGGGCGATGTTCAGGTGCAGCGAGCCGCCGCTGACGGTGGACTGCGACGGGGCGTAGGCCGCCAGCTCGATGTCGGGGTTGACCGGCTGCGTGGTGCAGGTCTGGCAGCCGAACCAGTTGGGCGTCCACTTGGCGCTGTCGACGGTGCTGCCGTTGAACTCGTCCGCGAACACCGGGCGCCAGCTGCCCGCGATGCCCAGCGGACCGCCGGTGGGGGTCGGCGTCGGAGTCGGGGTAGGGGTAGGGGTCGGCGTGGGGGTCGGCGTCGGCGTCGGCGTCGGCGTGGGCGTGGGCGTGGGCGTGGGCGTCGGCGTGGGCGTCGAGGTCGGCGTCGGCGTGGGCGTCGGCGTCGGCGTGGGCGTCACGGTGCCGCCGCTCGACGTGAAGCTGTGGACCGGCGTCAGGTTGTGCCAGCCGTCCGAGGCCTGGTAGGCGACGAAATAGGTGTACGAGCCGCTGGGGAAGGTCCGGCTCTTCGGCGTGACGGTGGTCTGCCGGGTGCCCAGCGTGGTGGCGACGGCCCCGGGGAAGTCGTAGTTGGCGCCGCTCGCCGAGCGCACCGCGATGGTCAGGCTCTGCAGTTTGAGCCGCTTGTTCGCGTGCACCTTGGCGGTGGCGGTCACGGCCGAGTCCGGCGCGGGCGAGGTCGGCGTGATGCCGAGCGAGTCGACGGTGACCGGGCTGGTGGCCGCCTCGGACTGCACCGCCCAGGTCGCGGTGCCGGCGGTCACGGCCGCGGCCGCGAGTCCGGCGACGGTCAGCCGCTTCCACGCCGTCGGCGCGCCCCGGCGGTGTCGGGCGTTGTTTCGCAGGGTTCTCATGCTGTGGCAGTACCTTTCCTGCCCCCCTGGAGAGCCGCGGGCCCCGTCCGCGGCAGGAGCGGAGGAGAGCCCGTCGAGGGTGGAGCTTGTGCGAACGGACGCGTCCTTCGCAAGCCGCGGAGCCCGGGCCCACCCCGTGCAGGCACCTGGGGCGACGGCCTGCCCACGGGCGAACCAGCAGGTCAGAGCGGGTGTGAGGGCCGCCTGCGGGAACACCTGTGAGGTGCGGCACAGGTGACCGGGGCCACACGGGGCGTCCGCTCGGCCGGACCGCGCCGTCCGCTCGGCGGACCCCGTCGGCCCGCCCGGCCGACCCGGTCGCGCGGTCGGCCCGGCGGGCGACGGGCATGGGCGCCAGCCGACGGCCGACGGGCGCCCGCGGTCAGGACTTGCGCCAGAGCGCCCAGCCCTGCGCCCGGTTCTCCTTCGCGACGTACCACTCGGCGGGGTGCTCCGGCCAGTACCCGTCGGTGGCCTTGCCCTCCGGGGCCGCCGGGGTGACCAGGACGGTCGCCTCCGCGGGGACGGGCTGCCAGCGCGGGTCGCGGTACCAAACCCGGCCCCGGTAGACCTCGAAGGCCTGGGCGTTGCGCAGACCCCCGTCGAGGTCCCAGGCCAGGACCACGTTGTCCGTGGGCTTGATCCCGGAGGCCTTGGTGAAGCCGGTCGCCAGCGGCTTGCGGTAGTTCGCGTGCGGGTAGCTGACCTGTTCGGTGATGGTGGCGGTGGCGAAGCCGGCGAACAGCGCGAGGGAGAGTCCGATCGCCCAGAGCACCCGGCGCCCGCCCGCGGCCAGGAACAGGACCACCGCGCCCAGGACGACGAAGGCGGCGACGGACGAGCGCATGACGTTCAGCCGCATCCAGTCGGTGGCCAGGAAGGTGACGTCCGGCAGGGCCCAGCCGATGAACAGCTTGGTGGTCAGCGCCGAGCCCGCGGACCAGACGACCAGCTTGCCGAGGAGCACCGTGAGGCCGACCGTGACGGCCGCCGTGGCGGCGAGCCGGCGGCGGCCGAGCCGGGAGAGCACGGCGGCGCCGACGACGAAGGCCGCCGGGACCAGGAACGAGAGGTAGCGGGCGTAGACCCAGTCGTCGACCCGCCCGTCGTCCGGCAGGGCGGCGGCGGAGGCGAGCGCGGTGCCGACCAGCAGGGCCGCCAGCACCCCGCCGACGATCCGGTCGGGCCGCGGGAAGCGGCCGCTGAAGAGCGCGAACAGGCAGACCACGACTGCCAGGCCGCCGATGCCCCAGGTGGAGACGATGAAGTACCAGATCTGCCCGGCCACCCGGGTCAGCGTCATCCCGGTCTTGTCGGGGTCGGTGAGGCCCTTCCAGAGGTAGCCGCCGACGTCGCTCGGCTCGACGGTGAACTGGCGGTCGAGCCACCAGGACAGCGCCTTGACCCCCACCACGCCGACGCCCAGGGAGCCGAGGCCGACCAGCGTGGTGCGCCACGGGGCCCAGCGCAGCGCCAGGACGCCGACGAGGACCACCCCGGTGAGCGCCACCACCACGCCGCCGCGGTCGTGCGTGGCCATCGTGTACGCGGCGGCCGCGCCGGTGCCGGCCGCGTACCAGGAGCGGTGCTTGACCGGGCCCTCGCTCAGCCAGCCGTGCAGGCAGAGCAGCCAGGCCAGGACCAGCACCGGCAGCACGGTGTCCGACATGACGAACTCGGAGTAGAAGATCACCGGCGGCAGCAGCGCGGTGGCCCCCGCGAAGACGTACGCCAGCAGCCGGCGCAGGCCCAGCCGGCGCAGCGCCCGGTAGGCCAGCGGGAAGACCAGCGCGTTCAGCAGCGCGTTGATCCCCATGATCAGGTGATAGGCCGTGACCGGGTCGTCGGCGATCCGGAACGCCGGGGAGACCAGCAGCGGGTAGCCGCCCGGGATCACCACGCCGACCGGCATCTCGGTGGTCGGCCGGCCAGCCAGCACGCGGGCGAGGACCAGGTAGGAGTCCTCGTCAGGGTGCACCGAGGGGTAGCTCAGGTGCCGGACGAGCACCAGGCGGAAGAGGACCTCGACCGTGTATCCGGCCACCAGGACCACCGGCCAGAACCAGCGCCGGCCGCGGGCCACCTCGAACCGCAGCGCCACCAGGCCCAACAGGCCTGACAGGCCGTCGGCGGGACGGGCGGGCCCGGCGGTCTCCGTGGCACCGGCCCGGCCCGCGTCGGGGACGGCGGGCCGCGGCAGGGTCTGCGGCTGCGTGGAGCGTTGTGTCATGCAGCTACATATATAGGCTACCGACATATAATGTCCAGAAGAGCAACCCGCCGCGGCGGCGGACCCCGGAACACCGCACGCCGACGGGGCGTTCGGGTGCGCACCGACGGTCCGGGCGCTCCGGCACGAGTCGGCGGAGCACCCGAGGACACCAGGAAGAACGAAACGGAGCCGCACTCCGGTTCAGCCCCGGCCCTTCGCAAGGCGGCGGCGAGGACACCCCACCGGGGTGACGCCCGCCGCCGTCGTCGCCGGGGCACCCTGACCCCGGCGACGGGCAGACCCCCCGTCAGCCCTTGGTGGCCGCGTAGGCGGTCTCGGTGGCGAAACCCCAACCCGGGGCGGCGTCCCACGGGATGTCCAGCTCGTCGTCGGTGGCGTAGACGTAGCCGGCGCCGCGGGTGAAGGCCGAGTCCAGGGTGGCGCGCATGGCGGTCGCGTCCGGGGTGTCGTACACCAGGTGCCAGAACGCCGTACCACTGGGAGGCCGGTGGTCGGCGGTCCTGAGGCAGTCGTCCACGGTGGCCCGGGCCACGGCCTGCGGCAGCGTGCCGCAAGCCGTGTCGACGCAGCCCAGGACCCGGGTGTGGCCGCCGCACCCGGGCGCGGCCGGCTCCGTGCCCCACGCCCCCCGCCCGGCCCGGGCGGGCCGAGCACCCCCATTCCTACCGGGCCGATCCCGCTCGGGCGGCCAACTTCCAAAGAACACAGGGAAGTTAGTGGACACCTCCGGAGCTCCTCCGAAGGCCGGCGCCGGACCGACGGTGGGCCCGGCCGGGCGGCGTGCGGAGGGACCGGAGCCGCCGCCGACCTGCGGGTCCCGCCGTCCCCCGGCTCCCCCGCGACGCCGAGTCGATCATGGTTGAATGCTCTGCGTCGCGGCACTCGGGGGGCTTGTGCCGCGCGCCCGCGCACTCCTCTCGGCGATGTGACGCGGGTCACTTCGGCCCCGTGTCACGAACGGGAGGGCAGCTCGCGTCTGGTGGTTGTCCGCACGGCGGGAACGACCGACACGAAGGCGACGATGACGATGACGAACACGACAGCAACACGGCAGCACGAGGTCCTGGTCCTGGGAGCCGGCTACGCCGGACTCTCCGCGGCGATCCAGCTCGCGGCCCGCACCCGCAAGCGCGCGGATCTGCGGGTGACGCTGGTCAACCCCGACGAGCACTTCACCGAGCGGCTCCGGCTGCACATGACCGCCACCGGCCAGCAGACGGCCGCGATGAGCATCCCGGAGCTGCTGGACGGCACCGGTGCGACCTTCGTCCGCGGCTGGGTCACCGCCGTGGACGCCGGGGCGAAGACCGTCCGGATCGACGACGACCGGGTCCTGCGCTACGACACCCTGGTCTACGGCCTGGGCAGCGTCGCCGACACCGACGCCGTCCCCGGCGTGGACGACCACGCCCACACCCTCAACAGCCCGCAGGACGCCGCGCTCCTCGCCGACCGGCTGGCCCGGCTCGGCGGCGGGACCGTCGTGGTCGGCGGCAGCGGCCTCACCGGCGTGGAGGCCGCGGCGGAGATCGCCGAGCGGTACCCGGAGCTCCGGGTGGAGCTGCTGGGCCGTCAGGAGCCGGGCCCGACCATGCACCCGAAGGCCAAGGCCCACCTGGACGCGGCGCTCGCCCGGCTCGGTGTGCGGGTGCGCGGCGGCGTCGAGGTAGCCAAGGTCCTGCCGGACGGCGTCGAACTCGCGGACGGCACCGTCCTCCCCGCGGACGCGGTGCTGTGGACCAGCGGCACCCGCGTCTCCCCGCTGGCCGCCGCCGCCGGCCTGACCGTCGACGAGCGCGGCCGCGTGGTCACCGACCCGGCCCTGCGCTCGGTCTCCCACCCGGACGTCTACGCCGTGGGCGACGCGGCGGCGGTCCGCCAGGGCTACGGCGTGATGCACGGGACCTGCCAGAGCGGCATGCCCACCGGCGTGCACGCGGCCCTCTCGATCCTGCGGGTTTTGGCCGGCAAGGAGCCCAAGCCCTTCCGCTTCGGCTACTACCACACACCCGTCAGCCTGGGCCGGCACGACGCCGTCGTCCAGTTCACCCACCCCGACGACACCCCGCGCCGGCTCGTGCTGACCGGCAAGCGGGCCGCGAAGTACAAGGAGACGGTCAGCGCCGCGCCGTGGCCGACCTTCGCCCGCATGAAGAAGATGCCCGCCTCGGGCGCGTTCTGGCCGCACGGCGGCCGCTACACCAGGATCCGGAGCGCCAAGTGACCCAGCCGCGACAGGACGACGCCGACCAGCTCGTCTTCCAGCAGTACCGCACCCTGCTCTTCTCCGTCGCCTACCGCCTCCTCGGCACCGCCGCCGATGCCGAGGACGTGGTCCAGGACGCCTGGCTCAAGTGGTCGGCGGCCGACCGCTCCCAGGTCGCCGACCCCAAGGCCTACCTGGCCCGGATCGTCTCCAACCTGGCGATGGAGCGGCTCCGGTCGACCCGCCACCAGCGCGAGACCTACGTCGGCCCGTGGCTCCCCGAGCCGATCCTCACCCTCCCGGACACCGCCGAGGACATCGCCGCGGCCGACTCGGTCTCGATGGCCCTGCTGGTCGTCCTGGAGACGCTGAGCCCGCTGGAGCGCGCGGTGTTCGTCCTGAAGGAGGTCTTCGCCTTCAGCTACGCGGAGATCGCCGAGGCGGTGGAGCGCTCGGAGCCGGCCGTGCGCCAGGCGGGGCACCGCGCCCGCGAGCACGTCCAGGCCCGCCGGCCGCGCTTCACGGCGGACCCCGCCCGCCGACGCGACGTCACCGAACGGTTCTTCGCGGCGACGTCGGGCGGCGACATCAACACCCTCATGGAGCTGCTCTCCCCGGACGTGACGCTGTGGACCGACGGCGGCGGCAAGGTCCGCCAGGCCCTCAAGCCGGTCGTCGGCCTGGAGACGGTGGCCCGCTGGTTCGCCGCGCTCGGCAGCGTGACCTATCAGGGCATCGAGCCCGGGCAGATGCGGGCGGAGCTCACCTCGATCAACGGCGGCCCGGGCCTGGTCTTCCGCGGCCCGGACCGCGTGGTCGCCACGCTGACCTTCGAGTTCGACCCCGAAGGGCGGATCTCGACGATCCACAACGTGGCCAACCCGGACAAGCTCCGCGCCGTCGGCGACGGCACCCGCCACGACCTGCGCTGAGCCGCCGTGGGTCGCCGGCGCTCTCCGGGCCCCCGCGCGCCCGGTCTGCGACCTCACTGTCATGGGAGCGGTACCGGGCACGGGCCGGGCGGGTGCGCGAGCGGCCGCCGGGACGGTGCCCACGTCGTGGACGCCGCCCCTGACGGCCGACGAGGCCGCGGACTACCAGCCGCCGGAGGTGGTGTGGAAGCCGCCGGAGGTGGTGGCCGTGTCGGCGGTGCGGGTCGACGGGAGGTCGGAGCCGGAGGTGCTGATCCGGGCGCCGCCCCGGCCCGGGGCCTCCTGGCGGCCGGCCGACTCGGTACCGGCCCACCGGGGCGCGGGGGCGGACGCGGGGGCCGCCGGGGGGCGCGGGTCCTCCCGGTCGATCCGCAGGACGAGGCTGCGGCCGCCGGGGTAGCCGCTCCGGTCGCGGTCGGTGCACCGGACCACCTGGCTGTGGGTGCCGCCACGCTCCTCCCAGCGGCCCACGACGGCGCGGATGCTGGGCTCCCAGACGCCGTCGTGCTCGTGCTCGACGGAGAGCTCCCAGTCCGCGGCATCGATCAGCTCGCTGGCACCGACGACGCCCGGCACCACGACGGTGCCGCCGCCCCGGACGGTCGCCACGGCCCGTTGCGGCCGGTCGGCCTGCACGCCGGTCACCGTGATCCGGTGGGCGCCTCGGTACTTCGGCATCTGTCACTCCCGCAGGCTGGTTCGACTGTTCCGTACTCCTCCTCCTTGAACGGCCGGCGACCGGGCCAGGGTTCGCCGCCGGGCCGATGCCGGGCCGGTTCCCGGCGCGGGGCACGGGTGAGGAGCAGGGGTGAGGAGCAGGAAGCGGGCCGGGGAGAGGAGGCGCGGCCGGCGGAAGTGGGCTGCGCCGCAGCGGAGTTCCGTCGCCGCCGGTCGCCCCGACCGCGGCGACGCGCGTTCGTCGGGCTCCCGCGGCACCGCGGTCCGGCCGGTCGGTGGGGGCAGGCCGGGCCCGCCCCCACCGGAGGCCGGGGTCAGTAGACCAGGATGTCCCAGTGGTTGCCCTCGTTGCAGTAGAGGTTGCCCGACGCGGCCTTCCACTGCGGGTAGCCGTCACCCCGGTAGCCGATGTAGGTGAAGGAGTTCTGGACGTAGGCGTCGATGCAGGAGTTGCGGGAGATGTCGACCTTGTAGCCGTTGTAGTGGCTGTACGTTCCGGAGGCGTGGCCCACCTCGGTGCCGCCCGTGATGTTGATGGCGCAGCCGCTGGACTGCTTCAGGGTGATGATCGTGCTCACCGTGCCGGAGTTGATCTGCTCGAACGACGTGCAGGTGGAGTTGGACCGGGTAGTACAGCCGCCACTGGAACTCCACGTGATGCCGGCGTTCCTGAACTGACCGGCGGCGGTCGACTGCGAGACCTTGGTGCCACTGGCGCCGGCCGTGGGCGCCGTGACGGCGAGCCCGGCCAGGGCCAGGGCGATGACGGTGGCTGCGGTGCGGGGCTTCATCTGCGTCTCCCGGTGAGGGCGCTGAACCTCGGACCGGGCCAGGATGGCCCCGGCGCCCTCTATGCGAGTAGACCCCGTGCTGTGAATTTCCCGTGACGGCGGCGTGACCGGGTCGCCCCGAGCGCCGCCGCCGTGCCCGCCGACGTCCCCCACCTCACCGCCCCGGCCGGATCACGCCTGGGCGAGCAGCGGGTCGTAGGCCGTGGAGCGCTGACGGCCCGCCATGAAGGCGAGGAAGTCCTTGATGAACGCGGCCCGCGTGTACGTCCCGTTCGAGTCGAGCAGTTCGCGGTGGAAGCCGGTGCGGAAGAGCGCGCGGTACTCGTCCGCGTCGATGCTCTGGTTGCCGTCGGCATCGGTCACGTCGAACAGCACCTCGGCGACCCGGATCAGGGCGGGGCCGGCGAGGAAGGGGACCGCCTCCGCGTACTCCTGCCGGCTGACCCGGCCGTCGCCGTCCGTGTCGAGCGTCGACTGGAGCTCACGCCACCAGGCGGCATAGGCGTCGTAGAGCCTGGTCTCCTCCGGCTCGTCCAGGTCGAGGCGGCCGGACAGCTCCCGTGCCATGGCCGCCAGGTCGGGCCAGTCCAGGTAGCCGTTCCCGGTCTGGTCCAGCACGGTGTCGAAGAACTCCTCGGCGCCGCGCCGCCCGGCACCCGCCCGCGCCGACCGCCCCGACGGCCTCCCGGCGCCGGGCCGCCCGGGCTCGTCCGGGAGCGGGGTGACCAGTCGCAGCAGGGCACCGAACCGCTTCATCCCGTCGCCCACGGCGGCCAGCGCCCTGGCCCGGGGGTCGTCGCTGTCGGGTGACAGGGAGATCAGGTCGAGGAGGTTGTCGGCGGTGACCCAGCCCTCCGGCAGCAGGCGCGCCGAACCGAGGGCCAGGTAGGCGGCCTGGCTCAGGGCCTGGGCGCCGGGGACCTCGGTCAGTCCGGCCCGCCTGCGGAACGTCTCCGGCAGGGAGGCCACCGTGACCACCCCGATCGCCGGCCCGGCGAGGGCCCGGCCGGCCGCCCACAGCGTCGGCACGCCCTCCAGCAAGGGAGGCGCCGGAAGGTGGTCGAAGAGGTGGTACAGGATGGTGCGCAGCGCCTCGGTGTTCTCCAGCTCCTCCTCGACCACCCGGTCGTAGTACGGCCAGAAGTCCCGCAGTGAGGCGGGGAGTTGGCCGGAGGAGTCGCCCAGCAGCGCCTGGAAGGCCAGGAACTGCGCGTACAGCTCCTCCATCGCGGCCTGGTCGAGCGGCCGCCCGCTCCAGCGGAACATGGTGACGGCGCTCTCGAACATCGTGGCGACCACCCACGCGCGGGCCGCCGGGTCCATCGCGTCGTAGGGCCGGTTCGCCGCGTCGGTGCCGCTCATCCGCGCGTGCATCCGGTTGAGCCGGGCCACCTCCCGGTCCCGGGCCGCCTCGTCCGCCCCGGTCACGCGCTGCAGGCTGCGCAGGGTGTTGGCCATCCGGCGCCAGGGGTGGGTGAGGAAGGTGGAGCTGTCGACCAGGGCCGCACCGATCTGCGGGTGGGCGGCTTCCAGGACCGTCGCCCGGATCATGGCCACGGCCCAGCACGGGTCGTCGAAGAGGCGGTGGAACCGCGTGCCCGGGCCGAACAGCGGTCCGGGCCGCGCGGTGGACCCGGCTCCGGGAGTGGCTCCGGATGTGGGAGTGGCCCCGGCTGTGGGGATGGCTCCGCTTCCGGGGGCGGTGTGCTCGCCCTCCGGGTGGTCGTCGGTCGTCCGGGTCACGGTCCGGCCTCTCCATTCGTGTCGGCCGCCACCCCGCCGAAGCGGCGGTGGCGTCGCTGATAGGTGTTCAGGCACTCCAGGAAGTGCGTCGCCCGGAAGTCGGGCCAGAGCACCGGCGGGAAGATCCACTCGGCGTAGGCGACCTGCCAGAGCATGAAGTTCGAGATGCGCTGCTCCCCGGAGGTCCGGATGACCAGGTCCACGTCGGGGGTGTCGGGGAACGGCAGGTGGGCCGCGAAGCCCTCCTCGTCGAGGGTCTCGGCCGCCGCACCGCTGCGGATCAGCGAGCGCGCGGCCTCGACGATGTCCCGGCGCCCGCCATGGTCGAACGCCACGGTCAGTGTCATGCCCCGGTTGCGGCTGGTGAGCGTCGTCAGGTCCGCGAAGTCGCGGGCCAGTGCGGCCGGGATCCGAGGATCCGCGCCGCCGAGGAAGCGGCAGCGGATCCCGCGCGCGTGCAACAGCGGAGCGTGCTTGCGCACGACCCGGCGCACCAGGTGCAGGAGGTAGTCGACCTCCTCGCCGGGGCGGCTCCAGTTCTCGGTGGAGAACGCGTACAGGCTGAGCCACCGGACGCCGGACGCCCGGGCCGCCTCGATGACGTCGATCACCGTCGCCTCGGCCGCGCGGTGACCGGAGGTGCGGGGCAGATCGCGCCGCGCCGCCCAGCGGCCGTTCCCGTCCATCACACAGGCGACATGACGTGGCACCGGGGCCGAGCGCTCCCCTGCGGCCGGCCGGGGCACGGCCGCTCCCCCGGGCGGCGCGAGACCTCCGAAGACCTGCTCCACCACCACTGCCGCCCCCTCCGCTCGCCGCCGGCCCGCGCTCTCCGCGAGGCCGTCATGAGCGTGCCGGGGCCCGGGCCGTACTGTCCGGCGATCGGTCGATCTTCACCCGATCCGGTGACGGCGGGGCCTCCCGCCACCGCCTGCGCCACCGGAGGCCGAAGGGTGGCCCGGGTGCTCAGAGGTCCGGACCGGCCTCCAGCTGCCGGGTCGGTCGCCCTCGGCCGCCCCCCGGTGGGCGAACCGGCGGAGCCGGCGTACTTCCAGCCGGTGATGACGGTCGCACCGGTGGACCCGGGCGGTGCGGACCGCGAAGCGGTGCGGTGGACGACGACGGCGCGCGCCGGCGCCTGGACCGGGCCGTCGACAGCCCGCGCGGCCGTCACCCCGTCAGGATTGCGGCCAGTCGGGCCGATTCCGCCCGGACGCGAGCCGGCGCCCCCGCGGCGCTCAGGGCGTCGAGGGCCGGGAGCGCCTCACGGATGCCCTCGGCCACCGCGCACTCGGCGGCGAGTACCAGCGCGTCGGCCAGTCCTCGCCGGCCGGGCTCGGTGGCGGACTCGGTGATCACGGCCGTGAGCACGGCCCAGGTCGTCCGGCCCGCACCGGCGCGGGCGGCCTCGGCCAGGACGGGCAGGACCCGGTTCGGCTTGGCCACGGACAGCCTCCAGAGTGCCGCGATCCATCCGCCCAGCAGATCCGGCCGGAGCCGGCCCTGGGCGCCCGCCGCCAGCAGGAAGTCCAGCGCGGCGGTGCGGTTCTCCGCCCGGGACGCGGTCAGCCCGTAGGCGAGCAGGAGGTGGCACACCGGTCCGAACTCGCCCGGCACCTCCGCGAGCCGGGGCAGCAGGGGGTTCGGCTCCCGGGGACCGGGCGCGTCCACCCGGAACACCGCGCCCGGGACGCCGTGCGCCGCGACGGCCTCCGGGTGCCACGGCGCCACCCAGGCGAACTGGACGAGCTCGATGGCCGGCGTCGACGGCACGTCCACGAACCGGGCGTACTCGGCGGGGTCGGGGACGGCGTGGAGGAGGCCGGTGACGCCTTCGGGTGCCGGCGCGGCCTCGGGGGCACACGGTGCGATGCGCACGACCGGAGCAGCGGCCCGGCCGACGCCATTGAGCCGCTCGGGCATGTTCGCGGTCTGGGTGTGGAACCGCCGGGGTGCGGGCGGCGCGACGTCCGGCGGCAGCTCGCAGCCGAGCCCGGCGGCCGCGGCGCGGACGGCCGGCAGCGCGGGCGGGGCCACCCGGAGCAACGCCTGGGCCAGGTCGGCGGGTGAGGGGCGGGCACCGGCGGTCCGGTACGCGGCGAGCCGGTCGAGCAGCACGGCCGGGTCGATCGTGCCGTCGCCGGCCGTGGGCGTGGCGAGCAGCAGCGGCACCGGCGCCTCCACGGCCGAACACGCCGCTTCGTGCACGCGCACCGCGGTGACCACACCGAGGGTGCGCATGAAGGCGGGCATCCCCAGCAGCACGGCCAGGCTCGCCCGGGGCGCTTGCGGCCGGCCCGTCAGGGCGTCGAGCAGAACAGCGAGCGCTCCGCCGACTTCACGGATGAACGGGAACCGGTCCGGGTTCGCGGCGCGCCGTGCGGCGAGCGGGGCCAGCGCGGCCCGGAGCGCGGCGGCGTCACGGTGGTGCTCCGCCACCAGGGCGGCGAGCACCACCTCGAACTCACCCGGGTCGGGCACCCGGTCGGCCATCAGGGCGCTCAGCCGCTCGGCGGTGTCGAGCGGCCCCGCGGGTGCGGCGGGCAGTTCGGCGCACGCCACTCGTACCGCCGCGACCGGCGCGTCCGACTGCGGCTCCGCGGGCGGGGCGGGGATCTCCAGCAGGCGGTGGGCGTCGGGCCGCAGGGCGGGTCCGAGATCGGCGGCCGCGGCGCGCACGGCCCCGGCGACGGCGGGTGCGGCGTGCGACAGGTGACGGGCGACGAGACGCAGCGCCTGCTCCTGGACCGCGGCGAGCGGATGGGTGAAGGCCACGGCGACGGCGGGCAGCAGGCCGTCGGCCCCGGCCGGGTCGCGGCGCAGCGCGGCGTCGACCCGGCCCAGCTGGACGGTGGCGAGGCCCTTCTCCGGGCGGGCCAGGACGGCGCCCGTGAGTTCGACGAACAGCTCGGCCGGCAGCCGCTCCGCCACGGAAACCAGCGCCGCCTGGGCGGCCTTGGCGGCGCCCGGCGCACCGTCGGCGGCCAGCCGGACGTGGTCCCCGGCCCGGGCGAGGATCTCGTCGGCGTCGAGGGCCAGCACCGCGTACAGCCGCAGGAATCCGCGCAGGTTGCCGGGCCGGTCGCCGCGCAGCAGTCGGCCCAGGCAGAGGTCGATCAGTTCGGCGCGGTCGAGCAGTCCCTCGGCCGCCACGACGGCGAGCGACTCGGCCCAGCCGCAGGTCGACGGGGACTCGGTGAACTCGGCCCCGGCGTCCGGGACTTCGAACGCTCGACGGGTGAACTCGGCGAGCCGGGGCTGCGTCCGCAGCCAGGAGAGCAGCGAGTGGTGGTGCGG
The DNA here is from genome assembly GCF_036226505.1 of Kitasatospora sp. NBC_01246. Lineage (NCBI taxonomy): Bacteria > Bacillati > Actinomycetota > Actinomycetes > Kitasatosporales > Streptomycetaceae > Kitasatospora > Kitasatospora sp. NBC_01246. The sequence goes on along the minus strand of NZ_CP108484.1, from coordinate 8,302,872 downwards.
CACCGGTTCGCGCAGGCCCTGGTCGGCGAGCCACTCGCCGATCTCCCGGTGGTGGGAGCCCATCAGCCGGCCCTCGCGGAGCCACCCGATCACGTAGCCGTCGGTGGTGGGGGGCTCGGCGCCGGACCGGAGGGCGAGGCCCTGGGTGATCAGCCACCGGGCGGCGTCGCCACGTGCGGGCAGCCATGCGGCGAGCCGGCCCGCGAGTTCGCGGTGGAACGCCGCGTCCCGGTGCGGCGCGAGCAGGGTCAGCAGGACGGTGTGGTGGTCGGGGCTGCTGGAGCCGCCGCCCGGCCGCGGCCAGGTGACGTCGAGGAGGCGGCGGGAGGTGAGCCACTCCAACGCCTCGGCCGGGGTGGCGGCAGCGAGGATCCCGGCCAGCTGCAGTGCGGCGAGCTGGTCGTACGCGGTGGAGTACCGGCCCCGGTCGCCCGACGAGAGTTCGCGCACCAGCTCGGTGCGGAGCTTGCGCAACGGGGTCCGCAGATGGCGCAGCGCACCGGCGGGCACCGGCCGGAGCCGGTCGATCACCCCCTGCGGGATCCGCGCGGCGATGAGCGCGCGCGTCTCCTCCCAGCTGATCGACTCGCTCGTACGGTCGGTCACGACGTCCCCCATCCGGTCCGGCTGATGATCGTCAACCTAACCCGGCACACCGACAACACCGCGGGCGCGACGGCCGCCGGCCCCGGCGGCCACCCCCTCGTCGAGCAGCACCCCCACCCCGGCGCACCGTTCGCCCGGACGGTTGCGGGGCGCCGCCGGGTGCACGGCCCGTCCCGGCCACTCCGACGACCGGGCTCGTCCGAACCGGCGGGGGCACGACTCGGTCCATCACCGCCCGTTCCGTGCCGGAAGGTGGTAGCCGGTCGGACCGTCGATCCGCCCGCACCGGGCCTGTCAGTGCCCCGGAGTAGGTTGCGACGCATGAGCCCAGTGAACTCCGAGGCTGCCCGTCAGCCGGCCGGCACCCGTCCCCGTTGTCCCGCCGTCGGCCCGGGGCGCGGCGCCGAGGGGCACCGGCGCGACGCCCGCGCCACCGTCGAGGTCCTTCCGCTGTGGGCCGCCCCCTGGTCCCTCACCGCGCGGGCCCCGGCGGCGGGGTGACGCTCCCTCGCCCGCGGCACGGCCGTTCAGCTGTGGTTGACGATGACGAAGATGCCCCAGGCGATCGCGGCGAGCACGGTGGCGAAGCAGAGTACGGCCACGGCGTAGCCGACCGGTCCGACGGCGGCCGGGGGCCCGGTCACGGCAGACCGCCCGGCGGGGCGGGCCGACGGGTTGAGGGCGCGCAGGCCGAGGGCGAACAGGGCCGGCAGGCCGGCTCCGGCGACGAGGCCCACCACGACGATCCCCCACAGTGCGTCGAGGTTGATCCAGGAGTTCACGAGGCCACCTCGCCGGCGTCCGGGGCCGGGACCAGCGAGCCGGTCCAGGCCTCGTTGACGTTCTCCGGCGTCACCGCCACGGCCGGCCGGCGGGAGGCCGCGAAGAAGGCGATTGAGGCCAGGACCAGCACGATGAAGATCACTACGACGCCGATGGTCCCGCCGATCCCGTGGGCGGCCCAGTAGGTCGCGGCGCCGACCGTCGCGGAGGCCGGCAGGGTGAGCAGCCAGGCCACCGCCATGCGGCGGGCGGTGTTCCAGCGCACCACGGCGCCCTTGCGGCCGACCCCGGCGCCCAGGATCGACCCGGTGGCCACGTGGGTGGTGGACAGCGAGTAGCCGAAGTCGGTGGAGGAGAGGATCACCGCCGCCGAGGCCGACTCGGCGGCCATGCCCTGCGGCGACTCGATCTCGATGAGTCCCTTGCCCAGCATCCGGATGACCCGCCAGCCGCCGAGGTAGGTGCCCAGGGCGATGGCCATCGCGCAGGAGGTGATCACCCAGATCGGGGAGGTGGCGCCGGCCTGGAGGGTGCCGTTGGCGATCAGGGCCAGGGTGATGACGCCCATGGTCTTCTGCGCGTCGTTGGTGCCGTGGGCGAGCGAGACCATCGAGGCCGAACCGATCTGGCCGATCCGGAAGCCGTGGTCGCGCGGGCCCTGGGAGACGTCGCGGGTGAGCCGGTAGACGAGGTGGGTGCCGACCACCGCGACCGTCCCGGCGATGAACGGCGACAGGGTGGCGGGCACGATCACCTTGGAGACCAACCCCTGCCACTTGACGGCCGAGACCCCGGCCGCCGCCATCGTCGCCCCGACCACGCCGCCGATGAGCGCGTGCGAGGAACTGGAGGGGATGCCGAGGTACCAGGTGGTCAGGTTCCACAGGATGCTGCCGGCCAGTCCCGCGAAGACCACCACCAGGGTCACGTCGGCGCTGTCGACCAGACCGCTCGCGATGGTCGCCGCGACGGCGGTCGACAGGAACGCGCCGACCAGGTTCAGCGCCGCCGAGAGGGCGACCGCCACGCGCGGGCGTAGGGCGCCGGTGACGATCGAGGTCGCCATGGCGTTGCCGGTGTCGTGGAATCCGTTGGTGAAGTCGAAACCCAGCGCGGTGGTGACCACCAGGGCCAGGACCGCGTCGTTGCCCGTCACGGAGCCGAACCTAGCTTCCGGCCCGGACGGACCGGCCGTGGACGAGCCCGGCGCGCCGGGGTTTCGACCGGACGGGGCCCGGCGGCACGCCGTCGCCGGGCCACCGGGCGCAAAGCACGGCCGGGCGGGCGTCGCCCTCCTCGGGTGATCACCACACGGGGCTGCCGGTTGCTGCGGGACGGGCCCGTTCCTCCGGCGGTCCTGCCGTCGGTGCGGACACGGCTTCGCCGTGGCCCCGCTGCCCCTCCCCGAGGAGCACGCCGACGGTGCCCCGCCGGGGCAGCGCCTCGCTACGGCGTTGCCCGCGGGCGGCCGGCCCGTGGCGCCAGGGGCGGTACCGAGGCACGGCCGCCCCGGCCACCGCGGCTCAGGCCGGGCGGACCGCGCCCATGTACGGCATCACGCTGATCGGGAGGACCTCGACGTTCTTCCCCTTGCGCGGAGCGTGGATCATCTTGCCGTCGCCGATGTAGAGGCCCACGTGGTGGATGTCGTCGTAGAAGAAGACGAGGTCACCGGGCTGGAGGTCGCCCCGGGCGACGTGCGGGCCGGACTTCCACTGGTCCTGGGATATCCGGGGGAGCTTGACGCCGGCCGCGCGGTAGGCGGCGCCGGTGAGGCCTGAGCAGTCGAAGGAGTTCGGTCCCGTGGAGCTCCACTCGTAGGGCTTGCCGAGCTGGGCGGTGGCGAACTTGACGACGTCGGCGGCCCGGCCGCCCGCGCTCGCCGGAGCGGGTCCGGCGGCGGCTCCGGCAGGGGCTTCGGCAGCGGCTCCGGCGGGGGTTCCGGCAGGGGCGGCTCCCGCCGGGGTGGCTCCGGCGGCCGGGCGCGTCGCGGGTGCCGTGGCGGCGCCCTGCGCGGGCCGCTCGGCGGCGCGCGCGGCGCGGTCGGCCGCAGCGGCCTGCTGGGCGGTGGCCTTGGCCTTCTCGGCGCTCTCCTGGGCGTTGATCCTGGCCCGGTCCTCGGCGCTGAGCTTGTTGAGCAGGGCCTCGGCCTCGGCGAGCTTGGCCTGGATCTGCTTCTTCTCCTCGCCCAGCGACGCGCCCGCGGCGTCGAGTCGGGCGAGCATCGCGGTGGCCTCGGCGCGGTCCTGGTCGAGCTTGCGCTGCGCGTCGCGGGCCTGCTTCAGCAACGCGGCCTGGCTGTCGGCGACCTGGTTCTGCACGGCCGCGCGCTCCAGGTAGCCGGCCGGGTCGGAGTCGAGCATCAGCTGGACGCCCGGGCCGATGCCGTTGCTGCGGTACTGCTCACCGGCCACCGCGCCGAGCGAGGTGCGCAATTCGTTGAGCGAGTCCTGGCCGCGGGCGACCTTGTCCTGGATGCGGTTGGCGTCGGCCTGGAGCGACTGCCGCTTCTCCTGGAACCCGTTGTAACGCTCGATGGCCTGCTCGGCCTCCCCGTTGAGCCTGTCCACCTGCTCCTTGACGGAGGCCAGGGTGGGCGCCGGCTCGGCGTGCGCCGTCCCGGCGGCGAGCACCGCGCCGCCGGCCACGGCCGTGGTGAGGACAGCGAGGCGGGCCCGGCTCGGACGGCTGGGTTTGCGGTGATTTCCCATGGGCGGCGGGCTCCTTCGGGGGACGGAACGTCGAGAACGGTGCTCCACGGCCGTTCCCTCTACAACACTTGGAACGAGGGGTTCCGCCACTTCGGTTCGATGGATGCCGTCGTTCTGGTCCGTCGGCCTGGGCCGCCCGACCGTCCACGGAGCCACGGCCGGTCGCCGTCCGGAGGACCGGAGCGTCGCCGACCGTCGTCCAAAGCGACCGTCGGGCGCGGCCCGTTCGGGCCGCCGGCGCCGTGAAGGTCGACCCCCGCCGTGAAGGTCGGCCGGATCCGCGGAGGCTGTCAGCCGAGCCAGACGATGTCGATGACGTGCAGGCGCCCGGCCGGGCGGTTCACCAGGTAGACGAGGCTGAGCTGGCCGACGGAGGCGCAGCGGACGTCTTCGCCTTCGAGGTCGGTGGCGTCCCACTGCGGCCACCCCCAGGGGGTTCGGGAGGCGATGTCCAGCAGGTCGCGGACCGTCCGCTGGGCGTGTGGGGGGAGGTCGACGAAGGTCTTGGCCGCCTGCGGGGACAGCCGGGCCGGCCAGACGCGGTCGCTCACCGGTCCGTCCCGGTGAGTTCGGCGAGGTCGATCCCGTCCCCGTCGTCCGGGCCGGCGGCGACGAACGCGTCGACCGCCGGTGCGCTGTCCAGACGGACCCGCCAGGTCCGGACCACGTGGTGCAGCGGGGAGAGGTCGTAGGTCTGACGCGAGTCGTCGAGCGCCTTGGCCCAGTCCCGTTCGAACGCCGGCAGCCACCTGGCTGCCCGCTCGGGCGGCTCGGCGTGGATACGGGCGAGCAGTCGGGCGGCGGCACGCGGCGCCGGAGCCGCCGGCGCGGCGGGAAGGTGGTCGGGCTGGGCGCTCAAAGGGTCCTCCACTTCGCTGCCGGTCACGGTACGGCAATCGGTGCGGCCGGCGGCGGGACCTCAGCCGGATCTCCCCCGACGTTGGCCGATTCGAGTGTGCCGACAGCCGACGATCGGGGCCGGCCGCACCGGTGGGTCGGCGGAGCCGACGCTGCTGGACATGTTCACGAGGATCGGTGCCCCTCGTGGGTGCCGAGGACGGCCCCGCCACCCGGGGGTCGGGGGCTCCTCCCCCGGAGCTACCAGGCCTCCCGCCCCGCGCGGACGGGCCGAACGGGCGGTTCATCGCGCGGACCGGGCGCCGGGAGCGTCAGCAGGCCCGACGGCGCACCGCGCCGGCCGGGCATCTCCCGGCCCGTCCGGGCTCCCCGGCCGGCGTCTCGGCCGCCCCCGGGTACGGCTCAAAGCCCGATCGGGCCGGGGCAGGACCGGAACCGGCCCCCCGGTACGGGAACAACCCACTCCTCGCCTCGCCGGCCGACAGTTTCCGAACCTGCGCGCGATTCCCGCTCCGCCCCGGGAACGGGCACGTCAACCCGCCCCCGCCCGCCGGCCGTGGCGGCCGACGGGCCGTTACGGCACCACGCGCCCCGGCGGACCCACCGGACCCGGCCCGGGGTCGGGACCGTTCGGCGAGCCGTCGACCGGCCCCATGGGGGTTCACGGCCGGAAGATACGTGGTCGTCCCCCATGAACCGGATGTCCCCGCGCCGCCAGGATCAGCGATGCGCTCGGAGGCCGACCGGCTCCGGCAGGGCTCCACGGACGAAGGAAGAACGATGGCAGAGGGGCAGACGGCGGGTCAGGGCTCGGCGGATCCGTACGCCACGTTCTACCCCGACCTGATCGGGGCGGTGCTGCGCCGTCAGGGCGCGCGGGGCTGGACCGTCACTCCCGGGGACTTCTGGTGCCACGTCCGGCCGGACGACGCCGGCCTCGGCCGCCGGCAGGGCTGGAAGCTGCACGTGTCCGCCACCCCGCTCTCCGCCCCGACGGTGCTGACCCGGGCCGCCGAAGTGCTCGTCGCCGCCCGGGCCCCGTTCAAGTGCGCCGGTACACCCGGCCGGCTGACGGAACTCGTCTCCGCCCGCTACGACCGGGGCGGCGGCGGGAAGTTCATCACCGTCTACCCGGACGACGACGACCACTTCCGCCGGCTCGCCGAGGAACTGCACCGGGCCACCGCGCACCTGCCGGGGCCGGGCATCCTCTCCGACCGCCGGTACCGGCCGGACAGCCCGGTCCACTACCGCTACGGGGCCTTCCGTGGCTCCCCCCGGCTCACCAACGACGGTTCGGTCGAACCCATGCTGCAGGCGCCGGACGGGACCTTCGTCCGCGACCGGCGCACGGCCGGGTTCACCCCGCCCGCCTGGGCCGCCTCGCCGCTCCCGCTCCCCGAAACTCCCCCGGCCGCCCCCGGGACGAGCGTGCTGCTGAACAACCGCTACGTCGTGCACAAGGCGATCCGGCACGCCTTCAAGGGCGGCGTCTTCCTCGCCACCGACCGGCGGACCGGCCTGGAGGTCGTCGTCAAGGAGGCCCGCCGGCACGTCGGGGCCGTCCTCGAAGGCACCGACGCCGGCGACCTGCTCGACCACGAGGCCGCCATGCACGCCCTGCTCGCACCGCTCGGCCGATGTCCGCAGGTCGTGGAGGTCTTCGGCCAGGGCGGCAACCGGTACCTCGTGGAGGAGCTCGTCGCCGGGCGCACCCTGCGCGCCTGGGTGTCCGAGCGGCTGCGCCCCGACCGGGCCCAGGTGCTCGACCTGGCCGGGCAACTGCTGGACGTCGTCGCGGCCGTCCACGAACTCGGCCTGGTCCTGCGCGACTTCAACCCCAACAACCTGATGGTCACCCCGGACGGCGAGGTCCGCCTGATCGACCTGGAGTCCCTCGCCCGCCCCGGGGACCACGTCCTGCGCCTGCACACCCCGGGCTTCGGCGCGCCCGAGGTCGTCGACGGCGCACCGAGCGGCCCCGCCCCCGCGCCGGAGTCCGACCTCTACAGCCTCGGCGCCGTGCTGTTCCACCTGCTGACCGGTACCGACCCGGCGCTCGCCCCGGACCGCGGGGCGGCCCGCGGCCGGGACGAACGGACCGCCGCCCTGCTCGCCACCGCGCTCGCCGACCGCCCGGACCTCACCGACCTCCGCCCGCTCGTCCTCGGGCTCATGGCCGAGGACCGGAACGAGCGGTGGAGCCTGGCGAAGGCCCGCGCGGCGCTCGCCGCGCTGCCCGCCGCCACCGCGGCCGCCCCGGGGAGCGGCACCGTCCTGGACGACCGGACCGCGCGACGGCTGCTCGCCGACGGGCTGACCCATCTGATGGACACCATGACCCCGCAGGACCCGGTACGGCTCTGGCCCGCCGGCCCCTCCGGCGAGGGGACCGATCCGCTGAACGTGCAGCACGGTGCCGCCGGCGTCCTGTCCGTCCTCACCGCGGCCGCCGCCCACCGCGCCGACCCGCGGCTGCGGGCCACCGTCGCCGAGGCGGCGCAGTGGATCGCCGCCCGGGCCGGGGCCGGCGGACAGCTGCTGCCCGGACTGCACTTCGGCCGCTCCGGCACCGCCTGGGCGCTGCTGGACGCGGCCCGGCTGCTCGGCGACGACGGCCTCGCCGCACACGCCGCCCAGCTGGCCCGCGCCGTCCCGCTGCGGTGGCCCAACCCCGACGTCTGCCACGGCGTGGCCGGCGCAGGCCTGGCCCAGCTCCACTTCTGGCGGACCACCGGCGACAAGGAGTTCCGCCGACGCGCGGTGACCGCCGCCGAACACCTGCTGACCACCGCCGCGCAGGGCCGCTCCGGTGTGGTGTGGCCCGTCCCGGCCGACTTCGACTCCGAACTCGCGGGCATCACCCACCTCGGCTTCGCCCACGGCGTCGCCGGCGTCGCGACCTTCCTGCTCCTCGCCGGACTCGCCGCCGAACGGGAGGATTTCGTCCACGCCGCCCGGGTCGCCGCCGAGACGCTGCTCGCCACCGCACGGGTCCGTGACGGCGCCGCCGCCTGGCCGGTCGAGGACCGCGGCGCCGACGCCCCCGCCCACGCGCCCCACTGGTGCAGCGGCGCCTCCGGCATCGGCACCTTCCTGATCCGGCTCTGGCAGGCCACCGGGGACCCGCGCTACCGCGAGACGGCCGAACAGGCCGCGGCCGAGGTGTACCGCTGGCGGTGGCAGAGCTCACCGGCCGCCTGCCACGGCCTCGCGGGCAACGCCGAGTTCCTCCTCGACCTCGCCGACGCCCTCGACGACCCCCTCCAGCGGCGCCGCGCCGAGGAACTCCTCGCCTGCGCCCACGCACGCCACGTCGTCCACGACGGGCTGCTCCTGATCCCCGACGACACCCTGAGCAGGGTGGGCGTCGGCTACAACACCGGACTCGGCGGGCCCCTCGGCCTGCTGGTACGGCTCCACCACGGCGGACCGCGCCTCTGGCTCCCCGCCCCCGACCCGGCCGAAAGGAGGTGACCACCATGACCGAGGACGTCAACGCCCTGCAGCTGCTCGACAGCGAGGAGCAGACCACCACCGGCTACATGTGCTTCCCGTTCAGCATCTTCCAGTGCGGCAACTGGAGCATCAACGACATGTGACAACTCCCCCTCCACAGAAGGAGAACACCATGACCGAGGACGTCAACGCCCTGCAGCTGCTCGACAGCGAGGAGCAGGCCGGCAGCGGCTACATCTGTTTCCCGTTCAGCATCTTCCAGTGCGGCAACTGGAGCATGGGCGACAACTGAGCCTGACCACGGGGTGAAGCAGCACGACACCCCCGGCGACACCCCACCCCCGGTGCGGGTGACCGAGCCCCCTCGGTCACCCGCACCGGCCCCGTTCCGTGCCCCCGAACCTCCGTTGCACACCCACCCGCACGGCCCTGCCTCCGGGGCACCAATGCACCGCGCGCCAGGGCACCCGTCCCGGTCGACCGAAAATGATCGCGCCCGACGCGCACACGTCAACTAAGGTCGATCGGAGACCCCCCTGCCGCAACCGTCCCGACGCTCCCGCGACACCGTCCCGTGGGGCCGGAGTGACAGCTGGGAGGCGGTGAAATGACTGCTCGATCAGGCAGCTCAGGGCGTCCGTTTGTTGGCGAATCCTCGCCACTGGCGGGACATGCACGAACATAACCGGACAAACACTTCGACCGGTGGAACCATGCGTTCCGGGAGCCCCTGAGCCTGCAAAACACCTCGTGGCCTGCGACTCGGACCGAGGAAGCCATGGTCAAAGAGGGCTGCCACCCAAAGGACTGAACCCTTCTTTACCTAACCTTTGACAAAGCGTCAGTCGACAGCCCTCCGCCCGGTCAGCAAGATGTGCATCCGAGCCGCCTGACAGTGGCGGCCGACCTTTCCGACCATCCGTCCGACATCAAAGACGCTCCACGGCAGTCCGCGCACGGTCCTCCGTCCTCACGGACCCCGGAGTCCTGTTCCGTCGGTGGGCGCGGGTCCGCACGAGGGAGAGAACCGCCTTGGGCCGCTACATGCTCCGCAAGTTGGCCAACTATTTGATACTCGTCATACTTGCGGCTTCTCTCTCGTACTTCGTCGCGGGGCTCAGCCTGCACCCGCAGGCGAACTACGAGGGCCGCAACCCCCCGTTGGCCAAGGCGACCATCAGCAAGACGCTCGACGACGTCAACATGAACCCCGACACCCCGATCGTCAGCCGCTTCGGCACCTGGGCGAACGGTGTGATCCACGGGGACCTGGGCAAGTCGATCGACGGCTCGCCGGTCAACAGCGAGGTGGGCCGCCGGATCGGCGTCTCCACCCGGCTGCTGCTGCTGGCGACCCTGGTCGGCTCGGTCGGCGGCGTCGCGCTCGGCACCATCGGCGCGATCAAGCAGTACAAGTTCTTCGACCGGTTCACGACCCTGGCCTCGTTCTTCGTCCTCGCGATGCCCGTCTTCGTGCTCGGCCTCTTCCTGAAGCTGCTGACGATCAAGTTCCTGGGCGCCGGCACCATCCACTTCACCGGTGAGACGGACGCCGAGTTCGCCGGCCGCTGGGACTTCGCCGCCCTGGGCAACCGGGCCGAGCACATGCTGCTCCCCGGCCTGACGCTGATCCTCATCCAGATCGCCCTGTACAGCCGCTACCAGCGCAGCACCATGCTCGACGTCCTCGGCAGCGACTTCCTGCGCACCGCCCGGGCCAAGGGCCTGCGCCGGCGCACCGCCCTGGTCAAGCACGGCCTGCGCACGGCGATCCTCCCGGTGGTGCCGCTGCTGGTGTTCAACATCGTGCTGCTGTTCGTCGGTGCGACCTTCACCGAGAAGACCTTCGGCTGGCACGGCATGGGCGAGCTGCTGATCAACTCGATCACCCGCAACGACGTCAACACCACGTCGGCGGTGGCCCTGTTCACCGCCGGCCTGGTGCTGATCGCCGGTCTGCTGTCCGACCTGCTCTACGCGGCGCTCGATCCCCGGGTCCGGGTGCGCTGACGCACCCCGCCCCGCCGAGCACCCCAACACCCGTAGAGGAGAGAGAACATGAGCGCCGACCAACCCGCCCCCTCGAACACCTCCGCCGCCGGCGGCGAGGCGGTCTCCGCCCTGGCCGCCGCCACGGCCGGTGTCCCGCAGACCCCGGCCGCCAGCGCCCCGAAGTCCCCCGCCACCGCCCGCAAGCGGACCGGCCGGGGCCGGCTCACCGCCCGCCGCTTCGCCCGCAACAGGCTCGCCCTCGTCGGCCTGGGCATCCTGGTCGTGCTGTTCGTGGCCGCGTACGCCGGCCCGTCGTTCAGCAAGTACGACTACCGCTTCCACGACTACATGGCCTTCAACGCGCCGCCCGGCGGGACCCACTGGTGGGGGACCAACCAGGGCGGCCAGGACCTCTTCGCGCTGACCATGCGCGGACTGCAGAAGTCGCTGGTGATCGGCCTGCTGGTGGGCGGCATCAGCACCGTGGTCGCGGGCTTCGTCGGCGCCTTCGCCGGCTACTACGGCCGCTGGATCGACAAGGGCCTGACCTGGTTCGTCGACCTGCTGCTGGTCCTGCCGAGCTTCCTGATCATCGCCGTGCTGTCGCCGATCTTCCGCAACTCCAGCTGGCTGATCTTCGTGGTCCTGCTCGCGGCGTTCAGCTGGATGATCACCGCACGGGTGGTCCGCAGCATGACGCTGACGCTGAAGGACCGGGAGTTCGTGAAGGCCGCCAAGTACATGGGCGTCCCCGGCCCGGTCATCATCATCCGGCACATCCTGCCGAACATGGCCTCGCTACTGATCATCGACACGGTGATCCAGGTCGGTGCCGCGGTCATCGGCGAGAGCGGCCTGTCGTTCTTCGGCTTCGGCGTGCAGGCCCCGGACGTCTCGCTCGGCACGATCATCGCCGACAACACCACCAACGCGCCGACCTTCCAGTGGCTGTTCTACTTCCCGGCCACCTGCCTGGTGCTGATCGGCATCGCGGTCGCGTTCGTCGGCGACGGTCTGCGCGACGCCTTCGACCCGACCTCCGGCGGGGCGAAGTCGAAGGGGCGCCGCCGCAGGGCCCTCGCCGAGCGCAACGCCGCCCGCCGGGGCGCCACGCTCCCCGGCGGCACCCGGGACGTCGTGAGTTCGTCATGACGGACGCGCTCCAGCCCCCGCAGCCCGACACCAGCACCCCCGGTACCAAGGAAGGACTCCGACCGGTGACCGACACCCGGCTGGACAAGCCGCAGCCCGTACTCGAAGTGACGGACCTTCATGTCTCCTTCCCCAGCGAGGCCGGCGAGGTCCGCGCCGTCCGCGGCGTCTCCTACGCCGTCCGCCCGGGCGAGGTGCTCGGCATCGTCGGCGAGTCCGGCTCCGGCAAGTCCGTCTCCTCGATGGCCGTGCTCGGGCTGCTGCCCGAAGCCGCGGAGGTCTCCGGTTCGGTCCGGCTCGGCGGCCGTGAGCTGCTCGGCCTGTCCGACAACGAGCTCTCGAAGATCCGCGGCAAGGACATCGGCATGGTCTTCCAGGACCCGCTGTCCGCGCTCACCCCGGTCTACTCGGTCGGCACCCAGATCGTCGAGGCGCTGCGGATCCACCAGGACATGACCAAGGAGCAGGCCCGCACCCGGGCCGTCGAACTCCTGGACGTGGTGGGCATTCCGGACCCGAAGCGCCGGGTGGACAACTTCCCGCACGAGTTCTCCGGCGGCATGCGCCAGCGCGCGATGATCGCCATGGCGATCGCCAACGACCCCAAGGTGATCATCGCCGACGAGCCCACCACCGCCCTCGACGTGACCATCCAGGCGCAGGTCCTGGAGGTCCTGAAGAAGGCCCAGGACGTCACCGGCGCGGCGATCGTGATGATCACCCACGATCTCGGCGTGATCGCCGGCTTCGCCGACCGCGTCCAGGTGATGTACGCGGGCCGGGCCGTCGAGTCCGGCGGTGTCGACGAGGTGTACTACCGCCCGCGGATGCCGTACACCATCGGACTGCTGGGCTCGATCCCCCGGCTGGACAACACCGGGCGCCGGGCCCTGACCCCGATCGAGGGCACCCCGCCGTCGATGGTCGAGCTGCCCGAGGGCTGCCCGTTCGCGGCCCGCTGCCCGATCGCCGTCGAGCGCTGCCGCGAGGTGGAGCCGGCGCTGTCGGTCAAGGAGGGCAACACCCACCCGACCGCCTGCCACCGCAGCCACGAACTGGCCGGCGCGCTGGACCCCGCCACCATCTACCCCGTGCCCGAACTCCCGGCCGCCGTCACGCTGGAGAGCGTGCCGCGCGAGCAGCGCCCCAAGGTGCTGGAGATCGACGGGCTGACCAAGCACTTCCAGCTCACCCAGGGCGCCGTGATCAAGCGCAAGGTGGGCGTGGTCAAGGCGGTGGACGGCATCACGCTGGACATCCGCGAGGGCGAGACGCTCGGCCTGGTCGGCGAGTCCGGCTGCGGCAAGACCACCACCCTGCTGGAGATCCTGGACCTGCCCAGCGGCCAGGCCGGCACCGTCACCGTGTTCGGCAAGGACGTCCGCGGCCTCGGCCGGGCCGACCGCAAGGCGCTGCGCCGCGACATGCAGATCGTGTTCCAGGACCCGATGGCGGCCCTGGACGCCCGGATGCCGATCGGTGACATCCTGGCCGAGCCGCTGCGCACGCACCGCTGGGACAAGGAGCGGATCGCCGCCCGCGTCCCCGAGCTGCTGGAGATGGTCGGCCTCAACCCCGACCACGCCGACCGCTACCCGCAGGAGTTCTCCGGCGGCCAGCGCCAGCGCATCTCGATCGCCCGCGCGCTCGCCCTGGAGCCCCGCCTCGTCATCCTGGACGAGCCGGTCTCCGCCCTCGACGTCTCGATCCAGGCGGGCGTGCTCAACCTGCTGGACGAGCTCAAGGTGAAGCTCGGTCTGAGCTACCTGTTCGTCGCCCACGACCTCTCGGTGGTCCGGCACATCGCCGACCGGATCGCCGTGATGTACCTGGGCCGGATCGTCGAGCTGGGCGACTCCCGGTCCATCTTCGACGCGCCCTCCCACCCGTACACGCAGGCGCTGCTCTCCGCCGTCCCGCTCCCGGACCCGCGCCGGGAACGCGAGCGGACCCGGATCCTGCTCAGCGGCGACCTGCCCAGCCCGGCCAACGTGCCGACCGGGTGCCGGTTCCGCAACCGCTGCCCGAAGCACCCGGCGCTGAGCGAGGCCGAACAGCAGCGCTGCCGCGACGAGGACCCCGGCAACAGCAGGCTCTCCGACGACCACGTCGCCGCCTGCCACTTCGCCGCCGCCCTCGAAGTGATCTGACCCCACGATCCGACCCCCACGAAAGGGGGCCGGGCCCGGCGGAACAACCCGGTCCGGCCCCACCCGCAAGTCCGCAGTGCCAACCCTCCAGCACCTTCCGCTCCGGCGGCCCGCTGGGTCCATCCACCCTTCCGCACACTCCCTGGGGAATCCCTTGAAGCACACCCGGATCCCGGTCGCGCTGGTCGCCACCGTCGCCACCGCCTCGCTCTGCCTCAGCGCCTGCTCCAGCAGCTCCTCCGGAGGGGACGCCGCTCCCGCCAAGTCCGAGGCCCCGAAGATGACCCAGCGGGCCATGAACGAGAAGGACCGTGCCGACCTGAAGCAGGGCGGCACGCTCAACTGGGCGATCGACCAGCTCTCCAGCCAGTGGAGCCCGCTGGAGGCGGACGGCAACGAGGTCTCCACGACCGACGTCATGAAGGCGCTCATGCCGACCTTCTGGCACTCGGACGCCGGTGGCACCCAGACCCCGAACAAGGACTACCTGCTCGACGCCAAGTCCGAGACCAAGGACGGCAAGCAGGTCGTCACCTGGACCCTCAACCCGAAGGCCAAGTGGAACGACGGCACGCCGATCACCTGGCAGGACCTGGAAGCCAACTGGAAGGCCCAGAACGGCACCAACCCGGAGTTCAAGGCCACCTCGACGACCGGCTTCGACCAGGTCGAGAGCGTCGTCAAGGGTGCCGACGACTACCAGGCGATCATGACCTTCAAGTCGCCGTTCTCCGAGTGGCAGGCGCTGTTCAACAACGCCGCCAACGCGCCGCTGTTCCCGGCCAAGTACGTCGCCACCCCGGACGTCTTCAACACCGCGTACGTCGACAAGATCCCGACCTCGGCGGGCCCGTTCAAGCTCGACAAGATCGACCAGACCGCCAAGACCGTCACCGTCGTCGCCGACCCCGCCTGGTGGGGCCAGAAGCCGCTGCTCGACAAGATCGTCTACAAGGCCATGGACACCAACACCATGCCGCAGGCGTTCCAGAACGGCGAGATCGACTTCTACGACAACGGCCCGGACGCGTCCGGCTTCAAGCAGATCCAGTCCACCGCCGACGGCGAGGTCCGCGAGGCCGGCGGCCCGAACTTCCGCCACTTCATGTTCAACGGCAAGAGCCCGATGCTGACCGACCCCAAGGTCCGCCAGGCGCTCTTCCAGGCCATCGACCGCGAGACCATCGCCAAGTCGGACCTCACCGGCCTGGGCTGGCCGGCCGCCGCGATGAACAACCACTTCCTGGTGCCGAACCAGAACGGCTACAAGGACAACTCGGACGGCCTGAGCAAGTTCGACCCCGAGGCCGCCAAGAAGATGCTCGACGAGGCGGGCTGGAAGATGGACGGCGACGTCCGCAAGAAGGACGGCAAGGAGCTCAACCTCAAGTTCGTCATCCCGGCCGGCGTCACCATCGCCACCAACGAGGGCTCGATGCTCACCCAGATGCTGCAGCAGGTCGGCGTCAAGGTGAACATCTTCACCGCCCCGTCGAACGAGTTCTTCGACAAGTACATCTACAAGTACGACTTCGACATGACGGCGTTCTCGCTGATCGGCACGCCGTTCCCGGCCAGCTCCGCGACCGCGAACTTCAAGACCGACGGCGGCGCCAACTACAGCCAGGTCGGCAGCCCCGAGCTGGACCAGGCGATGGCCGACGCCGCCGCCGCCCAGACCCCCGAGACCGAGTTCGCGGCCATCAACAAGGCCGACGCCGAGGCCTGGAAGGTCGCCGCCCTGGTCACCCTGTACCAGCGCCCCGCCATCTTCGGTGTGAAGAAGTCGGTCGCCAACCTCGGTGCCCCGGGCCTCTCGGACTACCTGTACGAGAACATCGGCTTCACCAAGTAACACGATCCCGGGGCGGGTCGGCCGGAATCCCGGCCGACCCGCCCCGAACCATGTCGGCCGCGGGCACCGTCGCCACTACGGCCGGGTGCCCGCGCCCCACGGTTCGGGCACGCCCACCCGCACGTCGAGGTCCCACAGGACGCACTCCTCACCGGGCCGGGCCACGAACGACCAGGCCACGGCGGTGCGGCGCAGCTGTTCCGCCATCGATCCGGCGCGCCGCGCGCTGCCGGCGAGTTCTCCGCCCTGCGGATGGTGGTGGAGGAACCTCCCGTAGGCCCTCCGGCAGAAGGCCGCGTAGCGCTCGGTGCAGAGGATCAGCCCGTGCCACGCCTCGTCCACGGCGAACGACGGCATGCCGATGACCTGCCGGTCCAGCATCGCCGCCCCGCAGCAGCGCAGCCACTGGCGCAGCCCGGTCTCGACCAGCTCGCGCGGTTCGAACGGGCACGTCCGGTAGACGGCGGGGGGCAGTTCGAGCGCGTCGACGGCCGCCTGCACGCGGTCGACGCGACGGGAGTACGTTCGTGAGAGCACGCCTGCTCCGTTCCCGGCGGCCGGGCGCTCAGCTGCCGCCGCAGCCGCCGCCGCAACCACCTCCGCCACAGCCGCCCCCGCCGCAACCGCCGCCGCTGCCGCCGGAGTCGCCGCTGCCGGAATCCCCGCCGCGGTAACGGGACTTCCTCTTCCGGTCCCCGCCGTCCGTCAGCGAGCCGGCGATGATGCCGAACAGGACGAGTCCGGCCAGAATGACGATACCGATGATGATCATCTATCCACTCCCCCAGTTGGCGCCGGACGAGGTGCCTGACGACCTGCGGCGCGCGGATTCCGCCCCGCTCGCGCGGGTCGCTCGGAATGCGGATCCGGCCGCGCCAGGACGGCCCCCGTCTGCGGCGATACTTCATTATGCTCGGAGGGTCTGACACTGAAACGGCATCAGACCACCGGTGCGGCAAGCCGGCTGCCGTGCGGAGCCGGCGTGGGTGGGCGAGGACGGAGTCGAACCGTCACAGCCGAAGCGGGGGTGTTACAGACCCCTGGGCCCTCCCGTGCCCAGCTCGCCCTCGGCGGAGGCGCCGCATCGAAGAGGGCCGCCTCGGGGACCGTCCCCCGAGGCGGCCCGGCCGGCGGCCGGCGGGCGCACTACGAGGACGTCCCCCGGATCCGGGAGTACCGGAAGCGCTGATACGGGGAGCACTGACACGGGGAGCTGGTGAAGGCGTTCACGGTCGCGCTCCTCCCTGGTGGTTCGGCGCGATGCGCCCACTGTGACGCCCGCCCGGCGGACGGGGCAACCGACTTACGACGACGCCGCCCGGCCCGTCGCCGCGGACGACGCACGGACCGGGCGACCGGGGTCAGGGGTGCTCACCGGGCGGCCGGGCCCGCCGCGGCCGCGTGCCGGGCACGGGCGAGCGTCGGATAGCGGACCGTGAACAGGAGCGGCAGGACGAACGTGGCGACGGTGAGCAGGGTGCGGGCGTCGCCCGCGTCCGGCCGGTAGTGGCGCAGCAGCGCGCCACCGAGGCCGGCGAGGGTGAACGCGGCCGCCCACACCGCGGTGATGACGCGGTTGACCCGGAGGAACAGCGGACTCTTCCAGACGTGCTCGGGGGTCTGGGTGCGGGCGATGCCGAGGGTGAAGGGCCGGCCGAGCGCGAGCGAGCCCCAGGCGGTGGCCGCCAGCCAGAGCGAGGACAGCGGCGGGCCGTAGTGGGCGACGGCGGTGGAGTCGGGCGCGGCGAAGGCGGCGCAGGTGTAGCCGGCCAGGAAGACGACGGCACTGGCCTCGATCACCAGGGCGTCCCAGCC
The DNA here is from genome assembly GCF_036226505.1 of Kitasatospora sp. NBC_01246. Lineage (NCBI taxonomy): Bacteria > Bacillati > Actinomycetota > Actinomycetes > Kitasatosporales > Streptomycetaceae > Kitasatospora > Kitasatospora sp. NBC_01246. Next base: position 8,285,491 of record NZ_CP108484.1, on the reverse strand, counting down.
CCGGCCGGCGCGGCGCTGGGTCACCACGAGTGCGAGGGCCAGCAGGAGGCCGGTGAGCGCGGCCCAGCGGAGGTCGACGGTGCCGGTGAGGACCGCGACGGCGATCCACGGGGCAAAGCTGCGGAGGTGGCCCATGACGATGTCTCCCCTGTTGAACGTGCGATGCGGTGTCGAGCGTGCGATGCGGTGTCCATCGTGCGATCCGCTGTCGGTCGGCGCCGCGGGCGGTCGCTCCGCCCCGGCAATCCCTCAGCCTGTCAAGCACCCGCTCTCGGCGGAACGGGCAGTTGGTGCAAGACTTGATGCAGGAAACTGCACGGACCCGGGGGCGGCCATGAGTTTGCAGAGCTTGGGTCTGACGGACGACCAGGAGCGCGTCTACCGCTACGTGCTGCGTACCCGGCCGGGCGATCCCGACACCGCGGGCGCGGACCTGGGCCTGCCCGATGTGCGGGCGGTCCTCGGGGAGTTGCGGGACCTGGGGCTGCTCGACGCGACGCTGGCCCCGCTGCCGCCCGCGGCCGCCGTCGACCTGCTCGTCCGCCGCCGCGTGGAGCACACCTCCCGTGAACTGGCCCGGCTCGACTCCGCGTTCGACGTGGTGTGGGAGCTCGCCGAGGAGGCCCGCCACGGTCGCCGCGTCGAGCTCGTCGAGCGCATCAGGGACACCGCGCAGGTCACCCACCGGATCCGTACGATGCCGGGACGCGTCGAGACGCTGAACGCCAAACCGCTGCCCCGCAGCGGGGTTCCGCTCCGCGACGAAACGGCCCTCCGGTTCCGGCGGGCGCTCGCCGACGGGATGGCCTGCCGCACCCTCGTCAGCACGGCGGCTCTCGACCGGCCCGAGCAGATGGCCTACGCCCGGCACTGGCACGACCTGGGCGACGTCCACCGCGTGACGCCCGAACCGTTCCGTCGGCTGCTCATCGTCGACCGGCGGGTCGCCTTCGTCCGCCTCGACCCCGCCCGGCCGGAGTCGGACACCCTGCAGATCGGCCAACCCGGGATCGTCGCCGCGCTGGTCGACCTGTTCGAAGGGCTCTGGACCCGCGCCACCGACCTCGACCACCTCGACCTCACCACCGTCGAGGCCCAGGTCCTGCGCACCCTGAGCGAGCACAGCAAGGACGAGAACGCGGCCCGCGAGCTGAACATCTCCCTGCGCAAGTACCGCACCCACGTCGCCGGCCTGATGACCCGCCTCGGCGCCACCACCCGCTTCCAGGCCGCCCTGCGCGCCAAGGAGCGCGGCTGGCTGTGACCCCGGGGCGGGCCCGGAGCCGGGCCCGGGCCGGGCGTCGACGCGCCTGCGCCGCCAGGGCGGTCCCACTGGATAGCGTGACCGGCGAGAACCACGGACAGCCACCAGGAGGACACGCAATGTCAGATCCGGCGAAGCGCCGCATCTTCTCCATGCTGGACACGGACGGCGACGGCGTCATCTCGCGGGCGGAGTACGCCGCCCGGGTCGACCGGGCGGCCGCGGCCGTGGGGCGCGACGCCCGGGACCCGCTCGTCGTCGCGGCCCGGACCGCCCACGAGGAGGTCTGGCGCCAGATGGACGCCGACCACGATTCCCGCGTCACCTTCGAGGAGTACCGCTCCTGGGCGGGACACGACGCGTTCGAGGCGACCTGCCGGCCCGCCCTCGGCTCGCTGTTCGACCTCGCCGACGCCGACGCCGACGGCCGCCTCACCCGCGAGGAGTTCAGCCGGCTGCGCACCGCGACCGGGAACGCGGAGGGCGACGTCGACGCGGCCTTCGACGCCCTCGACCCCGACGGCGGCGGCACCGTCGACCGCGACACCTACCTGGCGGCCATCCGGGACTTCCTCACCACCGGCACCTCCTCGATGGCGAGCGTGTACGGCGACGGCCGACCCGCGCCGGCGCCGGTCCCGTCCCCCTGAGCCACTCGCCCCGGGGCCGGTGGTCCGGCCGGTTCGTGCTCACCGAGGGGTCTCAGCGCTTGATCTCGATCCGGTCGATGGTGACCGCCTCAAGCGGCCGGTCGTTCGCGTCGGTGGCCACCGAGCCGAGTTCGGCCACGACCTTCTCGGAGGCGGCGTCCGCGACCTTGCCGAAGATCGTGTGCTTGAAGTTCAGCCAGGCGGCCGGGCCCAGGGTGATGAAGAACTGGGAGCCGTTGGTGCCGGGGCCGGAGTTGGCCATGGCGAGCAGGTAGGGCTTGTCGAAGACGAGGTCCGGGTAGCGCTCGTCACCGAAGGTGTACCCGGGGCCGCCGCGACCGGTTCCGGTCGGGTCGCCCGCCTGGATCATGAACCCGTCGATGATCCGGTGGACGGGGGTGCCGTCGTAGTACGGGCCGCTGATCGGCTCGTCGGTACGCGGGTCGGTCGCCCCCTCCCGGGTGCCTTCGGCGAGCTCCACGAAGTTGCGCACCGTCTTCGGCGCCTGGTTCGGGAACAGCTCCACGGTGATGGCACCGTGGCTGGTGTGGATCACAGCGTTCTTGGCGTCGGCCATGTCGGGACTCCTCACATCGTGACGCTCCGGACGCGAGCGACGCCCTCAGGCTATCCGTCCGGATGACCGCTCGGTCCCGGGGTGGATCACACCGCCGGCGCCCGTCCGCGACCAGGCCGGCACCGGCTTCCCTGCCCGACGGCCGCGGCCGCGTCGGCGCGCGGAGCGCGCTACCGCCGACCGCACGCCAGAGCCACCCGAGCCACCCAGGATGCGGTTGGGCATTGACTCGGCACGCGGCGGACCCGATGATGCAACGCAAGGACGCGGTCCGGGCGCTACCGGCGGGTGGGAGAGTCCGCCCGGCGCCACCCCGGCCGTCCGTACGGAGGGTGGGCCGCCGGCGTTCCGGCGAGGTTCTGGGGGGCTTGCGAAGAGGAGGCTTTCCGTGACCGCTCCGACCGCCCGTCTGGCCCCCGCGGCCTATCTGCGCTGCTTCCCCTTCGACCCCCGGGGCATGGCCGCCCACCGCGAGGCCCTGCGGCGCTTCGCCAACCGCCTCGGCCTGCTCGCCCCCACCCTCTACTTCGACAACGGCGCCCCGTCCGCGGGCGTGCGCCCGCAGTTGGAGCTGCTGACCAGGTCCGTCCTCGACGGGCAGCACCGGATCGTGCTCGTGCCGGGCATGTGGGTGTTCTCCACCGACGAGCGACTGGCGCGGCTGATCACGTCCACGTTCGCGGGTGCGAACTGTCGCACGGTCAAACTGCCGGACCGCTTCGTGTCGATTCCCCGCCCCCGGTCGGGGTCGGGGTCCGGGGCGCGGGCGGCCTGAGACCGGCCGCGGGCGGGGGCATTCGGCCCCGCCCGCGCCCGCTCGCACCCGCCCGCGCCCGCTCGCGCGGGTCAGCCGGTGGCGGTGGAGACCACCACGAGCTCGCCGACCGCCTCTTCGAGCGTGCCGCGGGCCTGCGCCGGCAGCGGGTCGTCGGTGATGAAGCAGTCGATCTCGGCGAGTTCCGCGAAGCTGCTCAGACCGATCACCCCCCACTTGGTGTGGTCCGCGACCACCACGGTCCGGCGGGCGGAGCCGATCATGGCGCGGTTGGCCTGCGCCTCGGCCAGGTTGGGCGTGGTCAGGCCCGCCCGTTCCGAGACGCCGTGCGCGCCCAGGATCAGCAGGTCCACGTGGAGGGAGCGGATCGTCTGCTCGGCCAGGGCGCCGACCAGGGCGGCCGAGCGGGTGGGCGATCCACCGGTCAGCAGCAGCGAGGGGGTGCTCGCCCCGGCGTCGCGGCCGGCCGCCCACACCAGGTCGGCGATCGCGAGCGAGTTGGTGACGATGGTCAGCTGCGGCACCTTGAGCAGCCTGGACGCCACCGCGAAGGTCGTGGTGCCGGCGGAGAGCGCGACGACGTTGCCGGGCTCCACCCGTGCGGCGGCGGCGTCCGCGATGGCGGCCTTGGCGGCCTCCTCCAGCGAGGACTTCGCCTCGAAGCCCGGCTCGTCGGTGCTGGAGGCGCCGATCGCCACGGCGCCGCCGTGCACCTTCTGCACCGTTCCCCGGCGGGCCAGGGTGTCCAGGTCGCGGCGGATGGTCATGTCCGACACCCCGAGCTGTTCGACCAGCTCGGCGACCCGCATCGCGCCACGACGGCGCACGGCCTCCAGGATCAGTGCCTGACGCTGTGGTGCCAGCATCCCTTGATCGGTCACGAGCTCCCCTGACGACCTGGGCGGGCATCGATGTCCCGCTACGTCCAGAGGGCAGGCTACCGCCGGAACGATCAGAAACCGACAGCCGGGCCCCCGGGGGCCGCCCCCGGCCTCCCGGGGCCGGGTGCAGGGCGCTCGGGAGGGCTCGGGGCGCCCTGCGGCGGCGGGCCGCCGGGCCGGCCGCCAGACCCCCGACCCGGCCGCCACCTGCGTCTACGCGGCGAGTTCGCGAAGCCGGCGGGCGGCGTCCTCGGGGCACACGTCGTTGACGAAGGCGTCGGCCCCGGGCTCCACGCCGGCCGGGTACGTGAGCCGGTCCGCCGTCCGGCGGACGGTGAACAGTTCGAGGTGCGGGGCCGGCTCCGCCCCGCCCCGCTTGGGGGCCTGGTGCCAGGCGGCGACGTGGGGAGTGGGGCCGGCCGGCCCGCTCCGCCGTGGCAGAGGCGGGCGGAGCGGCACAGCAAGTCCAGCTAGAAGGTGGGGAGTTCGGCCCGTTCGTGCGCGTCGAGGCAGGTGAGGTCGGTCACCCGGCGCTTGGGGTGGAGGTGGACTTCGTAGGGCCGGCGGGCGGCGAACGGGACGAAGGCGCTCCCGCGTTCGCCGTTGACGACCAGGCGGCGGGTGTCGACGCCTTCGGCGGCGTCCGGCAGGGCGGACAGTGCGGCGGTTCGGTCGCTCCAGGCGTCCAGCACGAGGCGGGCCCGCTCCTCGGGGAGGTCGGCGAAGGAGGTGTCGTGGTCGGGTGGGTGGTGGGTGCGGCCCTGGCGCTGTGCGGCGATGGTGACCCAGTCGCCGGCCACCGGGTCGAGTCTGGCTTCGGAGTGGCCCGGGGCGGGTTCGAGCGGGCGGCTGTCGGCGGTGTCGCGGCCGGTCCCGGCCTCGACGTGGTAGTAGGTGAGCTCGCGGCCGTCCGCGAGATTGGTGACCGTCCCGTGCACGCCGGCACCCCTCGCGGACGGTTCTGTCGGGACGCGCGGCGCGGTGGGACGGTGGGCGGCCGACGGCAGGTGGGCCCCGACCGCGCCGCCCGGGGCGGCCGACGTCGCCGGTGCACTTGCTCATGATGCGCCTCCCACAGGAACCTCCTCTCCATTAACGCACAGCATTAAACCGAAGTCACCACAATGCAACAACCTTTCATCGGGCGACTCGTCGGATCACGGCCGAACGATCGGATCTGGCTGATTCTGTGGATCTTTGGTGGATCCCCCTCGCCCAGTGTCGACAATGACGCCATGAGCCTCGACGACGCATTCGCCTCCCCCCTCCGCTGGGTGCCCGCCCCGGCCGCCTGCTCCCTGGCCGGCCACGTCCTGTCCGTCACCGCCGCCCCCCGAACCGACGTCTTCACCGACCCGCTCACCGGCGAGGCCAGGCGCAACGCCGCGACGGCGCTGGTCGACCCGCCGGACGGGGACTGGCAGTTCTCGGCCCGGCTCCGGGCCGGGTTCCGGGCCCCGTGGGACGCGGGCGCCCTCATCGTCCGGTCGGACGCCGACCACTGGGCGAAGCTCAACTTCGAGCAGTCACCGGACGGAGCACCGAGCGTCTACTCGGTGGTCACCCGCGGGCGCTCGGACGACGCGGTCGCGGGACCGGTCGAGGGCGACGCACTGTGGCTACGGATCAGCCGGATCGCGCCGGCGTTCGCCTTCCACGTCTCCTCCGACGGCCGTACCTGGCGTCTGATCAGGCAGTTCGCCCTGGACGGGCCGGCTCCCGTCCGGGTCGGCATCGAAGTCCAGTCGCCGGTCGGCGAGGGCTGCCGCGTCGACTTCGACGACATCCGCCTGACGCCCACCCGGCTGGCCCACCTGTTCGACGGCCGCTGAGCCCGCCGGCGGGCCGCGGCCCGCCGGCCCCCGGAGGGATACCCCGGAAACCCACATGTTCGGACCACAACGCACACCAGGACCCCCGGCGCGCCCGGGGGATCCTGTCGCTTCCGCGGGCGGCACCGCCGATTCCGTCACGGAGAAGTGATGGACCGGTAACGCGCAGTTTACCGGATGGGCCGATTCGTCCCGTCCGGGCGCAACTTGGACGAAACCCTTGACACTGCCGGACGGCGCTCCGAGACTCTCCGTCGACCGCTTGTTTGCGCCAACATCCCCGCGACGGACGCGCTGGGGGCGCAGGCAGACGGTTGCTCCCCGGTCATCCTCCGGACGCCGCGGACGGGACGCCGGGGACTGCCCACAAGGCCGCCCCCGGCCTGTCGATCCGGCGCGCAAGCTCCTTCACCGGGAATGAGTGCCCCTGCGCCGCGCCGCTCCACCGGCCCGCCGTCCTCGACCCCGCACGACGAATTCCACCCCCACCCAAGATGCCCGCACGACGGTCCCGCCCCCACCGCACTCGCCGTGCGCGGGAACTTGACGTCAGGCATGCCCTGAAACAGGGTGCCTGACAGCACGTCGGCCCTGGCAGTCCCGCGCCACCAGGACCGGACGCGGCCGTCACGCGTGCATCTGCGAGACCCAGAGGTATGAAGTCATGCCGCGATTGAGAACGATCCTGTTCGGCGCCCTGCTGGCGCTGCTCCTCCCCCTCTTCCAGGGCGTCGGCACCGCCCAGGCGGCCACGGTGACGATCACCAACGGCACCCAGTTCGCCGACACCGCCGGGAACCCGGTGCACGCCCACGGCGGCGGCGTCATCAAGGTCGGCAAGTACTACTACTGGTTCGGCGAGGACCGCAACGCCGACAACACCTTCCACTACGTCTCCAGCTACCGCTCCAGCGACCTCCGGACCTGGGAGTTCCGCGGCCACGTGCTGAGCCAGTCCACCGACCCGGAGCTGCAGTACGCCGTGATCGAGCGGCCCAAGGTGATGTACAACGCCGCCACCGGCCAGTTCGTCATGTGGATGCACAAGGAGAACGGCGCGGACTACGGCGAGGCCCGGGCCGCGGTGGCCGTCTCCTCCACCGTCGACGGCAGCTACACCTGGCGCGGCAGCTTCCGGCCGCTGGGCGAGATGTCCCGTGACATCACCACCTTCGTGGACGACGACGGCACGGGGTACATGATCTCCGCCGCCAACGAGAACCGGGACCTGCACGTCTACCGGCTCACCGCCGACTACACCGGCATCGACGCCCAGGTGCAGAGCCTGTGGAACGGCCAGTCCCGCGAGGCGCCGGCGATGTTCAAGCGCGACGGCGTCTACTTCCTGCTCTCCTCCCACGCCACCGGCTGGGCGCCCAACCAGCAGAAGTACGGCACCGCCACCAGCGTCACCGGCTCCTGGAGCGACCTCCAGGACATCGGCGACTCCGTCACCTACTCCAGCCAGACCGCCTTCGTGCTGCCCGTCCAGGGCAGCGGCGGCACCGGCTACCTGTACATGGGCGACCGCTGGGGCAACGCCAGCGGCGGGACGGTCAACGACTCCCGGTACGTCTGGCTGCCGCTGACGTTCCCGACCGCCACCACCATGACCATGGGCTACTCCCCGCAGATCACCGTGAACGCCGCCACCGGCGTCGTCGCCGGCATGAAGGCCACCTGGGAGAGCCTGACGGGCCGCCAGAGCGGCAAGTGCGTCGACGTGCGGGACTACTCCTTCGCCCGGGCGGGCCAGCTCATCCAGTGGGGTTGCGGCAACGGCGCCAACCAGAACTTCTGGATCAAGAACCTCGGCACCGGCTACGCCCAGATCATGGCCCGACACAGCGGACAGTGCCTCGACATCGCCGACGCGTCCACCGCCGACGGCGCGCTCGCCGTCCAGAACCCCTGCGACGGCCGGCCGTCCCAGCAGTGGCAGGTCCAGAAGGTCACCGGTGCCACGGGCTACGTCCGCCTGATCGCCCGGCACAGCGGCAAGTGCCTGGACGTGACCAACCAGTCCACCGCCGACGGCACCGCGCTGGAGCAGTGGACCTGCGGCACCGGCACCAACCAGCAGTGGAAGCGCACCACCGTCTGACCCGAGCCCCCCGACGAAGCCCCTCCACCACCACCGTGTCCGGCGGAGGGGCTTCGCCCTGCCCGACCACCATCAGCCCAGGAGGACCCGTGTCCCCGCGCAAGCAACCGACCGACCGCGCCGGCAGAGCCCGCACCCGCCGGGCCCGCACCGGCCTCGGCGCCGCCGTCACCGCCGCCGCGGCCCTGGCGGCCGGCACGCTGAGCGCCCCGCCGGCCTTCGCCGACGAAGCCGCCGCGCACGTCACCGTCCGGCTCGACCCCGGCTACCAGCAGCAGCCGTTCCAGGGCTGGGGAACCTCCCTCGCCTGGTTCGCCAACGTCACCGGCGGGTGGCCGGAGGCCGAACGCTCCCAGCTCGCCGACGACCTCTTCGGCCCGGACGGCCTCGGCTTCACCGTCGCCCGCTACAACATCGGCGGCGGCGACAGCCCCGAGACGACGCCCTACCTCCGCCCGGGCGCCGCCGTGCCGGGGTACTGGAACCGCCCCGCGGCGTTCGGCCCGCCGGCCTCCGGCACCGCCGGCTGGACCGAGCCCGCCGACTGGTGGAACCCGGCCGACCCCACGCACTGGAACGCCGCCGCCGACGCCAACCAGCAGTGGTGGCTCAAGGCCGCGAAGACCCGCGGCGCGGACACCTTCGAGGCCTTCTCCAACTCCGCGCCCTACTTCATGACCAGGAGCGGGCTGGTCTCCGGCGCGGCCAACAGCTGGGAGGACAACCTCCGCCCCGACCAGTACGACCGCTTCGCCGCCTACCTGGCCGGGTCCCTGCAGCGGGCCCAGACCGCCACCGGCGTGACCTTCGGTGCCCTCTCCCCGATGAACGAGCCGAGCACCTCCTACTGGGGCGCCGGCGGCAGGCAGGAGGGCTCCCACTGGGACGTCGCCTCGCAGGCCCACCTGGTCACCGCGCTGCGCGGCGCACTGGACGCGGCCGGCGTGAGCACCCCGGTCTCGGCGATGGACGAGACCAGGCCCGACCTGTTCCGCTCCGACTGGGACTCCTACGCACCGGCGGTGCGCTCGACCGTGGGCAAGCTCAACACCCACACGTACGAGACCGGCGGCCGCACCGGGGCGCGCGACATCGCCAAGGGCGCCGGCAAGCCGCTCTGGATGTCCGAGGTCGACCTCGGGGGCACCGTCCCGCAGAGCTTCACCGACATGTCGCCCGCCCTCGACTTCGCCCAGCACGTCACCGACGACATCCGGGAGCTGGAGCCGAGCGCCTGGGTGATGTGGCAGGCCGTCGAGGACTACGCCAACATGACGCCCGCCCACGAGAACGCCAACTGGGGCCTCGTCCAGGTGGACTTCACCTCCACGAACCCGGGCGCCGAGCTGATCCGCAAGAACAAGAAGTACTGGGCCATGGCCAACTACAGCCGCTTCATCCGGCCCGGGGCCCAGGTGATCACCACCGACTCCGCGAACACCCTCGCCGCCCTGCGCCCCGGCGGCACGGGCACGGTGGCGGTCTACACCAACCCCACCGGCGCGCCGCAGAGCGTCACCCTCGACCTGGCGGCCTTCCAGAGCGTCAGCACCACCACCCCCGTCGAGCGCTACACCACCGACGCCGGGAAGAACCTGCAGCGCGACGGCGACCTGCGGGCCACCGCCGCCAAGACGCTCACCACCACGGTGGGCCCGGGCTCGGTGACCACCTTCGTCATCCCCGGCGCCATCGGCACCGACGCCGCGGTGACCGCCGCCGCCCCCGCCGGGCAGGTGCGGCAGCTCGTCAACGACAACAGCGGCCTGGCGCTGTCCGCGGCCGCGAGCGCGCAGGGCGGCCCCGTCCAGCACCCCGCCAACCCGGCCGACCCGGCGCAGCAGTGGAAGTTCACCAAGGTCTCCGGCGGCTCCGACAACACGGCCGCCTACCGCCTGACCAACACGGCGAACGGCAAGGCCCTGACCGCCACCGCCACCCCGGGCACGCTCGGCTTCGCGGCGGCCAACTCGTCCGCGCAGCAGCTGTGGATGCTCTCCACCAACGGCGACGGCCACGGCACCCTGGTCAACAAGGCGACGGGCGACCTGCTCGACGTCACGGGCGCGTCCACGGGTGACGGGGCTCCGGTGGGGGTCTACCGGCCCACGACCGGGAGCAACCAGTCCTGGAACCTGCGCAGCACGGCACCCGACAGCTGGAAGGCGCTCCAGCTGCGGAGCAGCGGCAAGTGCGCCGACGTCCCCGGCGCCCCCGGCACGGCCGGCGCGCCCGCCGTACAGTCCACCTGCAACGGCGCCACCGGCCAGCAGTGGTCGCTGCGGGCGAGCAGCCCCGGCTACGTGAACGTGGTCGCGCGGGGCAGCGGGCAGTGCCTGGACGTCACCGAGGCCTCGACCGCCGACGGCGCCCCGCTGGTGCAGTACACCTGCAACGGCGGCGCCAACCAGGAGTGGTCGGTGCGCAGCACGGGCAGCGGCTACCTCACCCTGCTGGCGCGGCACAGCGGGAAGTGCCTGGACATCTCGGGGGCCTCGACCGCCGAGGGCGCCCCGCTGGTGCAGACCACCTGCGGCGGCGGCCGCAGTCAGCAGATCAAGCTGAGCTGACGACCGGGTGCCGGGCCGCGGACGGTGATCACCGTCCGCGGCCCGGCACCCGTGGTGCGCCCGGGAGGCCTGCGGTGCTCAGGCCCGGCCGGCGGCCGGGGGGCGGGTCGAGCTGGACCGGACGAGCAGGTGAGGTGTGACGGAGACGGGCTCCGTCCCGGCGCGCTGTCCGCCCGGCGGGTCGATCCGGTCGAGGAGGAGGGCGACGCACTGGCGGCCGACCTCCTCGAAGTCCTGGCGGACGGTGGTCAGCGGGGGCGCGAAGTACGCCGATTCCGGGACGTCGTCGAATCCCACCACGCTGACGTCCTCCGGGACCCGGCGGCCCGCCTCGCGCAGGGCCAGCGACAGGCCCAGGGCCATGTGGTCGTTGGCGGCGAAGACGGCGGTGACCTCGGGGCGGGCGGCCAGCTCCCGGCCGAGCTCGTACCCGGAGGCGGCGGTCCAGTCGCCCAGGGCGAGGGGCGGGACGGGGGCGCCGGCCTCCTTGAGCGTGCTGTGCCAGGCGGCGGCGCGCCGGCGCGCCGCGTAGGAGTCCTGCGGGCCGCCGATGTGCCAGACGGTGCGGTGGCCGAGGTCGAGGAGGTGGCGGGTGGCTGCGATCGCGCCGGCGGCCTGGTCGGTGTCCACCGAGGGGAAGCAGCGTTCGGGGTCGCCGTCGGCGACGACCACCGGGACGCCGGAGGAGATGTCGAAGCCGCGCCGGTCGAGGATCTGCGCCTCGATGACGATCAGGCCGTCCACGGCCTGGTCGGTGAGCTGGCGGACGGCCTGCTGCACGGCGTCCTCGGTCTGGGCCTCGGCGCAGACCACGTTCACCGAGTACCCGGCCGCCTGGGCGGCGCGGGAGATGGCGGCCAGGGTGCGGGCGTTGCCCTGGGCGGCGATGTCGAAGGTGACCACACCGAGGACGTGGAAGCGCCCGAGAGTGAGGGCCCGGGCGGCACTGTTGCGCTGGTAGCCCAGCATCCGCATGGCGGACAGGACCCGGTCACGCGTCTCGGGCTCCACGTTGGGACGGTGGTTGGCCACGCGGGACACCGTCTGGGAGGAGACGCCCGCGAGCGCGGCGACGTCCGCCTGGGACGGCGGGCGCTGCTTGCCGCGGGTGGTGCTGCCGGGCGTCACGCTGTGGTCCATACCGGTCCGTTCTCTCGTGTCTGCGTGAACATCGTAGACGGTGCGCCGCCCGGGGCCACCGGCGCAGGCCCTGGGAATGCGCTGAGAAAAGGAGGCTGCCGGCCCCGCCCGCCCGTAAGGAGGCGGGGGAACCGGCAGCCGGTGGCGGCGCGGCCGACCCTCAGCGGCGCGCCGCCGGTCCGCCCTCCCGGGGAGCCGCGGACGCCACAGCCATGGGGCGGCCGCTGTCCGGCTCCGCGAGGGGGCGGAGGATCAGGGGGTTGGAGGGTGGCAGGCCTCAGGCGGGGAGGCCGATGGCGCGTTCGCCGTTGCGGCGCTGTTGGATGACGACGGCGGCGACGAGGAGGGCTCCTTGGGCGACGTTCTGCCAGAAGGAGTTGATGCCTTCGACGGTGAGGCCGTTCTCGAGGCAGCCGAGGAGGGCGACGGCGAGGAGGGTGCCGCCGATGCCGCCCTTGCCGCCCTTGAGGGCGCAGCCGCCGAGGGCGGCGGCGGTGATGGCCTTGAGTTCGAGGCCTTCGCTGCCGGAGGTGGGCTGGCCGGAGCCGGTGCGGGCGGTGAGGAGGATGCCGGCGACGGCGGCGACGATGCCGATGAGGGCGTAGACGGAGACGAGGTATTTGTTGATGTTGATGCCGGCGAGGCGGGCGGCGGTGTCGTTGCCGCCGATGGCGTAGATGTTGCGGCCGATGTCGGTGTACTTGAGGAGGAGGTGGACGGTGGTGGCGACGACGATGAGGAGCCAGACCATGACGGGCAGGCCGGCGATCTTGCCGCGTCCGAGGAAGACGAAGAGGTCGTTGTTGAGGACGTAGCCCTGGGCGCGGCCGTTGGAGACGAGTTGGGCGATGCCCTTGTAGGCGGCGAGGCCGGCGAGGGTGGCGATGGTGGGGTTGACGCGGCCGTAGACGATGATGACGCCGTTGAGGATGCCGACGGCGATGCCGATGCCGATGGCGGCGGCGATGCCGGCGAGGGCGTTGGAGCCGGCGGAGGTGAAGGCCATGGCGGAGACGACGGAGGCGATGCCGACCTGGGAGCCGACGGAGATGTCGAGGCCGCCGCAGATGATGACGACGGTCTGGACGACGGCGAGCAGGCCGGTGATGGTGGCGGCCTCGGCGATGACCTGCATGTTGGTGATGCTGAGGAAGTTGTCGTTCAGGATGCCGAACAGGGCCAGCACCAGGACGAGGGCGCCGATCAGGCTCAGGTTCTGACCGCCGACGGCGGCGAGCAGGGGCCTCCGGCGCGCGGCGGGTGCGGGCGCGGGCGCGGGCCGGTTCTTCACCGCCGGGGAGGGGGTGGTCGTGCTCATCGGGGTGCTCCAGGGAGGGTGGGGGCGGTCGGGCGGGCCGGGGCGGTCGAACCGGCGGAGGCGGTCCCGGCGAGGTCGTCGGCCATGGCGAGGGCGAGGATGGCCTCCTCGGAGGCCTCCGCCCGGTCGAGTTCGCCGGTGATGCGGCCGTTCTGCATGACGACGATCCGGTCGGCGAGGCCGAGGACTTCGGGGAGTTCGGAGGAGATGACCAGGACGGCGATGCCTTCCTGGGCGAGGTCGGCGATGATCTGGTAGATCTCGGCCTTGGCGCCGACGTCGATGCCGCGGGTGGGTTCGTCGAGGATGAGGACCTTGGGCTTGCGGGCGAGCCAGCGGGCGAGGACGACCTTCTGCTGGTTGCCGCCGGAGAGTTTGCGGACCTCGTGCTCGATGGAGGGGGTGCGCACCCGCAGGCGGTCGGTGTAGTCCTGGGCGAGTTCGCGTTCGGCGCCGCGGCGTACGAAGCGCAGGCGGCGCAGGCGTTCCAGGACGACGAGGGAGGTGTTGTCGCGGATGGAGCGCTGCAGGAACAGGGCCTGGGCCTTGCGTTCCTCGGGGGCCAGGCCGAGGCCGGCGCGGATGACGGCGCCGGGGTTGCCGGAGGGCAGGCGCTCGCCGTCGAGGGTGACGGTGCCGGAGTGGATGGGCAGGTCGCCGGCGAGGGCGAGGGCGAGTTCGGAGCGTCCGGCGCCGATCAGGCCGGCGAGGCCGAGGACTTCGCCGGCGTGGACGCGCAGGGTGATGTCGTGGACGGCGTCGGTGGTGACGTTCCGGACGTCGAGGACGACGCGGTCGGTGGCGACGTCCTGGCGGGAGAACATGCTGCTGAGGTCGCGGCCGACCATGAGGCGGACGAGTTCGCCCTCGGTGGTGGTCGCGGCGTCCTGGACGCCGGCGAGGGCGCCGTCGCGCAGGACGGCGATGCGGTCGGCGAGTTGGAAGATCTCCTGCATGCGGTGGGAGACGTAGATGACGGCGACGCCCTGGTCGCGCAGGCGGCGGATGAGGGCGAACAGGGCGTCGACCTCGTGCTCGGAGAGCGAGGAGGTGGGTTCGTCGAAGGCGATGACCTTGGCGTCGCCGGTCAGGGCGCGCAGGATCTCGACGAGTTGGCGCTGGGCGGGGGTCAGCTGGGAGCCGAGCAGGTCGGGGTCCAGGACGCCGGCGAAGCCGAGGCGCGACAGGTCGGCGGTGATGCGCCGGCGCAGTTCGGCGCGGTCCAGGCGGCGGCCGGCCTTGCGGGGCAGGGAGCCGGCGTAGACGTTCTCGGCGACCGAGACGTGCGGGATGATCTCGGGTTCCTGGGGGATGATCCGGATCCCGGCGCGGCGGGCGTCGGTCGGTGAGGACAGGGCCAGCGGGCGGCCGTCGAGGACGACGTGGCCCTCGGTCGGCTGGTGGTCACCGGTCAGGATCTTCAGCAGGGTCGACTTGCCCGCCCCGTTCTCCCCCATCAACGCGGTCACCTGACCGGCCGGGAAGTCGAGGGTCACGCCACCGAGGGCCTGGACGGCGCCGAACCGCTTGGTGACTGCCACGACAGCGGCCGCTCCGGTGGGTGGCCGGGACCCTGGACTGGACGGGCCGTGCGCTGTGGTCATGACGGATCACCTCAAGGGGTAGTGCGGGAGGGTGCCGGAGGCAGGTGGAGGGGCCGCCTCCGACCATGACGGGGCCGGAGGCGGCCGGGCCGGCCCCGTGGGGGCGTGGGGGCGGGCCGGTTCAGGGGGGTCAGCTGCAGGTGACTCCGGCGCTCTGCCAGGTCGTGGCGTCGACCATGGTGGTGGGCGCGAAGGCCTCCTTCGGGAAGTCCTTGCTGTTCTTGAGCTTGTCGTACATGGTCTGCACGGCCAGCGCGCCGACGTCCTTGCCGTTGATGAACAGCGCGGCCTTCATCCCGGTCGGCTTGCCGCCGCTCCAGTCCTTGCACGCCAGGTACGCGCCCAGACCCACCCCGACCACGTGGTCCGCGGAGACGCCCGCGTTCTGCAGCGCCGTCACCCCGCCCTGCACGTTCTCGTCGTTGCAGCCCCACAGCACCCAGTTCTTCACACCCGGGTTGGCCGTCACCGTCGCCGCGATCTTGTCCTGCGCGCCCGTCGGCGTGTTGTCCGTCGCCACGTCGATGTTCTGCACCCCCGGCACCGCGGCCGCGAACGCCTCCTTCGCGCCCTTCACCCGGTCACCGCAGACCGTCACGTCCTGCTTCCACGCCGAGATCACCCGGGTCTCCGCCGGGTTCCACCCGGCCTTCTTGAACTCCTCACCGGCCCGCTTGCCGACCTCGCCGCCCATCTGCAGCCCGGAGAACCCGATCCGCGACACCAGGTCGTCCTTCGAGCACGCCGCCGGGTCCGGCCCGCTGGCGCAGATCTGGTCGTCCGAGGTCAGCAGCGCCACCTTGGCATCCCGCGCGGTCTGCACGACCTGCGGCCCCACCGCCGGGTCCGGCACCACGATGATCACACCGTTGGTCTTCTGCGCGACCGCGGACTGCACCTCGCTGATGGTCTTGTTCGCGTCGTTGCCGAGGTTGACGACCTTCAGGTCGACCCCCAGCTCCGCGGCCTTCGCCTTCGCGCCCGCCGCCTCCCCGACGAAGTACTCCTGGTCGCCCTGCTTCTGCAGGTAGGTGATCGAGATCTTCCCGGAGACCGGCGCCACCGAGGCGTCGCCCGACTTCACGGACTCCTGACCGGTCGAACAGGCGGTGGCCAGGCCCAGGGTGAGGAGAAGGCCGGCTGCGGCGGCGGCGCGGCTGGGGGGACGGAACATGGGGGAGCTCCTTAGCGCGGGTACCGGGTCGGTGCCCGCACGGTGGTGTGGGGGGAGGGGGCGGGGCCGCGAACGGCCCACCGGGTGCAGCGGCGGAGGCGCGGCGGGGCGCCACCGGGAAAGCGGGCAAGGACGGCGAGGCGAGATCAGCAATAACGCTCAGAACTCAACATGTTCAAACGCGTTGGAACAATGACACTCGCCGCCCGTGCGGGCGTCAAGCTGGTAAACCGACTGATACGCGGTCGTAATCTTCTCCACCCCGCACCGACACCCTCCCCGGGGCGGAATCCGGTGGGCCGACAGCCCCCGACAGGCACCCCCGAGGGGGGCGGCGAACCGGCCACCCTGGCCACCGGCACCCCTCCCGACCAGGGCGGACATCCGCCCACCGGGCAGGTGTCGACTCCCCCGGCCCGGCCGCACGCACCAGCCGCCGCAGGCCCGGTGGCGGTTCATCACGAAGCCGCATCACGCCGGGACAGGCCCTTGACTCCCCCGCCATCAGCGGTCAAGACTCAACGCCAGCTTCATGTTGGCGTAAACATCGGCCGTGAAGGGCACCCCGTGAGCACGTCGCAACTCCCCGCCCCACCCGCCCCCGTCGTCCGGCCCCCGGGCCGGCCCCGTCCACAGCTGCGTTCGAGCCGGCGCGGTCACGGGTCCTTCGGCTATGTCTTCTTCGCCCCGTTCCTGATCGTGTTCGTGATCGGCATCGCGGCCCCCCTGGGCTACGCCGCCTACCTGAGCTTCTTCCAGGACCGGTTGGTCGGCGGCAACGTCTTCGTCGGGTTCGACAACTACACCCGCGCCCTGGGGGACGAGCTCTTCCGGACCGGGCTGTGGCGGGTCACCCTCTTCCTGGTCGTCCAGGTCCCGCTGATGCTGCTGCTCGCCCTGCTGGCGGCGCTGGCCATCGACAGCGGACGGCTGCGCTGGCCCGGGCTGTTCCGGATCGGCATCTTCGTCCCGTACGCCGTCCCGGCCGTCGTGGCCTCGCTGATGTGGGGCTACCTGTACGGCGACCGCTTCGGGCTCATCCACCAGATCGGCGACGCCCTGCACACCGACGTGCCCCGCCTGCTCGGCGGCACGTGGATGCTCGCCTCCATCGGCAACGTCGTGACCTGGGAGTACGTGGGCTACAACATGCTCATCCTGTACGCGGCCCTGCGGACCGTGCCGCAGGAGCTCTACGAGGCCGCCGAGGTCGACGGCGCGGGCGCGATCCGTACGGCCTGGAGCATCAAACTCCCCGCGCTGCGGCCCGCGCTGGCCCTGGCCACCGTCTTCTCGATCATCGGGACCTTCCAGCTCTTCAACGAGCCGAACGTCCTGCAGTCCCTCGCCCCGGACGTCATCTCCACCAGCTACACGCCCAACATGTACGCCTACAACCTGGCCTTCAACGGCCAGCAGTTCAACTACTCGGCGGCCGTCGCCGTGCTCCTGGGCGGAGTGACCGCAGTGGTCGCCTACGCCGTGCAGGCCCGGTCGATGCGAAAGGAACAGAGCCTGTGAGCGCGAACACCACCAGCGGCCGGGCGGGGCGGGGGCGCAGGCGTTCCAGCACGGCGCTCACCGTGGCCATGGGCCTGATGCTGGTCTACGCCCTGCTGCCGCTGCTGTGGCTGCTGATGTCCAGCACGAAGGACACCGGCTCGCTGACCACCGGGTTCGGGCTCTGGTTCGGCCGCGACTTCCACTTCTTCGACAACATCCACGCCGTCCTGACCTACGACCACGGCATCTACCTGCGCTGGTTCGCCAACACCCTGCTGTACGCCGTCGTGGGCGCGGGCGGAGCCGCCTTCATCTCCACCGCGGCCGGCTACGCCCTGGCCAAGTACCGCTTCCGGGGCCGCACCGCGCTGGCCGCGATCGTCCTGGGCGCCGTCGCGATCCCCGGGACCGCACTGGCCGTGCCGACCTACCTGCTGTTCAGCAAGGTCGGCATCGTGGACACCCCCTGGGCCGTCCTGCTGCCCTCCCTGGCCAGCCCGTTCGGCGTCTACCTGATGCGGGTCTACGCCCTCGGCGCCGTCCCGGACTCGATGCTGGAGGCCGCCCGCATCGACGGGTCCGGCGAGCTGCGCACCTTCTTCACCATCTCGCTGCGCCTGCTCGCGCCCGGATTCGTCACGGTGCTGCTGTTCTCCCTCGTGGCGACCTGGAACAACTACTTCCTGCCGCTGATCGTGCTCAGCGACCCGCAGTGGTTCCCCCTCACCGTCGGCCTCAACCAGTGGAACTCGCTGGCGACCGGCGCGGCCGGCAGCGGTGCCACCACCACCGGCTTCTACCCGCTCGTCATCACCGGCAGCGTGCTGGCGATCGTCCCGCTCGTCGTCGCCTTCCTGTTCCTCCAGCGGTTCTGGCAGTCCGGCCTGGCCGCCGGCAGCGTCAAGGAATGACGCCCCCCGCTCCCACCCCGCCCACCCCACCCCACCTCCCGGCAAGGAAACCCGCCATGACCCCTGCGCACTCCACCCCGCGCCGCAGACTGCTCGCGCTCGTGCCCGCCGCCGCGCTGGCCCTGACCCTGACCGCCTGCAGCTCCTCGGGCGGCGGCGAGGCCACGCCCGCCGACCCGGCGAAGGCCCTGGACACGCCCACCACGCTCACCTTCTGGACGTGGGCCCCCAACATGGACAAGACCGTCGCGCTCTTCGAGCAGAAGTACCCGAAGATCAAGGTCGACATCGTCAACGCCGGCCAGTCGGCGACCGAGTACACCAAGCTCCAGACCGCCGTGAAGGCCGGCAGCGGCGGCCCCGACGTCGCCCAGGTCGAGTACTTCGCGCTGCCCGAACTCGCCCTGTCCAAGCGACTGGTGAACCTCAAGGACTACGGCGCCGCCGCCCTGGAGAGCAAGTTCGCGGCCTCCGCCTGGTCCCAGGTGGCCATCGCCGACGGCGTCTACGCCATCCCGCAGGACACCGGCCCGATGGCGATGTTCTACAACAAGAAGATCCTCGACGAGCTGAAGATCGAACCCCCCAAGACCTGGGCCGAGTTCGAGGCCGCGGCCATCAAGATCAAGGCGTCCGACCCGAAGCGGTTCATCACCTCCATCGACCCCGGCGACGCCGGCGGCGTGGACAGCCTGATCTGGCAGGCCGGCGGCCGCCCGTTCCAGCAGACCGACTCCACCTCGGTCACCGTCAAGCTCCAGGACGCCGGCGCCAAGAAGACCGCCGACCTGTGGACCTCCCTGATCAACCGCAAGCTCGTCGACACCGCCCCGGGGTGGACCAACGAGTGGTGGCAGTCGATGGGCAGCGGCCAGTACGCCATGTGGATCATCGGCGCCTGGGCCCCCGGCAACATCGCCTCCACCATCCCGGACACCGCGGCCGACTGGCGCGCCGCGCCCATCCCGCAGTGGAGCGCGAGCGAGAACGTCTCCTCCGAGAACGGCGGCTCCTCCGTCGCGGTGACCAGCAGCAGCAAGAACAAGGCCGCCGCCGCGGCCTTCGCGATCTGGCTGAACTCCGACCCGCAGGCCGTCCGTTCGCTCTCCGCCAACGGCCTCTTCCCGGCGACCAACGAGCTGCTCAAGGACCCGGCCTTCCTCGACCAGCCGGTGCAGGGCCTCGGCGGCCAGAAGGCCAACCAGGTCTTCGCCGACTCCTCCGCCGCCGTCGCCAAGGGCTGGCAGTACCTGCCCTACCAGCTGTACGCCAACTCGGTCTTCAAGGACACCGTCGGCCCGAACATCTCGACCGACATCAACACCGGCCTGAGCGCCTGGCAGAAGCGCATCACCGACTACGGCAACCAGCAGGGCTTCAAGGTCACCGCGCCGTGACCCGCAGCCGGCGCGGGCGTCCCGGGCGGTCCACCGCCCGCGTCCGCGCCGGCCGGTGACGAACCCGCCCGGACCGGCCGACCGGACCTCGCCGGCCGGTCCGCGCACCCACCTCTCCCAGGAGCAGCAGCACACCATGCCCGTCCTGCAGATCCACGACGAGGGGTTCACCCTCGACGGCCAGCCGCTGCGGATCATCTCCGGCGGCCTCCACTACTTCCGCGTCCACCCGGGCCACTGGGCCGACCGCCTGCGCAAGGCCCGCCTGATGGGCCTCAACACGGTGGAGACCTACGTCCCCTGGAACCTCCACCAGCCGCGCCCGGACGAGTTCCGCCTCGACGCCGGGCTGGACCTGCCGGCCTTCCTCGACCTGGCCGCCGCCGAGGGGCTGCACGTCCTGCTCCGCCCCGGCCCCTACATCTGCGCGGAGTGGGAGGGCGGCGGGCTGCCGTCCTGGCTCCTCGCCGATCCCGACATCCTGCTGCGCAGCCAGGACCCGCGCTACCTCGCCGCGGTGGAGGACTTCTTCGAGCGGCTGCTGACGCCGCTGCGCCGGCACCTGTCGACCAACGGCGGCCCGGTGCTGGCCGTGCAGGTCGAGAACGAGTTCGGCGCCTACGACGGCGACACCGCCCACCTGGCGCACCTCGCCGCCACGCTGCGCCGCTGCGGCGTCGACGTGCCGCTGTTCACCTGCGACCAGCCCGGCGACGTCGTCCGCGGCGCCCTGCCCGGGACCCTGGCCACGGCCAACTTCGGCAGCCGCTCCGCGCAGGGCCTGGCCACCCTACGCGCCCACCAGAGCACCGGCCCGTTGATGAGCACCGAGTTCTGGATCGGCTGGTTCGACCGCTGGGGCGGCCACCACGTGGTCCGCGACCCCGCCCAGGCCGCCGAGGAGCTGGACACCGTGCTGGCCACCGGCGCCTCCGTCAACCTGTACATGTTCCACGGCGGCACCAGCTTCGGGTTCACCAACGGCGCCAACGACAAGCACACCTACCGGCCCACCGTCACCTCCTACGACTACGACGCCCCGCTGGACGAGGCCGGTGACCCCACCGAGAAGTACGAGGCGTTCCGCCAGGTCATCGCCAAGTACGCCCCCGTGCCGGCCGAGCCGGTGCCCGCGCGGGCACCGAAGATCGGTCCCCTCACCGTCGAACTGACCTCCTGCGCACCGCTGTTCGCCAACCTGCCGGCGCTGGGCGAGGCGGTGCGGGCCGAACGGCCGCTCACCATGGAGCAGCTCGGCCAGGACTTCGGCTTCGTCCTCTACGAGACCGTCCTGCCCGCCGCGGGGCCGGTCCTGCTGGAGGCGGAGACGGTGCGGGACCGGGCCCAGGTGTTCGTGGACGGCCAGCCGGTCGGGGTGCTGGAGCGCGAGCGGCACGAGCGGGCGATCGCGTTCACCGCGCCGCGCGCGGGCGCCGTCCTGAGCCTGCTGGTGGAGAACCAGGGCCGGGTCAACTACGGCCCGGGCATCCACGACCGCAAGGGCCTGCTGGGCCGGGTGCTGCTGGACGGCGCCGAGGCGGCCGGCTGGACCAGCCGGCCGCTGCCGCTGAGCAGCCTCGACGCGCTGCCCTTCGCCGAGGACGCGGGCACCCAGGTCGGTCCGGCCTTCCACCGCGGCACCGTGCGGCTGGCCGAGGCCGGCGACACCTTCGTCCACCTGCCGGGCTGGACGAAGGGCAACGTCTGGGTCAACGGCTTCCACCTCGGCCGTTACTGGTCGCGCGGGCCGCAGCGCTCGCTGTTCGTGCCCGGCCCCGTCCTGCGCCCGGGGGCGAACGAGATCACCGTGCTGGAACTGCACGCCGCCCACCGCGCGCGCACCGTGGAACTGCGCGAGCACGCCGACCTCGGGCCGACCGAGGAGTAGGGCCCGACCGGACCGCGGCGGTGGGTGGTGGGCCGGCGGGCCCACCACCCACCGCCGTTGGCGTGGCCGGCACGTGCGCCCGGGGTCAGAAGCGCCCGGGGTCAGGAGCGCCCGGGGTCAGGAGCGCCCGTGCCGGAACCGCGCGGTCAGGGCCTCCGGCTCGATGATCGGCGGCGGGTAGCCGTCGTCCAGGAGCCAGGGCCGGTGGACCAGCGGGCCGGGGAGGTGGGCGAGTTCGGGCACCCACCGGCGGACGTAATCGCCGTCGGGGTCGTAACGGTCGGCCTGGCGCAGCGGGTTGAGGACCCGGTTGGGCCGGGTGTCGGTACCGGTTCCCGCGACCCACTGCCAGTTGAGCTGGTTGTTGGCGACGTCGCCGTCGACGAGCAGGGACAGGAAGTGGGCGGCGCCGATGCGCCAGTCGAGGTAGAGGCTCTTGGTGAGGAAGCTCGCCGTCAGGAGGCGGGCGCGGTTGTGCATCCAGCCCTCGTGGGCGAGTTGGCGCATTCCGGCGTCGATGATCGGGTAGCCGGTGCGGCCCCGGCGCCACGCCTCGGCCTCGCGCTCGTCGTGGTGCCAGTGGTCGTCCCGGGTGCGGTAGTCGCGGTGCGCGGCCTCGGGGCGGGCGGCGAGCACCTGGTGGTGGAAGTCGCGCCAGGCGAGCTGCCGGACGAACGCCCGTGCGCCGGGGCTGTCGTGCCGCAGGGCGTCGGTGGCGAGTTCGGTCGGGGACAGGCAGCCGAAGTGCAGGTACGGGGAGAGCCGGGAGGTGTCGTCGGCGGCGAGGTCGTCGTGCAGGTCGGCGTAGCCGTCGACGTCCCAGTTCCGCCGGCGCCGGCGGGCCGCCGTCTCGCCGCCGGGCGGCAGGGCGGGTGAGCTCGGACGGGCGGCGGGGAGGTCCTCGCCGCGGACGTGCTCCGGGGTGGCGAGCCGGCGGGGTGCGGCCAGCACGGTCCGCCGGGGTGCCTCCAGCCAGGCGCGGTGGTACGGGGTGAAGACCGTGTAGTGGTCGCGCCCGGCCGGGGTGACGCGGCCGGGCGGGACGACGGTCAGGGACGCGTCGTGGACGTGCAGGCGGTCGTCGAGGAGCTTGCGCAGCCGTGCCTCGCGCCGGTGCGCGAAGCCGCTCACGCCCGCGGCGACGTGCACGGTGGCGGCCCCGGTCTCGGCGGCCACGCGGGCCGCCTGCTCGGCCGGGTCGCCCGTGCGCAGGACGAGCCGGGAGCCGGCGGCGCGCAGGGAGGCGTCGAGGTCGGCGAGGCAGTCGGCGAGGAACGCCTGCCGGTTGGGGGCGGCGAACCCCGCGGCCGCGACGGCGGGGTCGAGCACGAACAGCGGGACGACCTGGTCGGCCGCGGAGTGCGCGGCGTGCAGCACGGGGTTGTCGTGCAGGCGCAGGTCCTGGGTGAACAGGGCGATCGAGACGGTCATCGGGGGGACCTCGGGGACGACGGGGGCTGGGGGGTGCGGGGAGTTCGGGGTTCCCGCGGGGTCCGGCGGGGCGGCAGGGGCAGGAAGCCGCTGGTGCGGGCCGCGTACTCGGCCCAGCCGGGGCGGTGCGCGCCCATCCGGCGTTCCAGCATCGGCTTGCCGCTGCCGAAGGCCAGCAGGTAGGTCATCAGGAGCGGACTGAGGACGAACGCCGCGCCGGCCGGCGTGTCGGCGGCGAGCAGGAACAGGCCCCACCACACGCAGGCGTCGCCGAAGTAGTTCGGGTGGCGGGTGTAGCGCCAGAGCCCGCGGTCCATGACCGCGCCCCGGTTGCCGGGGTCGGCCTTGAACCGGGCGAGCTGCCGGTCGCCGACCGCCTCGAAGAACACGCCGACCGCCCAGAGCGCGGTGCCCGCCCAGGCGAGCGCGCCCGGCGGCCGGTCGGTGTACTGGGCGGCCAGGACCGGTAGCGCGACGAACCACACCAGGGCGGCCTGGAGCAGGTAGACGATCCGCAGCGCGTACCGCGTGCGGGCCGGGCCCTCGGGGGCGCGGGAGAGCATCGCGGCGTAGCGGGGGTCCTCGGGCGCTCCCCGGGCGCGCCACCAGAGGTGGGCGGACAGGCGCAGGCCCCACACCAGGACGAGCGCGGTCGCGAGCAGCCGGCGGCCGTCGTCCCCGTGCCCGGCCGACAGCGCGTACCCGGTGAGCGCCACCGCGGCGAACGCCAGGCCCCAGGCGACGTCCACACCCCGGTGGCGGCCGGTCCGCACGCCCACCGCGAACGCGACGAGCAGGACGACGAGGGCCGCGGCGGCGGTCGCCGCGAGGCCGAGGACGAAGGCTCCGGTGTTCACGTCGCCCCCTCCGCACGGGTCAGCAGCAGCTGGTGGACATCGAGGTACCCGGTGCGGAACCCGGCTTCGGAGTAGGCGAGGTACAGCTCCCACATCCGCCGGAACACCTCGTCGAAGCCGAGGGACTCGACCTCCTCGGGCCGTTCGCAGAAGCGCTCGCGCCACAGCCGCAGGGTCTCGGCGTAGTGCGGCCCGAAGGCGTCGGTGCCGGTCACCCGCAGCCGGGTGTGGCGGGCGGCGGTCTCGGTCATCGCCCGCACGGACGGGATCCGGCCGCCGGGGAACACGTACTTGAGGATCCAGGTGTGGCTGCGGCTGCCGGCGAGCATGCGGTCGTGCGGCATGGTGATCGCCTGGAGGGCGACCCGGCCGCCGGGGGCGAGGACCCGGTCGAGCACGGTGAAGTAGTCCGGCCAGAACGGGCGTCCGACGGCCTCGATCATCTCGACGCTGACGACGGCGTCGTACTCGCCCTCCGCGGTGCGGTAGTCGCAGAGCCGGACCTCGGCCCGGTCCTGCTGTCCGGCCTCGGCGATCCGCCGCCGGGCGAGGGCGAGTTGCTCCTCGGAGAGGGTCAGGCTGACGACGCGGGCGCCCCGGGCGGCGGCACGCAGGGCGAGTTCGCCCCAGCCGGTGCCGATCTCCAGCAGCCGGGTGCCGGGGCCGACGTCCGCGAGGTCGAGCAGCCGGTCGATCTTGCGGTGCTGGGCGGCGGCCAGCTCCTCCCGGGTGGCGGTCGGCCGACGGTCCGGTCCGGCGGCGAAGAGCGCCGAGGAGTAGGTCATCGTCGGGTCGAGGAACAGGGCGAACAGGTCGTTGGACAGGTCGTAGTGCCGGCGGACGTTGCTCCGGGCGTTCGCCGCGGTGGGCAGTTCCGCCGCCGGCGGGCGCCGGACGTAGAAGCGGCGCAGCCAGCGCGCGCCGGCCGGGACGAGGGTCTCGGGGGCGCTGGCCAGCGCGGTGAGCAGGGCGACCAGGTCGGGGCTGTCCCAGTCGCCGGCCTGGTAGGACTCGCCGAAGCCGATCAGGCCGCTCTCGCCGAGGCGGTGGAGGAAGGCCCGCGGGTGGTGCAGGCGCAGCACCGGCGCGCCGGGCGGGGCGGGCCGCAGGGCACGGCCGCCGGGGAGTTCGACGAGCAGGCCGCGCCGCGCGGCGACCCGGCGCAGCAGGCGTCCGGCGACGGCCGCGCGCAGCGGCACGTGCGGCACCCTGGCGACGTCCGGCCAGCGGGCGGGATCGACGACGGGCGTCGGCCTCGCCGTCGGGGGAACCGTGGTCGTCATGGGGCGGGCACCTCTTCCGTGGGCACTTCCGTGGGCTCTTCCGTGGGCGTGGACCGCTCTGCGCACCGGTCCGGGCCGGCGGTCGGGCGGGGGTGGACAGGCAGGCCGCTCAGCCAGAGGCGGACGCCCCGGTAGCGGATGTGGAGGCTGACGGCCCAGGTGGCGAGCGGGTGGGCGAGCGCGGCACGCAGCAGGGCGGCGGGGCCGGCCGGGCGGCCGGTGCCGCGGACGGTGGCCGTGAAGGCGCGGCCGCCGCCGCGGTCCAGGTGGACGGTCAGGGCCAGCCGCTCCCCCGGCTCCGGCAGCACCATCCGGTAGCGTCCGTCGACCGGGAAGAACGGTGAGACGTAGAAGTCCTTGGGAGTCTCGGCACGGCCGCCGGGATCGGGCGGCAGCAGGTAGCGGTGGCGGCCGCCGTAGGTGTTGTGGACCTCGACGACCGTGCAGAGCGGGTGGCCCGCGCCGTCGCGGCACCAGTACACGGTCAGCGGGTTGAACACGTGCCCGAGCGACCGCGCCTGGGTGAGCATCAGGATCCGGCCCTCGCCGAGCCGTACGCCGTGCTCGGCCAGGTACCGGTCGATGTCCTGACGGATCGTCAACTCTCCTGCGCCCCGGTCGATCCGGTGGTCCCGCGGGCGGAAGGAGGCCAGCGGACGCAGCGGCCACGGCACCCGGGGGAGGCGGTCCGGGTCGACCAGCCACAGGTAGCCGCGGTGGCGGAACGGCGGCCTGGGCGGATCGGTGCGCACATGGGTGGTGAGGGTGTCGTAGAGGACCGCGCCCCAGGGCCCGGGCGGGGTGGTCACGGCGCGCCCACCCCCAGCAGCGACCGGGCCGCCTCGACCCCGGAGCGGCAGCCGTCCTCGTGGAAGCCCCAGCCGTGGTAGGCGCCGGCGAACGCGGTGCGGGCCGTGGCGAGTTCGGGCAGCCGGCGCTGCGCGGCGAGGGTGCCCGCGGTGTAGACCGGGTGCTCGTAGACGGTGCGGGAGACCACCAGGTGCTCCGGGACGGGCTGGTCCCGGTCCTCGTTGAGGGTGACCAGGTAGTCGTCGTCGGCGTCCAGCCGGAGCAGCCGGTTGAGGTGGTAGCTGACCCGTACCCGGTCCGAGGGGGCGGTGCAGTGGGGCATCCGGTAGTTCCACGAGGCGCGGGCCCACCGGGCGGTGGGCAGCACGGAGGGGTCGCGGTGCAGCACGGTCGGGTTGCGCGAGTAGGTGAAGGCGCTGAGGATCTCCAGCTCCGCGTCGGTCGGATCGGCGAGCAGGTGCAGCGCCTGGTCGGCGTGGGTGGCGACGACGACGGCGTCGGCCTCGGTCCGGTGTCCGTCCGCGGTGACGACGCTGACCCCGTCCGGGTGCCGGCGCACCGCCCGGACCGGGGCGGACCGGCGGACGGTGGTGAGCCGCTCGGCGATCCTCTCCACGTACGTGCGGGAGCCGCCGACGACGGTCCGCCAGGCCGGCGCGCCGGTCACCCCGAGCAGGCCGTGGTTGTCGAGGAACGTGAACAGGTACCGCGCCGGGTAGTCGCCCGCCAGGTCGGGGGCGCAGGACCACACCGCGGAGACCACCGGGGTCATGAAGTGGCTCACGAAGTACGGGGAGAAGGCCTCGGCGGTGAGGAAGTCACGCAGGCTGGGGTCGCCGGCGGCCGGGTCGGCGAGCAGGCGGCGGGCCCGCCGGTGGAAGCGCGGCACCTCGGTGAGCATCCGCAGGTACCGGCCGCGCGTCAGGGCGTCGGGCCTGGCCAGCAGGCCGGCCGGTCCGCGCGCGCCCGCGTACTCCAGACCGCACCCGTCGCAGCGCACGGACATGCTCATCTCGGTGTCCTGGGTGCGCACCCCGAGTTCGGCGAAGAGCCGCAGCAGGTGGGGGTAGGTCCGGGTGTTGTGGACCAGGAAGCCGGTGTCCAGGGCCAGCACCCGCCCGTCCCGCGCGGTCGCCCGCTGGGTGTGGGCGTGGCCGCCGAGGCGCCCGTCGGCCTCGAACAGCTCGACCTCCGTCCCGGCGCGGGACAGCTCGTACGCCGCGGTGAGTCCGGCCACGCCGGACCCCACCACGGCCACCCGGCGCGGACGCGCGCCGCCGTCGCCGCGGGCGGGGGCCCGCGAGGTGGAGACGATGCCGAACATGGTCACGAGAGCCCCTCCCGACGGGGCCGCGGCGCGGCCCGCTTTGTCGTTGCACCGGATCTTCGGAGCCGACCCGGTCCTCGGATTGGCCCGGCTCGTGGGGACCGGCCCGACTCGTGGATCCCGGCTCGTGGAGCGGCCCGGCGTCGGGCTGCGGGGGCTCGTACGCACCGCGCACCGTGGCCGACGGGCGTCCGGCACACCGGGCGGGACCGGCGCGGATCCGGCGGGGGCCCGGCGCGGCCGGGAACCGGCCCGC
Source organism: Kitasatospora sp. NBC_01246 (assembly GCF_036226505.1). Taxonomy (NCBI): domain Bacteria; kingdom Bacillati; phylum Actinomycetota; class Actinomycetes; order Kitasatosporales; family Streptomycetaceae; genus Kitasatospora; species Kitasatospora sp. NBC_01246. Next base: position 8,257,939 of record NZ_CP108484.1, on the reverse strand, counting down.
CGGGCGGCGGAGGTCAGCCCGTGAGCGCCTGTTCGAGGAGGTCCACGGCGCTCGCGAGGGTGCGGGGGCAGGCGGCTCCGGCCGGGGGCAGGGCGCGGGCCCAGCCGGGGCCGGCGGCCACCACCAGGGCCCGGGTGCGGGAGCCGCGCGGGCCCCACATGCTGCCGCTCACCCGGCGCAGCAGCTCGGGGTCGGCGGTGTGCCGGTCCTGGGACCAGATCATCACGGCGCCCGGGCCGATCCGGTGGACGGCGTCGAGCAGGGCCCGGAAGGGGACGGCCGCCCCCAGCATCCGGAAGGGCAGGCCGCGCTCGGTGAGCGCCGCGGCCGTCGCCTCCAGCGGGAGGGTGTGCTGCTCGCCGGGCACCGCCGCGAGGACGACGGGCGGCACCGGCCGGGTCGGGCCGGTCTCCACGGCCACGCCGCGCAGGACGCTGGAGACGTGCCAGGAGAGCAGGTGCTCGACCTCGACGTACTGCTCGCCGTCGGCCGCCCACTTGCGGCCCGCGGCCCGCAGGGCGGGCATCATGACCTCCGTCCACGCCTCGACCACCCCCAGTGCGACGACCGCGTCGCGCAGGATCCCGGCGACCTCGGGTGCGTCCAGCCGGACCGCCGCCCGGGCCAGGCCGCGGCACTCGGGGCGTACCGTCCCGACCCGCAGGGCACGGCTGCCGCCCGGGTCGCGGCGGGCCGGGATGTCATCCGGCCCCTCCGTTCCGGGCGGCCGGCCAGCGGGCGGCGGTGCGTCGTGGAGCGCGGCGCGGCGCTCGGCCAGGGCGGCCCGGGCCGCCTCGCCCGGCGGCACTCCGCGGGCCGTGAGGCGGCACATGGCCTCCAGGACCGCGATGTCCTGCCGGCTCCAGCGGCGATGGTGCCCGGCCGCGCGGTCGGCCGGGCCGATGCCGTAGCGGCGTTCCCACGAGCGGACCGTGGTCGGCGACACGCCGAGGCGGCGGGCGACTCCGCCGGTGGGCAGCCCCGCGTCCTCGGGGGCGTCCGGTGGGCCCGCCCGGCCACCGCCCCACGGGCCGGCGCCGTGCTCGGCGGGCAGGGTCACCATCCCCCGATCCTCCCCACCGCGAAGCCGACGCAGCAGACCACCAGCACGGTGATCACCAGGAGGGGGATCCAGCCGGGCCAGGCCGTGTGCAGCTCGGTCGACTCCGGGGTGGAGATGCCCGCGCAGGTCGACGACTCGCACTCGGGCGTCTCGGTGGGCGGGCTCGCGGGCACGGGGCGTTCGTGCGCGGGGGTGCGGTGGTCGAGAGTCATGATGTCCTCCCGCTGGTGGGACGGTGCGTGGGCCTGCGTCGGAGCGCTGCCGCCCCGGGCATCGGGTAGGTGCTCGCGTGCGCGTAGGGGCTCGCGTGGTCAACCGTATACGCGGCCGCGGACGCCCGGTGGCGACGGCCACCGACGGTGGCCCGTCGTCAGAAGTGACGCTTCCATGCTCTCCCGCACGGCACTCCGCCGCCCGGCGCAGCGTTCCCGCACCGTTGTGCGCGGCCGGAGCCGGCGGGCCCGCCGGCGGGCGCGGGCGGATCCCTGCCGGCGCGGCGCCTCGGCCCGCTTCCGGCGATCGCGGGCCGCTCCCGGCCGGTGACCGGCCCGGGCGGCCGGTGCCGGGGGACGGCTGGGCCGGCACTCCCCCCGGGCGCGCTCCGCCCCGGTCCGGCCGTGCGAACGCGGCCCGGAGCCGGGTCAGACCGTCGCGGATCCGGGTCTTGACGGTGCCCAGCGGCACCTCCAGCCGGTGCGCGATCTCGCGCTGCGAGTACCCGCCGAAGTAGGCCAGCACCACCGCCTCGCGCTGGACGCCGCTCAGACCCGCGAGTGCCGACCGGACCCGCAGCCGGTCCAGCGAGCGGACGGCCTGTTCGTCCGGCGGGTCGGCCTCCGTGGCGTCCCGGCGGGCGAGGCTCCGGTCGCGCTCGGTGGCCGCCCGGGCGGCGCGGGCGCGGTCCACGGCCCGGTGGTGCGCGATGGTCAGCACCCACGTCAGCACCGACCCGCGCTCGGGCCGGTAGGCCGCGGCGGTGCGCCACACTTCGAACAGGACCTCCTGGGCGACCTCCTCGGCGTGGGCCGGATCGCGCAGCGTCCGCAGCGCGGTTCCGTACACCGGCCCGGCGACCGCGCGGTACAGCTGCTCGAACGCCGCCTCGTCGCCGCGCGCCGAGCGGGCCAGGAGCCGTGGCAGGTCGTCGCCGGCCGGCGCCGCCCGCTGGAGGGGGACGCCGACACAGGTCCGCGTGGGTGGGGTCACGTCTCCACGCTGCAGCGATTCCGCTCCATCGGCCCAGTCGAATCGTTTGTGCAGCGTTTTGTGCGCGCGCCGCCCGGGGTCGGCGCCGCGTCGCCGACCGTGCCCGGGAGGACACCGAGAGGACACCGGGAGCACGCCGGCAGCCCGCGCAGCCGCAGCCGCCCCCCAGGAGGGACCGGGCGGTCACGATTTCCTTGCCAGTTCTGCGGAAACCAGGATAAAAGGGGGTATGAGCGTAAATTCGGGCATTTTCCGGCGATGGTTCACCCGTCGCTCCGGAAAGCCCGGCGCCACCGCACCGCCCCGGACCGAGGCCACCGCCCCGGAGTCGACGGGCGAGTCGGCAGCCGGGTCGCGCCCGTTCGCCGGCCGGACCGGGCCGGCCACCCGCAGCTTCGCCCAGGAGGTCTTCTTCCTCCAGCTGCTCCTGGTGATCCTGCTCATCGCCGGGGCGCTGGTGGCCCTCGTCCTGCAGACCCGGCGCGAGACCCTGGCCGACGCCCGGGACCGCACCGTCGCCGCCGCCCAGTCCTTCGCGCACGCCCCGGGCCTCCTGGAGGCCCTGGACAGCGACGATCCCAGCGCGACGCTGCAGCCCCTCGCCGAGGAGGCCCGCAAGGCCGCCGGCGTCGACGCCATCATCGTGTACAAGCTGGACGGGATCACCCTCACCCACAGCGACACCTCGCAGATCGGCAAGCACGTCATCGGTCCGTACGCCCAGGCGGCGCAGGGCATCTCCTTCACCCGGACCTTCAACGGAGTACTGGGCCCGTCGGTGATCTCGGCCGCCCCCGTCAAGGACCCCTCGGGCAAGGTGGTCGCGATCGTCTCCGTCCCGGTCACGGTGGAATCGGTGCAGCACTCGGTGAACCGGCAGCTGCCCCTCTTCCTGGCCGGCGCCGGCGTGGCCGTCGCGCTGGCCGCCTGCGGCGCCGCCCTGGTGAGCCACCGGCTGCGCCGGCAGACCCGAGGCCTGGGCCCGGCCGAGATGACCCGGATGTACGAACACCACGACGCCGTCCTGCACGCCGTGCGGGAGGGCGTGCTCATCACCGGCGACGACGACCGGCTGCTGCTCGCCAACGACGAGGCCAGGCGGCTGCTGGACCTCCCGCCCGACGCGGAGGGACGCCGGATCGGCGACCTGGGGCTGGACGCCCGCACCGCCGACCTGCTGAGTTCGGACCGGATCGCCAGCGACGAGGTCCACCTGGCGGCGGACCGCCTGCTGGCCCTCAACAAGCGCTCCACCACCCCCTTCGGCGTGCACCGCACCAACGTGGTGACCCTGCGCGACACCACCGAGCTGCGCGCGCTGTCCGGCCGGGCGGAGGTGGCCCGGGGGCGACTGCGGCTGCTCTACGACGCCGGGATGCGGATCGGCTCCACGCTGGACGTGGTGCGCACCGCCGAGGAGCTCGCCCAGGTCGCCGTCCCCGGGTTCGCCGACGTCGTCACCGTCGAGTTGCGCGACGCCGTGCTGCGCGGCGAGGAGCCGGACGGGGCCAGCGTCCGGCTGCGCCGCAGCGCGGTCGCCGGGCTGGCCGAGGACCACCCGCTCTACCCGGTCGGCAAGCTGATCCGGTTCGCGCCCGACACGCCCATGGCGGCCAGCGTGCACGACGGGCGATCCGTCGTGGAGCCGGACCTGGCCGGCTCCAGCGGCTGGCGCTCCCAGGACCCCGAACGCGCCCAGCAGATCCTCGACTACGGGATCCACTCGCTCGCGGTGGTGCCCCTGCAGGCCCGCGGGGTGGTGCTCGGTCTGGTGAACTTCTGGCGCGCCGGGGCCTCACTGCCGTTCGACCAGGAGGACCTCTCCTTCGCCGAGGAGGTCGCCGGCCGCGCCGCGGTGTGCATCGACAACGCGCGGCGCTACACCCGCGAACACGCCATGGCGGTGAGCCTGCAGCGCAGCCTGATGCCCCGCGGCATGCCGGAGCAGCAGGCCCTGGAGGTGGCCCACCGCTACCTGCCCGCGCAGGCCGGGGCCGGCGGCGACTGGTTCGACGTGATCCCGCTGCCCGGCGCCCGGGTCGCACTGGTGGTCGGCGACGTGGTGGGGCACGGACTGCACGCCGCGGCCACCATGGGCCGGCTGCGCATCGCCATCCACAACTTCTCGGCGCTGGACCTGCCCCCCGACGAGTTGCTCGGCCACCTGGACGAGCTCGTCTCCCGGATCGACGTCCAGGACGAGGACAGCGAGACCAGCGTCCAGGCGATCACCGGCGCCACCTGCCTCTACGTGGTCTACGACTCCGTGTCCGGGCAGGTCACCGCGGCCACCGCCGGTCACCTGCCGCCCGCCGTGGCCCACGCCGACGGGACGGTGACGTTCCTGCGCCCACCGGTCTCCCCGCCGCTGGGCCTCGGCGCCGGCCTGCCCGTGGAGACCGCCGAGCTGACCGTGCCCGAGGGCTCCCGGCTGGTCCTCTACACCGACGGGCTGCTCGGCGACCGCACCCGCGACGTGGACGCGGCACTGGAGGAGCTGCGGACGACCGTCGGCGGGGCGGACTCCTCGCCGGAGGCCGTCTGCGCCGCCGTGATGGCGACGCTGCCGCCCGGCCGACCGGACGACGACGTCGCGCTGCTGGTGGCGCGGACCCGGCTGCTGGAGCGCGACCACGTCGCCGAGTGGGAGGTGGCCCGGGACCCGGCCGCGGTCGGCCCGGTGCGCAACGCCTGTGCCCGCAAGCTGGCGGAGTGGGGCCTGGAGCACATCTCCTTCGGCACCGAGCTCATCCTCAGCGAACTGATCACCAACGCCGTCCGCTACGGCAAGGACCCGGTCGGGGTGCGGCTGCTCCTCACCCAGACGCTGGTCTGCGAGGTCTCCGACGGCAGCAGCACCGCCCCGCACATCCGCCGGGCCAAGGACACCGACGAGGGCGGCCGCGGCCTGTTCCTCGTCGCCCAGTACGCCCAGCACTGGGGCACCCGGTACTCCCCGCGGGGCAAGACCATCTGGGCCTCCCAGACGCTCGACAGCGGCGGGGCGCAGGACGAGGAGGCGCTGGGCGCCATGCTGCTGGGCTCCTGGGACGACATCGAGCTCTGAGGCCGGTCACGGGGCGGGGTCGGGCGGGGATTCGTGAGGCCGGCCGGCCATTTCCGGCGGAACCGCCCACCGGACCGGTAGTCTGGTACTCAGCGTCACCGCGACCCGGGATCCGTAACTCATCGTCACCACATCGGAACCGGCCGCAGGCTCCGTGGCCCGGCCGGGCGACCCCGCGGTCGGCAGTCCTCCGGTCGGCGACACCCGGCCCACGGGCCGGACGCGGGACCCGTGGGTCCACGGGTCGCCGGACACCCCGCCGCCCGGCACCGGGCCCCCGCCGAGACCTCGCCGCCCCCGCCCTTCCGGCGGCGGCCCGGCCCCCGAACTTCCCTGCACTCCTTCTGGAGGCGTCGTGGTCACACCTCGTCGAAGCCACCTGGCCGCTCTCGCCGCCTGCCTGACCCTGGTGACCGTCGGACTCGCCGGCTGCGGCGGCCAGAGCGCCGGCACGCCGGTGGCGGCGGCCCGCTCCGCCTCCGCCCAGGACATCGGCGGCATGGACGAGCTGGTCCGGCAGGCGCAGGCGGAGGGCCAGCTCAACACCACCACGCTGCTCCCCCACTGGGCGAACTACGGCGGCCTGATGGACGGGTTCTCGAAGAAGTACGGGATCAGGGTCGTCAACGACAACCCGGAGGGCTCCAGCCAGCAGGAGATCGACGACATCAAGCGGCTCAAGGGGCAGCCCGGCGCGCCCGACGTGCTCGACCTCGGCGACTCCTTCGCCCAGTCCGCGGCCGCAGAGGGCCTGCTGGCCCCGTACCGCACGGCCGGGTACGACCAGATACCCGCCGCCCAGAAGGACCACCGGGCCCGCTGGTACAACAGCTACGGCGGTTACGTCTCCATCGGCTGCGACGCCCACCGGGTGAAGACCTGCCCGAACTCCTTCGCCGAGCTGTTCGACCCGCAGTACAGGGGCATGATCGCGTTCACCGGCGAACCCACCAGCGCCGGGTCGGCCTTCGCCGCCGTGTACGCCGTGGCCCTGGCGAACGGCGGGTCGTTCGACGACATCCAGCCCGGCATCGACTTCTTCGCCCGGCTGAACGAGGCCGGCAACTTCAGTCACGCCAACTCCGACCTGACCGCGATCACCACCGGGAAGACGCCGATCAGCATCGAGTGGGACTTCCTCAACCTCCAGCACGTCGACCAGCTGCGCCCGGCGGGCGTGGACTGGAGGGTCTCCATCCCGTTCGACGGCAGCTTCTCCCAGTACTACGCGCAGGCCGTCAACAAGGACGCCCCGCACCCGGCCGCCGCCCGCCTCTGGGAGGAGTACCTCGCCTCCCCCGAGGGCCAGAACCTGCGGCTGGTGGACTTCGCCCGCCCGGTCCTGATGGACGCCATGGCCAAGAACGGCACCCTCGACACCGCGCTCGCCGCGAAACTGCCGACGGTGGAGGGCACCCCGGCCTTCCCGAAGGAGTCCCAGGTGGCGAAGGCGCAGACCGTCGTCAAGAACAACTGGCCCACCGCCGTACCGAAATGACCGGCCGCACCGACCGGTGCGCGGAGCGAGGCCCGGCCCCGCCGGGCCGGGCCTCGCCCTGCACCCCGGTGCACCGGCCCGTCACTGGCCGGCGGAACCGTCCGGGCGGACGGTTCAGTTACCGAGGTCGACCGAGGTGTCGTCGATCAGGAACGTGGTCCGGGCGGCGAGGTCCTCCGACCCCACGAACCGCAGGTTGACGTACTGACCGGCGTATGCGGAGAGGTCGACGCTCCTGCGGACGTAGCCGGTGGTGGCGTCCAGGTTGGAGTAGGTGGCCAGCACGGTGTCCCCGGCCTGCACGGTGAGCTTGTCGTAGGGGATGCTCCTGGTGCCCTCGTCGGTGGTGATGTCCACCCAGAAGCCGAGGGTGGCCCGGCACCCCCAGGGAATGTACACCGTCTGGGACAGCGTGTCGGTGTGGGTGCTCCCGTAGCCGTCCAGGAACGCCTTCCAGCTGCCGCTGCGCGGCGCGGTGTAGGGATTGGTGGAGTCGATCACCCGGGCGCCGGAGGCGAACCAGGCCGTCGGGCCCGACTCGAAGCCGGGGTTGGCGAGTCGCTGGGACGTCGCGCACTGACCGAGGGTGTAGGTGGTCCAGAGGAACGACACGACGTCCAGCGCGCCGGTGGAGTCCTTGACGGTGAGCGTCACGGTGCTCTCGGCCTGAGCGGTGGGGGTGCCGGTGATCCGGCCGGTAACGGCGTTGATCGTCAGGCCGGCGGGCAGCCCGGTGGCCGAGTAGGCCAGGGCGCCGGGATTGCTGCTGACGGCCTTGGTCTGCAGGCTCACGGCCGTACCGGTCCTGGTGACCTGGTCACCGGGGTTGGTGACCGTCACGCCCTGGGTGAGGCGCGCGCCGACGTTGACCGCGGCCCACGCGTTGGCGGCGTTCTTGTAGGTCGGACTCGTGGCGCCGTAGAGGTCGGCGGCCGCCTTGAGGGTGGCCGTACGGGCGGCGGCGTAGTCGGTGGTGGAGGTCATGTGGGTGCTCAGCGCCCGGTACCAGATCCTGGTGGCGGCGTCGCGGCCGACCGGGTTGACCGGCAGGCCGTCGTGGGTCGGCGAGTCGTAGTTCACGCCGTTGACCCGCTTGGCGCCGCTGCCCTCGGAGGCCAGGTAGAACCAGTGGTTGGCCACGCCCGAGGAGAAGTGGACGTCCTCGGACCCCACGCCGGAGTACCAGTAGTCCTTGGAGTAGCCGTCCTTGGAGGGCTGGTCCTGGTAGCGCAGCGGCTTGCCGTCGCCGTCGATGTTGATCTTCTCGCCGATCAGGTAGTCCCCCGGGTCGGCGGCGTTGTTCGCCCAGAACTCCACGGCGGTGCCCATGATGTCGGAAGTGGCCTCGTTCAGGCCGCCGGACTCGTTGCCGTAGACGAGGTCGGCGGTGGCGGAGGTGACGCCGTGCGTCATCTCGTGGGCGGCGACGTCGATCGACGTGAGCGGGTTGGCATCGCCCTCGCCGTCGCCGTACGTCATGCAGAAGCAGCCGTCCCACCAGTACGCGTTGACGTACGAGGTGCCGTAGTGCACGCGGCTGTGGGCGGCGACGCCGTCGTTCCTGATGCCGTTGCGGCCCAGCACGTTCCGGTAGAAGTCCCAGGTCAGTTGGGCACCGTACTGCGCGTCCACACCGGCGGTCTGCGCGTTGCCGGTGGCGCCGTCGCCCCACACGTCGTCCGCGTCGGTGAACAGCGTGCCCGGCGTGTCGTCGGTCTCCTGGTGCTGCAGGTCGTACGTCCGGTGCCCGCCACGGGCGTTGTCGGTCAGGCTGTACGCGCCGGCCGACCCGGCGGTGCCGATGGTGACCTGACCGGAGTACTGGCTGTTGCCGACCCCGTTCTTCACGTCCTGGTACTCGAACAGCCTGCCGCCGGTCACCGCGTCGGTGATCACGTGCAGCTCGGAGGGGGTGCCGTCGTGCTGCAGACCGCCGACGACGCTCTCCCAGGCGAGCGCCGGGCTGCCGGAGGCCGCCCAGACCACCTTGCGGACGGACTCGGACTTCGCGTCCTTCGCCCCCTCGGCCCTGGCGCGCTCCAGGGCGGCGGAGTCGGCGGACTCGGCGGTGACCGCCGCGAGGGCGGGCGCGATCGCGATGGCCGCGCCGGTGGCCTTGTCGACGCCGGTGGTGGCGCCGTTCGCGGCCGTGTGCACCACCAGGTCACCACCGAGGACGGGCAGTCCGGCGAAGGTGCGGTCGTACCGGGTGTGCACCGTGCCGTCCGCGTCCCTGGCGACCGCCTTCGGCACCAACTCCTCCTGGGCGCCCAGGCCGAGGGCTTTCGCGGTGGCGGCGCGGCGCTCCTGGGCGTCGGCCAGCAGCGCCGTCCGCTCCTCCTCGCCCAACGGCGCCGCGAGGGCACCGGCCCTGGGGGCGGGAGCTTCGGACACGGGGGCGGGGGCTTCCGACACGGGGGCGGGAGCTTCGGACACGGGGGCGGGGGCGGCGTGTGCCGGGAAGGTGACGGCGATCATCGCGGATGCGGCGATCAACGCACCTGCAGCGACGGCCTTGCGGGGGGAACCTCTCAACGGAACTCCTCGTGGAGGCGGCCGATGTACGACCTCGGCCGGTGCAGGCCCGGACGGGCAGGACCCTGGCCGTCCGGGTGGAGCGGAACCGTGTTCGTCCGACGGAGCAGGGGGCGGGAACCAAAGTGCTGACTCAACGTCAACTACCGAAGTTGTACGGCCATCTTGGACGCGAACGGCTAGCGGCAGCGTGCCATGTTTGCGCGGACATGTCAGCACCCGCCCGCCGGGTTGGCCGAAACCCGGCCCACCCGTCCGCCGCTTGACCCCCCGGGTGCCTGACGGCCCATCGGGCACTGTCGGCTCCCCCACCGGCCCGAAGCCTCACCGCACCCCCGCCCAACCGCCGATGGTCCGCACCGCGTGGTGCGGACCATCGGCGACAGGCTCGATCCCGCCGTCGCCACCGTCCACCCGGACTCCGCCACCACCGCTCACGGGCCCCGCGGGCACCACCACCGCACACGTCCGCCCCGGTACCGGGGTCCGGTACCGGGGCGGAGGTCGTGCTGGGGCAGGTGCGGCGGAGGCCGGGTGCTCACGGGTCGGCAGACCGGCCCGGGGCCCTTCGGGGCGGTCCGGCGAGCGGGGTCACCCCGGCGGCGGCTGGCGCCGCGGGTCGGACTCCCGTGCCCCCGACAGGTCGACGGGCGGCGGCTCGCGGTCCTTGCGGCGCTGCCCCAGGACGAAGGCGAGCATGAGTGCGACGACCAGGAGGACGCCCACGGCGATCAGCCAGAGGTGTGCGCCCGCCCCGTCCGCGGCGAGTGGAGTGGTCCGGGTGAGATCGATGACTGCCATGCGCCGCGCCTTTCCGCTACGGGCCCGCGCAAACGGTGCGCGTCCGAGTACCGACGGGGCCGGGCGTCCGACCCAGGGGCGCGACACCCGCACCACACGCCGGGCGCCCGGGCTCGCGCCCGGCGCGGCCCTCAGCCGGCGATGGCGGCCGCCAGCCAGTCGCGGTAGTGGGTGGGCGCGAGGCGGGCCTCGGGGCCGGGGGTGAGGACGTCGCCGCGGACGGCGGCGAACAGGCCCGCCTGGTCGTCGGTGACGACGGGGCGCCCGTCGCCCTTGGCGGCCAAGGTGATCCGGCCGAGCTCGTCCAGCGTGAACCGGTCGGGGCCCGCGATGTCGAGGGTGCCGGTCAGCGGGGCCGCCGTGGCCACCTCCGCGAGGACGTCGACCACGTCGTCGGCGGCGATGGGCTGGAGGGGAGTCGCGGGCAGCCGGACGGCGCTGTCGTCCGAGGTCCACGACATCGTGGGCTCCACGAACTCGAAGAACTGCGTGGCGCGGACGATCGAGTAGGGGGTGGGGCCGCCGCGCAGCAGGTCCTCCTGGAGGGTCTTCGCCCGGTAGTAGTCGAGCTGGGGCACCTGGTCCACGCCGACGATCGACAGGGCGACCTGGTGGCGCACGCCCGCCTTGTCGCCGGCGTCGAGCAGGTTGCCGACGGTGGTGCGGAAGAAGTCGAGGGACTGCTCGTCGAAGGTCGGGGAGTTGGTCACGTTGACGACCGTGTGGGCGCCGGCGACCGCCTGGTCGAGGCCCTCGCCGGTGAGCAGGTCGAGGCCGGACGACCGGGACACCGCCGTCACGTCGTGACCCTGCCGCTCAAGCACGTCGGCGAGCCGGGAGCCGATCAGGCCGGTGCCGATGACGGTGATCCTCATGGTGTGCCTTCCTTCGTGGCGGGGGCTTCCCCTGGGGGCAAACCCGGATATCAGATGTCCGGGATAATACTCGGATAGTCTATGTCCGAGTCAATGTGGAGGCGACATGAAGCTGTCCGGCGGCGTCGAATGGGCGCTGCACTGCTGTGTGGTCCTGACCGCCGCCGGGGAGCCGGTACCGGCGGCCCGGCTGGCCGAGCTGCACGAGGTGTCGCCCAGCTACCTGGCCAAGCAGTTGCAGGCCCTCTCGCGGGCGGGTCTGGTGCGCTCGGTCCAGGGCAAGACCGGCGGCTACGTGATCACCAGGGCGGCCCACGAGATCACGCTGCTGGACGTCGTCCAGGCCGTCGACGGCGCAACCCCGGCGTTCGTGTGCACCGAGATACGCCGGCGCGGGCCGTTCGCGACACCAGCTGAGCAGTGCACCGAGCCGTGCCCCATCGCCCGCGCGATGGGGGCCGCGGACGCCGCCTGGCGGGCCTCGCTGGCCGGGGTCACGATCGCCGACCTGGCCGCCACGGTGGAGGCCGACAACGGGCCGGACGCCCTCCCCGGGATCGGGGCCTGGCTGACCTCGGGCGCCGACCCGCGCGGACCGGCCGCACCGTAGGTCCGCGCCCTCTCCGGCCCCCGGCCCCGCCGGACCCGGCGGACCGCGCCGCGTACGCTCGGCTCTGTGCCACGCCACCCGAGAAAGCCCCGCCGACTGGTCGCCGACGGCCGGACGTACCTGTGGTCGCTCCGCCACAGCCACCCCGGACCGGCCGGCGAGGCCTTCACCGACTGCCGCGAGACCCCCACCCTGCACCCGCAGCCGGCCGGCTCCGGCGGGACGCTGCGCATCGTCTTCGCCGGCGGACCCGACCGGTACGTCCCCGGCGGGTTCCCTCTGGGCTCCGGGGACGTCGGGTTCGTCCGGGGTGGCTCACTGAACCTGCACGAACCGGGCGCCGTCCGGGCCCTGCTGGGCACGGCCGCGGCCCGTGGATGGCAGCCGGGAGACCGGCGAGCGGTGGAGCTCGACGGCTGGTCGCTGCTGGAGGAGGCAGCCGCCGCCCGCACCGGGGAGCTCGGCCGGCCTTCGTGAGAGCCGACATGTAGGGGATCGGCGGCAGCCACCCGTCGGGCGCGCGCACGAAGCCGAGGGACGCCGGCCTCCGTGCGGACGCGGAGCTGGTCGTCGAAGGTCGGAGCCTCGTCCTGGCGCCAAGCGCAGCCGCGTGCCGCGAGACGGCCGAGAACCGTCTCGTACGTCACGGGGCCGGCGGAGTCGCGCTCGCCGATGGCCAGGTGCGAGGGAACGCGGAACCGCCCTCCGGTGTCCACCGGGTCGAGTCCGAGAGCTCCCCTGGGGACCGCCCCGGACCTCCAGGCTGCCGCCCCTGTGACCGGCCCCTCGCCCGGTGGTGGGCCCCGGCCCGGTCCAGGCCGGTCCCGCCGCCCAACAGCCGATCGGCCTCTCCACCGGTCATGCCGGGCCTGATCCCGGCGGTCTCGCCGGGGGCCGCGATGGAGACGATCAGGTCGGGAACGGTGCCGTGCCCAGGGCACAGGAGGCCACCGGCGCGGCCGCTCGCGCTCACGGCCCGGGCCGACGGTGCTGTGGGCTCGTCACTTCTCGGGCGGTGCCGTGAGGCCGGGCCGGCGGTCCGGCCTCGATCGGGGGAGCCGCTGCCCGCCTCGGCGTACCGCCCTTCGCAGGGGGATTCCCCTGGTCATCGCCCGACAGCGGCTCCCCGGATCGCGGCTCGGCCTCCTCCTCGGCCGAGCCCCGGAGGGCGCGCGGCGGGCCCGACCGGTGCCGGCGACCGGTCGGCGCCCCGGCAGGACCGGTCGGCTCGGGGCGGGTCTGCTCAGGGCCGGTCCGCTCGGGACGGGTCGGCTCAAGGCCGGTCGCCCCGACGCCGGACGGCTCAGGGCCGGTCGCCGAGTCGTAGGTGGGTGGTGAGGTGGCGGCGGCCGCCGGTCAGGGCCTCGGCGACGACCGCGAGGGCGGTCAGCGCGGCGAGCGCAGCGGCCGGGAGGAGCAGGGGCGCCGCCGCGGGGCGCAACCCGGTCGGCACCGGGGCGCCGACCAGGGTGGACAGGTCGACGGCCGGCCCGAGCACGGCGACGGCGGTTAGCGCGGCCAGGGCGCCGCCGGCCGCGGCCAGCAGGGTCTGCGGCAGCGTCTCGGCGAGGACGAGCGCGAGGCCCTGCCGGGAGCGCAGGCCCATGGTGCGCAGCCGGGCCAGCAGGGCGGCCCGGTCGGGGGCGGCGCGCAGCAGTGTGAGCAGGACGGCGAGCAGGGTGAAGGCGCCCGCGGCGGCCTGGGCCTGGCCGAACAGGCGGCCCGCCGCGTGCTGGAGGGGGTCCTGGGCGAGGTCGGCGGCGACGGCGGCGCTGGTCCGGGTGACGTAGCCGCTGCGCAGCGCGTCGGGGTCGTTGCCGACCACGGCGGTGGCGGCGGTCGGCCCGGGCGGCGGCGGGGCGGCGGGGTCGGTGAGGGAGGAGGCCGGCAGCGCGCGGACCAGGCCGGCCAGGGCCGGCTCGTCGATCCGGCCGAGCGCGAACCAGTCGGTGATGCGGGCGAGTTCCGGCAGCGCGGCGCTGGCGGCGGGGGTGGGCAGGACGATGAAGGGGCGGGTGGCGCCGGGCAGGGCGGGGGTCGCGTCGACCGTGCCGGCGTGGGCTGTGAGGACTTCGCCGCCGCTGGGCAGTCGCAGCCGGTGGCCGCCGGGGCCGAGGTGGCGGGCGAGGCCGGCGCTGAACAGGGCGGGGACGGGCGGCGCCCCCGGATCCGCCGCGGCCGGCGCGTCGAGCGCCGCCGGGTCGAAGGTGCCCGCCCCGACAGTCCTGGCGATCCGCGCGTAGGCCCGGGGTTCGGCGACCACCAGGGTGACCTGGGTGGCCTCCGGGTCGACACCCGCGCGCACGCCCGGGACCCCCTCCAGCAGGAACGCCTCGCTCTCCAGCCGCACAGCGGTGGCGGCCGTGACCCCCGGCAGCGCTGCGGCGGCCGCGGCGAACCCGGGCGGCAGGGTCATCCCGGCCGGCGCCGCCACCGAGGCGTCCGCCCCGACCACGAGCTTCGCGGCCTGCTCCCGGGCGAGCCCGACGCCCGCCAGCACGCTCGCGCCGAAGCCGGCGGTGGTGACCGCGAGCACGAGGGCCAGGAGCGGCAGGACGGAGGGCCGCGACCGCCGGCCGCCCCGGCCACCGGAGCCCCGGGCGGCGCGGGCCAGGCCCAGGAACGCCACCGTGCTGGAGGAACGGGCGGCCGCCCGGGCCAGGCCGCCCGCGAGGACGGGCAGCAGGCGTGCCAGCAGTAGCGCCGCGGTGAGGGCGATCAGCAGCGGGGCCGCCACCAGCAGCAGGTCGGGGCCCGCGTCCGGTGGGGCGACGCCGCGGCGCCGGACACCCGACACCGCCGCCACCGTCAGGGCGAGGACGACGAGTTCGGCGATCAGCCGGCCCCGGCGCGCGGCCCTGCCGGAGCCGTCGGCCGGCGGCAGCGCGGCCCGGACCGGAACGGCGAGCAGGGCGAGGGCGGTGGTGACCAGCGCGGCGGCCACCGCCGCCGCCCAGCGCGGCGTGGGCCACAGCCAGAGCGCCGACGCGGTGGCCGCGACGGCCGCCGGCAGGACGGTGACCGCGCCCTCCCCGCAGAGCCGCAGCAGGACCCCGGTGCCGGACCCGCCCCGGGCCCTCAGCAGCCGAAGTTCCGCGCCGCGCCGGTCGGTGGTGAGCGCGGTGGCCAGGGCCAGCACCACCCCCGCGACCCCCGCCACGGCGGCCGGCCCGATCAGGGCCGTCGGCGCGACCGTGGCCTGCCGCGCCGCCGCCCGGTCGAGGTGGCCGGGCAGCCGGGACGTCGTAGAGAGGTCGGAGCGGCCGGTGGCGGCGAGCAGTGCGGTGGCCGTCGGCCCGGTGAGGAACGCGGCGACATCGTGCCTGACCCCGGCCAGCCGGTCGGCCCGCAGCACGCCGGTGTCCACCGGGAGCCGCCAGAAGTCACGCGTGTTGCGCCCCCAGCGCCCGAGGGCGCCCAGGTCGTCGCCCCCGATCACCGCGGCGGTGTGCCAGCTCCTGATGTCGGGGTCGCTGAGCGAGCGTTCCAGACAGGCCCGGCCCGTGCACGGCAGGTCGGCCCAGTACGGCTCGGCCGGGTCGGTGACGGTGTAGAGGCCGGTCACCCGCACCCGCTGCGGGGGCACCGAGTCGTCGTCGAGGACCGCACCGAGCCGGATCCCGATCGTCTCCGCCGCGCCGCGGGCCACCGCGATCGGGATCGGCTCGCCCTTGCTCCCGCCGGACGGCCAGGCGCCGGCGACCAGGGTGGTGTGCTCGGTGAAGCCGTGGAGATAGCGCAGGTGCAGGGTCGGCGGGGAGTGCCCGTCCGGGCGGTCCAGGCCGGGGGTGGTCAGCGCGTGGCGCAGCAGGGCCTCGGCGCCGAACACCGGTCCCGACGGCGCCACCGGGAGGCCGGCCCCGGCCCGGGCGACCAGCTGAGCCGCCACCGCCTCCAGCTCCGCCTCCGTCCCGCCGCCCTCCGGGGAGCGAGCGGTGCTGAGCAGGCTCGTCTCCAGCGGGCCCCGGTCGTGCAGGAAGTCCCGCAGCGCCGCGTCCGCGCCGCGGTCCAGCACTCTCGGGATCGCCACCGCCAGGAACACCAGCACGAAGGCCAGTCCGGCGGTGAGCAGCGCCGCCCAGGGGCCGGTGCGCAGCCTCGTCCGCACCCACCGGGCCGGCCGGTGGGCACCGGCGGTCACCGGGCGGGCGGGACGGGCCGGGCTCGCCGGCCGGGTGGGGTCGGAGCTGGTCACGGGAACCTCCGTCGGGGCAGGACGGCGGTCACCGACGGTCCGTCACGCAGTAGCGGCCGATGGTGCCAGAACAGCGCCCGGGACCGGAAGGTTCCCGGGCGAAGCATGGACCGAAGAGGCACCTCCGGCACGGCCGAACGGGCACTCCGGCCGGCCGCCCCGGAGGAGCGACACGCCCGGCTCAGCGGATCCGGTCGTAGACGAGGGCCAGCGTGCCGTGCTCCCCCGCGGTCTGGCTGACGAGCGCCCACTCGGCGGCGGGCAGGCCGTCGTCGAACAGGCGCGGTCCGTCGCCGAGGAAGACCGGGAAGACGGTGAGTGCCAGCCGGTCGACCTCGTCGGCCGCCAGCAGTGCTTTGATCACGCTCGCGCTGGAGAGCACCAGGATGTCGCCGCCCCCGGTGGCCCTGAGGCCGGCGACCACCTCGGTGGTCGGCCGGTCGACGACCGTCGTCCGCTCCCACGGCGCCCCGCCGGGGGCGGACTCGCCGAGGGTGCCGGAGAGGACCACCTTGTCGGCGGCGACGAGCCACTTCGCGAAGCCCTCGTCGCGCGGGTCGACGCCCGGCATACCGATGACGGTGGGCCAGAAGCCGAGGAAACCCTCGGCGTTGACCCGCCCGAGCAGGGCGGTCGTCGCGGGCTCCCAGAGGCCGGTCAGGTGGTCGCGGGCGACGTCGGTGTGGGCGTAGGGCATCACCCAGCTCATGTCCCGGGGGTCGCGCCGGGCGTAGCGGCCGTCGAGGGAGAGGCTCATGTTGGTGACGACCCGGCGGCTTGCGGTCTGCTCGGTCATTGCGTACTCCTCGTGTCGTTGTCGTCAGTGGTCGGTGGCTGTCGTCGGTGGCTGTCGCCGTCGCCGGCCGTCGTCGGCGGCCGTGAGGGCCGCCGCGAGCTTGTCGAGGCTCTGGCCGAAGCCGGTCTCGATCCCGGCGACGAAGTCCGCCGAGTCGACGGTGCTGTCGGTGATCCGCCAGTGGACGTCGAGCCCGGTGCCCGGGTCAGTGCCGGTCGGCCGGAGGCCTAGCTCGACGTGGGCGGTGAAGGCGGTGCCGCCGCCGGGGCGCAGCGGGGAGAGCCGGTAGGCGAGGCGCTCGCCCGGGCGGACGTCCTCGACGACTCCCTCCGCTCGGCCGGCGACCGGGCCGGAGCCGTCGGTGTCCTCGATGTCGCGGTACTCCTGGACGATCCGGCCGCCCGGCCGGGCCTCGAAGACGAGCTCGGAGACCCGGAGGTCGTCGGGCGTCCACCAGCGGGCGAGCAGGGCGGCTTCGACCAGGTGGCGCCAGACCAGGTCCGGGCGCCCCGGCAGCTCGCGGTGGAACCGGAACGAGCGGCCGTCGGCCCACCCTGCCTCTCCCGCCGCGCGCCGCTCCGCGTGGACGCCGAGCCCATAGCGCTCGTGGGTCTCGCCCGGGCCGCCGGGCCGGTCCGCGCTGTCGGCGAGCCGGGCGAGCTCGGCCGCCAGCTCCCGCAGGGGGGCGGAACGGAGCGCGTAGACACGCCGCTGACCGATGCGCTCGGAGGTGACGACACCGGCACGCTCAAGGGCTTGCAGGTGCTTGGTCGTCTGCGGCTGGCGCGCCTCGGCGAGCCGGGCGAGCACCCCGACCGGGCGGGGCCGCTCGGCCAGCAGGCTCACGAGGCGCCAGCGCGCCGGATCGGCCAGTGCGGCGAGGAGTGCTTCCATGAGGAGAAGTATTCGCCACAAAGAATATTCGTGTCAAGGAATATCTCCAGACGCACCTGCGCGCGACGGCCGGCCGCATGTCGGAGCCGGGAGCGGGCACGCTCCAGGTCCTACGGTCGGGCGAGGACCGGACACCACGGGCAGGCGCCGAGGCGCCGCCGGGAACGGAGTGTGACCCCATGGACATCCCCCCGAACGCCGCCGAAACCCGCCAGGACCGCTACGACCGCGGCCTGGAGACGCTCACCCGGATCGACGGCGAGGCCGGCCGGCGGGTGGTCGACGCGCTGGCCGACATCAGCCCCGAACTCGCCCACCAGATCGTGGCCTGGGGGTTCGGCGAGATCTACCGGCGCCCCGGGCTGGCGCCGCGCGACCGGCAGTTGGTGACCCTGGGGATGCTCACCGCGCTCGGCGGCTGCGAGTCCCAGCTCGACGTCCACGTCAACGCCTCCCTCAACGTCGGCCTCACCCCCGAGGAGATCGTCGAGGCCCTGCTGCACTCCGCCGGCTACTGCGGCTTCCCCAGGGCCCTCAACGCCACCTTCGTCGCCAAGAAGGTCTTCGCCGAACGCGGCCTCCTGCCGGTCACGGGCGACTGAGGCCGGGCCGCGGCGGGCGGCGGACCGGCCCCGGCGCAGGAGCCCGACCCGCCTGGCCCGCACCGCCGACAGCCTGCGTCACCATGAGCGGAGCGCGAGGGCCGGGAACACCACCCGCACCCGGCCGTGCGTTCGTCCGGGGCTGGTGACACGGTCGCCGACGGTGCCCGGACTCCCCCGGTGTCGGCCGGGGTCTCCGGGGAAGGCGGCGACACGCGGCGCCCGTCGAACGCGTCCCCGGCCGCACCGGAGGAAGGATGGGAGCTTCGGGCCGCCCCAGGTGCCCGGCCCGAGGCCGAGCCTCCCCCGGACGAGAGGAAGCCCATGCAGATCGCCGTCACCACCCCGACCGGCAACGTCGGCCGCCACGTCGTCGCCACGCTGATCCGGGCCGGCGTCCGGCCGCGCGTCCTGCTGCGCGAACCCGGCCGGCTGGCTCCCGAGGTCAGGGGCGAGGTGGACGCCGTGCGGGTCGACCAGTTCGACCCCGAGGCGGTGGCGGCCGCCACCGAGGGCGTCGACGCGCTGTACTGGGTGGACCCGACCACGGGCGGCGAGGACCCGCTCGCCGACTACGCCCGCGCCACCGCCGCCGTGGTCCGTGCCGTCACCGGCAACCGGATCGGCCGGGTGGTCTTCCAGAGCAGTGTCGGCGCCGAGAAGCGGCACGGCGCCGGCGAGATCGACGGCCTGGCGGGGACCGAGACCGCCCTGGACGACCTCGGGGTCGACGTCACCCATCTGAGGTGCGGCTACTTCTTCACCAATCTCGAACTCCAGCTCGACTCCCTCCGGGCGGGCACGCTCCAGGTGGTCCTCCCCCTCGATCAGCCCATGGCCTGGGTGGCACCGCGCGACATCGCCGAGGTGGCCGCCACCCGTCTGCTCTCCCCCGCCTGGTCCGGGCGGTGCGTGCGGGCGGTGCACGGACCGGCGGACCTGACCTGGCGGCAGGTGGCCGGAATCCTCACCGCCGCGACCGGCCGGCGGATCGGCGTCGAGCGGATCACCGACGACGCCATGCGCGCCGGGCTCAGGCGGTCCGGGATGACCGAGGGGCTGGTGGAGGCCGTGCTCGGCATGTCGACCGGCCTCCGTGCGGACTTCACGCCCGAACAGCACCGCAGCGTCCGGACCACCACGCCGACCACGCTCGCCGCCTGGGCCTACGACCACCTCCGGCACCGGCTCGCCGACGGCTCCTGAGCGCGGCCCGCGCGGGGAGCGGGCGGAGGAACGGCGGGCCGCTCCGGAGCCGGCGCGTCACCCGGCGAGGAGCTCCCCGACGAGCCGGCGTGCGTATCCGGCATCGAGGCCGGCCGGGCGGAAGAGGATGCGGTACATCATCGGGGCCACCACGCGGTCCATCACCGTCTCCACCTCGGGGGCGGCCTCCCCGCGGTCGCCCGCCCGGGCCAGCACGACGTCGACCTGTTCGGCCGCGTAGGCCGAGCACTGGCCGGCGTTGCTGCCGTCCGGGTCGCCGAGCAGGGCGTCGCGGATGTAGGCACGCCCCGACGGGGACGCCATCTCGTCGAGGAACTGCTCGGCCCAGGCCGTCAGGTCGGACCGCAGGTCGCCGTGGTCCGCCGGCTCCGCGTCGGGCCGCAGCCGCTCCACCGCGACGTCCGACAGCAGCTCCTGCAGATCGCCCCAGCGGCGGTACACCGTCGACGGGGTGACGCCCGCCCGCTGGGCGACCAGCGGAACCGTCAGCCCGTCGCGGCCGACCTCGGCGAGGAGTTCACGCACAGCGGTGTGCACCGACGCCTGGACCCGGGCGCTGCGACCGCCGGGGCGCAGCATCTGCTTGCGACTCATGGGACCAGCTTAAAGCACAGTCCTTGCGTTTAGGGGGCGCCCACCCCGGTACCGACCGGCGCCGGCACGGGGGCCGGCCGCGACCGCTCGTAGGCGTGACCGACCCGCAGGAGGAGGCGCTCCCCGAGGGGCCGGCCGAGCAGCTGCATCCCGATCGGCAGGCCCGACGCGTCGTGGCCGACCGGGACGGTCAGCGCCGGCACCCCGGTGATGTTGGCGGGGGCACTGAGGCGCACCAGGGCGTCGGCGACACCCTCGGACGTGCCGTCCGACCAGGTCACCGTCGTCTGACCGGCCCGCACCGCGGTCGTCGGGACCGTCGGGGCGGCGATCACGTCGACCCCGGCCAGCACACGGGCCCACTCCTCCCGCATCAGGGTCCGGGAGCGCTGCGCCCGCAGGTAGTCCCCGGCGGTCATCAGCTCGCCGGCCTCCAGGAGGACCCGGACGTCCGCCTGGTACAGCTCGGGCACCGTCCGCAGGGTGCGCTCGTGGTACGCGCTGGCCTCCGGCGCCACCAGCCCCCAGAGGGTCGCCCGGATGTAGCGAGCCATCGGGATCCCGACGTCGACGAGCTCCGCACCGAGATCCGCCAGGTGCCCGATGGCGCGCCGGACGGCGGTCTCGACCTCCGCGTCGAGGTGGTCGAAGAAGTAGTCGCGCGGCACGCCGACCCGCAGCCCCGTCAGGTCGGTGCCCGGGCCGGGCCGGTGGTCCACGGCGGCGGCGGCCAGCGAGGCGGGGTCGCGCGGGTCGTGACCGGCCATCGCCGTCAGGACGACGGCCGCGTCCTCGACGGTGCGGGTGATCGGACCGACGTGGTCCAGCGACCAGGACAGCGAGGTGACGCCGTGCCGGGGGACGAGGCCGTAGGTCGGCTTGAGGCCGACGACGCCGTTGAGCGCGGCCGGCACCCGGATCGAGCCGCCGGTGTCGGTGCCCAGCGCGAAAGCCGCCGCACCCGAGGCGACGGCGACCGCGGAGCCGCCGCTGGACCCGCCGGCGACCCGGGCGCGGTCCCGGGCGTTGTGGGTCTGCGGGGTGGTCAGGCCGTAGGCGAACTCGTGGGTGTGCGTCTTGCCGAGCAGGATCGCGCCGGCCGCCGTCAGCCGCGCGGCGACCGTGCTGTCGGCCTGCGCGCGGTGGCCCTCGCGGACCCGGGAGCTGGCCGTGGTCGCGGTGCCCGCGACGTCGATCAGGTCCTTGAGACCCATCGGAATGCCGTGCAGCGCCCCCCGGAAGCGGCCGTGCGCCGCTTCGTGCTCGGCCTCGCGCGCCGCACCGCGCGCCTGCTCCGCGAGGACCGAGACATAGGCGTTGAGCCGCGGTTCCACCTGTTCGATGCGGTCGAGCACCGAGCCGACCAGCTCCACGGGAGACAGCCGCCGGGCCCGGATCTCGTCGGCCGCGGCGGCGACGGTGAGCTCATACGGCCGCATCGGACAGCTCCGTTCCCGCGCGGTAGGCGATCGCGGGCGGGGTGTCCCCGAAGTCCAGCTCCCGCAGGACCGCGACGACGGCGTGGAGCTGGTCGGCGGTGGCCGCGACCGGCCCGTGCCGGTCGTCGGGCAACGGAAGGCCCGCCCGGGCGGCCCAGCGGGCCGCCTCCTGCGGCGTCAGTTCGGCGGCAGACATGGGTGTCCTCTCCTCGTCGGGTCGGGAGCCGCGAAGCACTCCCGACCCAAAAGCTAACAGTTTGCTTTAGCCGAACGTAGGTTCTACGGCCAGCTAAAGCAAATCAATTGCTTTTACCGCGAAGGAGCCCCTTCCACGCCCAGCGCCCCCTCCCACGCACCCGCCCGCCTCCCCCGCCGGGATCGGCCTGGTGCGCGGCGGCGCGGGCACCGCCCTGGTCGGCGGCCATCACGAGGTGGCCGCCCGGATCGAGGAGTACCACCGGCTGGGCATCGACGAGTTCGTCCTCTCCGGGGCGCCGCACCTGGAGGAGGCGTACTGGGCCGGCGAGAACGTCCTGCCGCTCCTCGCCGACCGGGGGCTCTGGAAGCGCGGGGGCTGACGCGGCCGGGCCCGGGCACCGTGCGGTGCCCGGGCCCGGTGGCGTCACGCCCAGGGGTTGAAGGGGATGCCGCCGGGCTTGGAGGCGTTGAGCAGGTTGCGGAAGCGGTCGTCCTTGTCGGTGGTCTTGATGGTCGCCGAGCCGAAGTCGGCGTTGTTGAGCCGGTCGCGCAGCCAGGTGCTCGGCCAGCCGTTCCAGTCGACGATGGGCGGCTGGCGCCAGCTGTGGTAGTGGTTCTCCGGCGGCTCGTCGTTGCTGTTGGCCAGCCGGAACAGGTGGGTGAGCGCCGGCAGGCCGTCCTTGTGGTAGACGACCTTGGGGTGGCTGCCGCTGAAGCGCACCGACGAGCGCGGGTAGGTGGCCTGGCCGCCGTGCTGGGTCACGGTCAGGAACTCGACCTGGTTGGACGACTGCTTGACCCAGGAGATGACGTGCTCCCAGTCGTGGCGGTGGCCGCCCGAGCCGTTGACCGTCTGGTCCTTCTCGAAGTAGCTGGCGTACACGATCGCGCACCAGCCGTTGTTGCACTTGGACCGGGCGTAGGTCTGGGACCGGTCCAGGTCGGACTGGTCGTGGCAGTTGCCGTTGATGGCGCCGGAAGTCTTCAGACCCGGGTTGAGGGTGCCGTCGGGGCCGATGGCCGAGACGGCGTAGCAGCCGTCCACGTCGTAGTCGTAGGCGGGCGAGAACGAAGCCTCGTAGCCGCCGGCGCGCTGCGGCAGATTGGGCAGCGAGTCGGCCTGGGCGGCCGGCCCGGAGAAGGTGAGCAGGAGGACACCGGCGCCGAGGACCGTCCCGATCCGGCCCCGGGTGCGGGTCGCGCGCCCGGTCGCGGAGCCCTGGGCCGTGGTGGCCGGGCCGGTCAGCGAGGAACTGTTCATGTCTCCCTGTTTCGTCAGGAGTTGATGGGGGCCGCCCGGCAGCTGCGGGGCGGCGCACATCGAGCATGGCCGTGATCCGCCCGGGGCGGATCCGTCCAATGACTGACGGGATTCGGAAGCCGGTGCCCCCGTGCGCGCGGGGCGCGGCCTGACCTTCGGTCAAATGACGTAGTCGGGTGCACGCCGGGAGGGCCCCCGCCCGGGGTGCCGGCGCGCGGCCCGACACTCCGGGAAGGGGCGAGCGGGCCCGCTCACCGCAGGCGCGCGTCGAAGGTCAGCGCCTCGACGAGCTCGCCGACCCGGCGCTCCGGCAGGCCCCGCGAGACGAACCAGGCGCCGACGTTGCGCACGTCGCGCTCCAGGAACGAACGGCCGCGCGGATTGGCGACGACGTCCACGATCTGCGGCACATCGATGATCACCAACCGCCCGTCGTGGACCAGGATGTTGTACGCCGAGAGGTCGCCGTGCGCGTAGCCGTCGACGGCGAGCAGCGACAGGTTGCGGCCGAGCTGCTCCCACAGGTCCTCGACGTCCACCTCCTCGGCGCGCAGCTGCGCGAGCCGGGGCGCGGCGGTGCCGCCGGCGTCGCCGACGAACTCCATCAGGATCTCCGTGCCCAGGATCTGCACGGGGTACGGGACGGCCACGCCGGCCGACCAGAGCCGGCACAGCGCCGTGAACTCGGCGGCCGCCCACTGGCCGGCGATGGCCTCCTTGCCGAACGCGGTGCGCTTGGCCATGGCCCGGGCGATCCGGGACTCCTTGTGCTGGCGGCCCTCCAGGTAGCCGGAGTCGCGGTGGAACATCCGGTGCTGGGCGTCGCGGTAGCGCTTGGCCGCCATCAGCGTGCGCCGGTCGGTCCCGGGCACGCCGCGCTCCAGGAGGAAGACGTCGGCCTCCTTGCCGGTCTTGACCAGCCCGAGTTCGGTGTCCACGGCCGCGAGTTCGGTCACCACCCAGGCAGGGCGCGGCGCGGGGCCCTTCTCGGTGGGGGTGGACTGGTCCCAGGTGGACCAGCGATCGCCCTCGGCGGGACCGTCGGCGACCGGCGTCGAGCCGTCGTCGTAGCTGCCGTCGGGGGTGTCATCGTCGGTGACGTACGCGTCGGCGAAGTCGTCGGCGCTGTCCGCGCCGTGGGTGTCGTGCGGGTGGCCCGCGGGCTCGAAGGCCTCGAAGTGGTAGGCCACCTCGGGCTCGAAGTCGCCGTCCCGCTCGGACCGGCGGCCGCGACGGGGTGCGCCCTTGGGGCGGATACGGGAGAAGGAATCGTTGTCGGCAAAGCGCTCACGCACTGCGGTGGCTCCTGAGGAACGGCCCACCGATGCGCCAGTCGTGAGGCGTCGTCAGCCGGTGGGCGAAAGACGAGAGGAAGAGGCGTCTGGCGCGCACACGAGGGCGCGCCGCATCACGGCGGCAACCATGGGTACGCACCTCCTCTGTTTCTCCACGTCGGTCCTCGTGCCACGGCACGAGAGCGCCGCGGCGACGCCACGGGCGACACCGCGGCGGGAACGGTGAAAGCTTAGCGACTTCCAAGATCGGCGCAACCGAATTCCTTCCGGCCCGGTCCGGTCCCGGTCACGGTCCTCATCCCGGTGCCGCACCACGCACCCCCTCGCCGCCCGACATGCCGCGCACGGCCCAAGGTCGCCGACGGGCGGCCGACGGCGCGGAACAATGCCGGAGGTCGTACGAGACTGGAGGTCAAATCATGGACAGCACCGCGCAGTTCCGCGCCTGGGACGTCCGCGAGTCGGGTCCGGCCGACGCCCCGCACCGGGTCCTGCTGCTGCCCGGCGGGCTGTGCGGCGCGGCGTTCTACGAGGACGTGATGGCCGCCCCGCCGCTCGCCGGCGCGCCGGTCCGGCTGGTGGCGGCGACCGTCCCGGGCCACGCCGGGACGGTCGCACCCGCGGACGTGTCGATGGAGAACTACGCGGCGATCACCGGTGCCTTCGCGGCCGACCACGGCTGCACCACCGTGGTCGGCCACAGCATCGGCGCCAACATCGCGCTGGAGATGGTCGCCGGCGGGCACTTCTCCGGGCCGGTGGTGCTGCTCTCCCCGACGTTCTCACGACCGGACGAGTCCAGAGCGCTGGCGATCGCCGCCGCGATCGGCCGGGTCCCCGGGCTCGGCTCGCTGGCCTGGCCGGCGATGCTGTGGCTGACGCCGAAGGCGCTGGCCGACAGCATTCCGGAGTCGCGGCGGGAGGCCCTGCTCGCCGACCTCGGCAAGAACTCCGCGTCGTTCTGCCGCCGGGCCATGATCGAGTACTTCGCGTACCTGGACCGGCACGGCCAACTGGTACCCCGGCTGTGCCGCTCCGGCGCCCGGGCCCTGGTGGTCCGCGGCGACCGGGACGAGGTGGGGCTCACCGACGCCGAACGGGCCGCACTGACGGCCTGCCCCACGGTGACCCTGGAAGTGGTCCCCGACAGCGGGCACCTGGTGCTGCTCGAACAGCCCGACGCGGTGGCCCGCCTGATCGCCGGCGCCGTGCTCGGCCCCGCCTCCTGAGCCCGCCACCGCCGGGCGTCAGGGACGCGGGCCCGCCGGTCGTGGTCGGGGGCCGCCCGGCCCGGACGGCGGGCGAGGGGGGACGGCCACCGTCCGGGCGCGGCGGGCGCACCCACCGCGCCCTCTTCTCACCCCGCTCCGCCGGGCCAAACCCCACGCCCGCGGGCCTCTTCCGCCCGGCCGCCGGGAGCCACCGGTCGGCGCACGGTCCGGGCGTCCGACCGACACGCGGCGGACCGGCGGGGCGGCTTGCCGACGACCGCCGGAGGACGGACATTCGTGGTGGCGCTGTCGGCGGGAACCCGCCCCGGGGAGTCCGTCCACCGGCAGGCCGCCCGACGAGGTCGAGGTGGGTGTGGCGATGAGCAAGGTGGAGGAGTCGATCGACGTGGACGTGCCGGTCCGCGTCGTCTACGACCAGTGGACGAGCTTCGAGCGTTTCCCGGAGTTCATGGAGGGGGTGGAGGAGGTCCGGCAGCTGGACGACCTGCACGCCCACTGGAAGACCAGGATCGCCGGGCTGTCCCGCGAGTTCGAGACCGAGATCGTCGAACGGGTCCCCGACGAACGGGTGTCCTGGCGCACCAGCAGCAGCAATGTGAAGCACACCGGCACGGTCTCCCTGCACCCGATCGACGCGACCCACACCCGGGTCAGGATGACCATGGACTTCGAGCCCACCGGATTCGCCGAGAAGGCCGCGGACAAGCTGGGCGTGCTCGACCGGATGGTCAGCGGTGACCTGCGGCGCTTCAAGCACTTCGTCGAGAACCGCGGGGCCGCCCCCGGGAGCGCCGGCTCCTGACCGCGGCGCGGGGCCGGATTCCCCGGCCACGCCCGGCCGGCGACTCCGCGGCGGCCGTGAGCAGCGCGCAGGCGGGGTAGCGACCGCGACGCCCAGGAGCACGACCCGGACCTCACCACCGCCGCGAGCCGGGCGGCCGACCGGCCCCGGGTGGGGCCGCCGCCCGCGCGCCGGGCTCAGAATCCGCGGGCGGCGGCGCCGTCGCGCAGCAGGGCGAACGCCTCGGCCGTCTCCGCGGCGGCCAGCACGGCCACCTCGCCGACGTCCTGCCCCTCGGCGAGCCTCGCCCAGGTGGCGTGGGCGAGGACCTGGCGCACCGCCGTGTACTGGGCCGCGAGCAGCCGGGCGGTGACGTTCCCGTCCGGGCCCAGCGCCTCGGCGAGCGCGCGGGTGTCGGCGTCGAGGTAGTCGAAGAGGTGGGCGGAGAGGCTGGGGGTCTCGTAGACCAGCCGGAGGAAGGCCAGCACCTCGGGGCTGTCCGTCAGCCCGCTGCTGGGGTCGCGCGCGGCCAGCCGCTCCAGGTGGTGGCGCTCCAGCGCGTCCAGCGGGGTGGTCCCGGTCGGGCGGGCGCGCACCACCCGTCCGGCCTCGCCGAGGTGGTCGGCGAAACGGTGCAGGACCAGCTCCTCCTTGCTGCCGAAGTAGCGGAAGAGGGTGGGCTTGGAGACCTCGGCGGCGGCGGCGATCTCGGCCACCGAGACCTGGTCGAACCCGCGGGCCAGGAACAGGGCGATCGCCGCCTCCGCGATGGCCTGCCGCGTGCGCTGCTTCTTGAGGGTCCGCAGACCCGTGTCCGACTCGCTCATGACTCGATCATAACCAGGAAATGTTTGTTACTCGGTTGCTTTTCTTACCGAGTTGCAGTTTGCTGGTGTGCATCACCGACGAGACGGAAGGGCGGGCACACCATGACAACCGTGGTGATCGTGGGGGCGGGACCGACCGGACTGACACTGGCCTGCGGGCTGGCACGGCAGGGGGTCGCCGTGCGGGTCGTCGAGAAGGCGGCCGCGTTCCACACCGGCTCACGCGGCAAGACGCTCAACCCGCGGAGCCTGGAGGTCCTCGCCGACCTGGGGCTCGGCGAGCGGCTGGCGGCCGCCGGCCGCACGCACCTCCCGTTCCGCAAGTACTTCGGCGGCGAGTTCGTCAACGAGACCGAACCGTTCGCCGGCGCCCGCCGCAGCACGGCCACCCCCTACCCGGCGAGCCTGTGGCTGCCGCAGAGGCGAGTCGAGCGACTGCTGCGCGAGAAGCTGGCCGAGTACGGGGTGACGGTCGAACTCGCCACCGAACTCGTGGACTTCACCCAGGACGACGAGGGCGTGGAGGTCCACCTCGCGGACGGCGGACGGATCTCCGCCGAGTACCTGGTCGCCTGCGACGGCGGCCGCTCCACCGTGCGCAAGCTGCTGGGGATACCGTTCGTCGGCGAGGGCGACCCGGAGCCGCTCATGGTCTGCGGCGACGTCGAGGTCGAGGGCCTCGACCGCGGCGCCTGGCACCAGTGGTTCGGCCCGCAGGGCGTGTTCATGCTCTGCCCCTTCGAGGGCACCCGCCGCTGGCAGCTCCAGGCGAGCCCGGAGACGGACGCCGACGGCCGGGCGGTCGCCCCCTCCCTGGAGAGCTTCCGGCGGCTGGCCGCCCTGCACACCGGTCGGACGGACCTCGCGCTGACCAACGCCACCTGGCTCTCCACCTGGCGGGTCAACGTCCGGATCGCCGAGGAGTACCGCAGGGGGCGGGTCCTGCTGGCCGGCGACTGCGCGCACGTCCACCCCACCGCCGGCGGGCTCGGCATGAACACCGGCATCCAGGACGCCTGGAACCTCGCCTGGAAGCTCGGGCACGTCCTGCGCGGCCTCGCCGCACCGGCCCTGCTGGACACCTACCAGGAGGAACGCAGGCCGGTCGCCGCCTGGACGCTCGACGTCACCACGGCCGGCATGACCAACGTCATGGCGGGCATCGGCACTCCGGGCGTGGGCGTCGAGGCCGGCCGGGTGGGCGACCTCACCGGCCTCTCGCTCGGCTACCGATGGAGCCGGCTCGCGGCCCCCGGTCCCGACGGCCCGCTCCGGGCCGGCGACCGGGCCCCGGACGCCGTCTTCACCGGCCCCGACGGCAGGCCGGCCCGACTCTTCGAGCACTTCGCCGGCGACCACTACACCCTGCTCGGTTTCGGTCCCGGAACCCGCCCCGCACTCGCCGGACTCCCGGCCCACGTCCGGCCCGTCCTGCTCGACGACCCTTCCGGCGACGCCCACCGGACCTACGGGATCGCCACCGACACCCTCGCCCTCGTCCGACCGGACAACCACCTCGCCCTCCTCGCCCCCGCGACGGCCCGCCAGGAGGTGCTCGACCACCTGGCGGCCCTGCGGTAGCCACCCGGCCAGCGCCGTGGCCCTAAAAGCGAAGACGTTGCGTTAGCGACCCGGCGTGATCTACGATCGACTAACGCAAAGGCGGAGCTTTAACGGCTCCCGCCGCCGCGACGACGCCACCCGTACGAAGGGAACCCCGGTCCATGCACACGACGTCCGACGACCCGCGCGGTGCTTCACCCGCCATCGGCACCATCCCGGCCTGGACCGTCGGCGACCTCACCGTGCACCGGATCGACGAGATCCCCCTGCCGCCCGACACCGGGCAGTGGCTCCTGCCGGACGCCACGCCCGAGGTCGTGCGCGGGCAGGACTGGCTGCGCCCCGACTTCGCCGACCCGGCCGGCCGGCTGCTGATCGACAGCCACACCTTCGCGTTCACCGTCGGCGGTCTGAAGGTCCTGGTGGACACCGGGATCGGCAACGGCAAGGACCGCGCCAACCCGGCCTGGCACGACCTCGACA
Source organism: Kitasatospora sp. NBC_01246 (assembly GCF_036226505.1). Lineage (NCBI taxonomy): Bacteria > Bacillati > Actinomycetota > Actinomycetes > Kitasatosporales > Streptomycetaceae > Kitasatospora > Kitasatospora sp. NBC_01246. Next base: position 8,228,897 of record NZ_CP108484.1, on the reverse strand, counting down.
CCGACTACCTCGACCGGCTGACCGCCGCCGGGTACCCGCCCGCCGACGTCGACCTCGTGATCCTCACCCACCTGCACACCGACCACGTCGGCTGGAACACCCGCGCCGACGGGAACGGGGCGTGGGTCCCCACCTTCCCCAACGCCCGCTACCTCACCTCGCGCACCGAGCGCGAGTTCTGGGCCGGCCGGGAGATGGACGAGCCGCGCCGCCGGATGTTCCGCGACTCGGTGGACCCGGTGGCGGAGGCCGGGCTGCTCGACCTGGTCGACGTCCCGGCGGGCGGCGCCGAGGTCGCCCCCGGCCTGCGGCTGCTCCCCACGCCCGGCCACACCCCGGGCCACCTGGCCGTCGAGCTGTCCGGCGAGGGCGGCGCGGCCCTCGTCACCGGGGACTGCGTCCACCACCCGGTCCAGTTCGCCCACCCGGCCATCGGCAGCTGCGTCGACATCGACCCCGCCCGGTCGCGGGCGACCCGGCGGTCCCTGCTGGAGTCGCTCGCCGGCACCGGCACGCTGGTCCTCGGCACCCACTTCCCCCCGCCCACCGCCGGCCGGGTGGTCGCCCACGGCGACGCCTACCGGCTGGAGTCCGTCCCCGGCACCCCCCGTACGACGCGCTGACGCCGGAGTGGGACGTCGGACGGGCCGACGTCCCACTCCGGCAGGACTACGACGCCCGGCCGTCAGCCGACCGGCTCAGGGGTCGGCCGGGCCGGCGCGGCCGACGCGGGGCCGGCGGCCGAGGCCGCCCCCAGGCCGGTGCCGCGCGTCTCCTCGGCCCACAGGACGCACACCAGCAGGCCGACCGCCGTGGTACCGGCCGCGATCAGCATGGTCGGCCCGGTCCCGAGGCCGCTGAGCGACAGCGGCAGCAGGTACGTGCCCACGGCCGCGCCGATCCGGCTCACCGAGGTCGCGACACCGACCGCCGTCGCCCGGATCTCGGTCGGGAAGAGTTCGTTCGGGTAGGTCCAGTCGAGCACGTTCGGGCCGCCGCACAGGAACGCGTAGGCACACAGCGCGATGACGGCGACGGCCGCGGGGGCGGCCGGCCAGACACCCAGCAGGGCGAGCGGCACGATCATCAGGGCGAACGACCAGATGATCACCGGACGACGGCCCCAGGTGTCGATCAGCCGGAGCGCCGGGAAGCAGCCCAGCAGGAAGACCAGGCTCACCAGGGCCGTACCGAGGGTGTCGAGCACGGTGCCGCCCGGCATGCCGAAGGAGGCCAGGATCTGCGGGCCGAAGGTCAGCATCGCGAAGAGCGGGCCGACCTGGCAGAGGAAGAACAGCCCGCAGAAGAGCGTGCGGCGCCGGTAGGGCTCGGTCATCAGCAGCCGCAGGCCGCTGGGACGGCCCGCCTCGGCCGGGTCGGGCATCAGTTCCCGCCCGTCGACCCGGACGCCCAGGTGCTTTTCGACCACGCGCACCGCGTCCCCTACCCGCCCGTGGGCGGCCAGCCAGCGCGGCGACTCGGGCGACCCGCGCCGGATCACCAGGAACACCACGCAGAGCACCGCGGAGCTGGCCAGCATCCAGCGCCAGCTGCCGTTCCCGCCGATCCGAAGGAACAGGTAGCCCGTCAGGTAGGCGAGGACGGAACCGGCGTACCAGGCGATGATCTGCTGGCCGAGCAGCCGCCCGCGGTGGCGGGCCGGCAGCCACTCGGCGAGCAGCGAGGTCGCGATCGGGTAGTCGGCGGCCACGGCCAGGCCGAGCACGAAGCGCAGCACGGCGATCGCCCACACCTGGTCGACCCAGAAGGAGAGCACCGAGCAGACGACCATCACCAGCAGGTCGGCGGTGTACATCACCTCCCGGCCGATCTTGTCGGTCAGCACGCCGAACAGCGCGCCTCCGACGAACATGCCGACCAGGGCGGCGGCGCCGATCAGGCTGACCTCGGCGGTGGAGAGGCCGAGCTCGGGACGCATCCCGATCAGGGCCACGCCGACGATGCTCAGGATGTAACCGTCCAGCAGGGGCCCACCGGAACAGGCCAGGGCCAGTCTCCGGTGGAAGGCGGTATACGGGGCGTTGTCGATGGTTCGGGACATGGAATTCGGGTCCTCCGGGGCGTACGGCAGTGCTCCCGCACTCCGTGCGCCTGGTAGACGGCAGAAGTCGGGGCCGCCCGGTCGGACGACCCCGTCACCCGGACCCACCGGGCGACCGTCCACGGTTGCCCGCTCCGAACCGGTCCCGACGGGGACGAAGGTCCGCCGGTTCCGGGCCCTTGGTCCCGAACCGGACGGGCCCTGGGACCCGTGCGGCGGGGGCTTCGGCCTGCCAGGCCCGGGAAGCACCGCTCCGCGCGCTCCGGCCGGGCGGACCGGGTGACACTTCTCACCCGAACACGGCAAATGTCTTAATTGCCTGATATGTGATGGCGGCGGGCAGCTTCCACGGATCGTCAACGGGGCCCCGGACAGCGGGTCCGGCCCGACCGGCCCCCGCCACCGCACGCCGGGCACCCAACCCGCCGGTAGCGGTCGGCCGATGGTGGCGACCGGACCTCGGGCGAGCATTCGCCACGCCCTCGGGGCGAACGCTCTGACGGACAGTCCGACGAGGGGCCCGCGTCGACCGGGGGGCTGAACCCGCTCGGACCGATGGACCTGGCCACGCCGGCCTCGTACCTGATCACCCATATGCTCGGCCACGGGTACGACCTGGCCGTCGCGCTGCGGCGGCCGCACACGGCGGTCCGTCACCGGACGGCGCTGGCCGTGCCGTTCCTGATGGCGGCCCCCGGGCGGGCGCCGCTCAGGGCAGCCGCCCCCAGCTGGTGACCAGGCCGGGCGAGAGGTCCGCGACGGTGCCCGTGGCGAGGGACTCCCGCGCCTCGTCGAGGAGCCCGGCGTCGACGAGGCCGGTGGCGAGCATGGCCTCGCGGGTGCGGTCCCAGGTGTCCAGCCAGAACGCGGTGATCGGGGCGTCCGCGACCAGGGCGGGCACGAACACCTCCGCGCCGACCTCGGACAGCCCGAGGTCGCGCAGCAGCCGCGGACAGTCGGGGGTCCAGCTGATGTCCGTGCCGATGGACGTCCGCAGCGCCCGCCACATCGCCCGCATCGCGAGCCGGTACGGGGTGTCCGGCGGCGCGGCCGTGGTGAGGTCGACCGGGTCCCCGAGGACGAGGTACCCGCCCGGGACGAGAAGGTCCCGCAGGCGGGCCAGGACGCGGTGCCGTTCCGGCAGGTGCATCAGCACGAAGCGCGCGTGCACCAGGTCGAACCGGCCGCCGGGGTCGAAGTCGGGCGAGGAGACGTCCGCCGTGAGCGTCCGCAGCGCCCCGCCCGCGAACGGTTCGACGAAGCGGGTGTCCCGGTCGACGGCGAGGACCTCGCCGGCCCCGCCCGCGGTCGCCAGCCAGCGCGCGATCGTGCCGGTACCGGCTCCCACCTCGCAGCAACGCACTCCCGCGCCGACCCCGAGGGCGCGCAGCCGGGCGCGGGTGACGTGGTCGTAGGCGAGGGAGCCGAGATCGATGCGTTCGCCCTCGCCGGGCTGCCAGGGTTCGAAGAGGGATTCGCCGTACCCGCCGTCGGCTCCGGCCGGGCCCGGCGCGACCGGGTCGGTGGACATCCGGTGTCCTCCCGTCATGCCGTCGTGGCGCCGGGGGCGCCCTGGCACACCGCCGGCCGACCGGCCGTGACCGGGGCCGCGGATACCGCCGAGCCTAGCGAAGGGCGGCCGTCCCGTCGCCCGGACGGGCCCGCCCCGGTCCGGTCTCCCCGCCCGGCCCCGTCCGCCGAATCCGGCTACGCTGAGCAAGGAGGCTCCGGGCCCGAGGCGGGGGTGTCGGCCACACCGTGCGGAGGTGCGAGGTGCCGGGAGAATCAGAGCCGCGGTGGCGGCGTGACGTCCTGCCCGCGGTCACCGCCGCGCTGCGGCGCTTCCCCTTCACCGTCGCCACCGCCGTGGTGGTGCTGGTGGTCGGGCTGGCCGTGGGCGGCCTGTGGGACGCGACGTCCGACCGGTCGTGGTACGCGAACGTCGCGTACGGCCTGCCCTCGTTCGAGAAGGGCCGCTGGTGGACCCTGGCCACCGGTCCGCTGTTCTGCTCGACACCGATCGACTACCTCCCGGTGCTCGTCGCCGTCGTGCTGCTCTGCGGCCTCGCCGAGGCGAGGCTCGGCACGCGCTGGACCGCCGCGGTGACGGTGGCCGGCCAGCTCGGCGCCGTCCTGCTGGCCGCCCTGCTGCTGTTCGCCCTCCGGCACACCGCGTGGACCTGGGCGAAGGACCTGGCCGGCACCGTCGACGTCGGCATCTCGGCGGGCGCGCTCTGCGCGGGCGCGGTGGCCTCGGCGGCCCTCGCCTCGCCGTGGCGGCAGCGGCTGCGGCTGGCCCTGGCCGCCTACGCCGGCGTCTCGCTGCTGTACGTCGGAGGGCTCGACGACCTGGAGCACGCGCTGGCGGTCGCCGGCGGCCTCGTGGCGACCCACTGGCTGCGGGTCCCGGGCGCGGCCCGGACCTCCGGCCGGCTCAGCCGCCGGGAGTGGCGGCTGCTCGCGGTGGCGGGCCTGGTCCTGATCGCGGCGATCCTGCTGGTCGTCTGGCTGGTACCGGGCAGCGGTCCGGTCGGGGAGACCAGAGGGCTGGGCGGACCGGGCTGGCAGGTGCTGCTCTCGGTGGCGCTGATCGCCCTGCTGGTCAACGGGCTGCGCCGGGGGCGCCGCACCGCCTGGCGCTGGACGGTGCTGCTCTGCGCGCTGAACGCGCTGCTGGGCCTGTTCGTGGCGGTCGCGTACCTGATCGGCAAGGCGCTCGACGAGCAGGTCACGGTCACCGGCGCGGCGGTGTTCGTCCCCACCTCGGTGGTGTGGACGGCCGAGCTGGTGGTGCTGATCGCCGGCCGGGAGGCGTTCCGGGCCAGGCGGCCGCGCGGCCGGGCCCAGGTGCCCGGTGCCGAGTCGGCGCCCGCAGCCGCGCCGGCGTCCGACGGGGACCCGCGCACCCGGGCCGCGGACCTGCTGGTCCACCGCGGCGGGGCGAACCTCTCCTGGATGACCACCTGGCCGGACAACTCCTACTTCTTCCCCGAGGGCGACGACGGGAGCTACATCGCCTACCGGGCCCACGCCGGCGTCGCGGTCGCGCTGGGCGATCCGGTGGGAGCACCGGACGACCGAGGCCGGACGATCACCCGCTTCGCCGAGATGTGCGACCGCGCGGGGCTGGTCCCGTGCCTGTTCTCCGCCACCGCCCGGGCCGCCGGGGCCACCGACGCGCTGGGCTGGCGGTCCGTCCAGGTCGCCGAGGACACCGTGATCGACCTGCCGGACCTGGAGTTCCGCGGCAAGGCCTGGCAGGACGTGCGCACCGCCCTGAACCGCGCCAGGAAGGACGGCGTCGAGTACCGGCTCGGCGCCCTCGCCGAACAGCCGCGACCGGTGCTGTCCCAGGTCCGCGGCATCTCCGAGGAGTGGGTCGGTGACATGGGGCTGCCGGAGATGGGCTTCACGCTCGGCGGCGTGGAGGAGGCGATGGATCCGCGGATGCGGGTCGGCCTGGCGCTGGAGGGCGACGAACACCTCCACGGGGTGACCTCGTGGATGCCGGTGTACGGCCCGGACGGGGTCCCGCAGGGCTGGACCCTGGACATGATGCGCCGCCGCCGCGAGGGCTTCCGGCCGGTCGTCGAGTTCATGATCGCCTCCAGCTGCCTCGCCCTGCGCGACGACGGCGCGCACTACCTCTCGCTCTCCGGCGCGCCGCTGGCACGCACCGGCCCCACCCACGCACCTACCGTGCTGGACCGGATCCTCGACCAGTTGGGCGCGGCCATGGAGCCGTACTACGGCTTCCGCTCGCTGCACTCCTTCAAGGCGAAGTTCCAGCCGCGCTACGAGCCGATGTTCCTGCTCTACCGCGACGAGGCCGACCTGCCCCGGATCGGGCTGGCCCTGCTGCGCTGCTACCTGCCCTCCGCCACGATGCGCGACCTGCTCAAGGTCCCCGCGCACCACGGCTGACGGGAACGGAACCGCCGTGCGGAGCGCATCGGTCCAGGTCGAGGTGGTCATCACCGTCCCCAACCACGGCGTCGGGCTCTGGATGCTCGGCGCGTTCGTGCTGACCTTCGCCGGGACCAGGGTGGTCACCCGGCTGATCAGGGCGGGCCGCGGACCGTTCCGCGACGTCGCGGTCGGCGGCACCCATGTGCACCACCAGGTGTACGGCATCCTCGCGATGCTGGTGGCGGGCGCCATCGAGTTCTCCTACCGGCCGGACAGTCCCGGGGCGCAGGTGCTGGCCGTGCTGTTCGGCGCCGGCGCCGCCCTGGCCGTGGACGAGTTCGCGCTCTGGCTGCACCTGGAGGACGTCTACTGGGCGAAGGAGGGCCGCAAGTCGGTCGACGCGGCGTTCCTCGCGGTGGCGGTCGGCCTGCTGCTGGTCGCCGGGTTCAACCCGTTCTCCGATGTGGGTCAGGGCACGGCCAACCACCTGGTCTTCGCCGCGCTGATGCTCGTCAACCTGGCGCTGTGCGTCGGCACGATCCTCAAGGGCAAGACGGCGCTCGGGGTGATCGGCCTGCTGGTGCCCCTGGTGGTCGGGCTGGTCGGCATCCTGCGGCTGGCCAAGCCGACCTCCCCCTGGGCCCGTTGGCGCTACCGCCCCGGCTCGCGCAAGGCCGAGCGCGCGCTGCGGCGCTACCCGCCCGACCGCCGGACCCGCCTCGACGCCCTGAAGGACTTCGTCGGCGGCACACCGCACCGCTGATCCCGCGCGGCCCCCGGCCGGGTCGGGCCCACCGCCCCGGCCGGGTCGCCCGGGCGATCAGTCCAGCATGCGCTCGATGAGGTCGGCGGCGTGCCGGGTGCCGCCCTCGGCCCGGGCGCCGGCCCGCAGCCGCGCGGAGCGGCGGGCCACCTCCGGGTCGCCGACGAGCTCGGCCAGCGCCGTCCGCAGGGTCTGCGCCGAGGCGTCCTCGGTGTCGATCCGGCGGCCCACCCCCAGCTCCACCAGACGGTCCGCGTTCATGAACTGGTCGACGGCCTGCGGGACGGCGATCATCGGCACCCCGGCCAGCAGCCCCTCGCCGCAGCCGCCCATCCCCGCATGGGTGACGAAGGCGTCCGCCTGCGCCAGGATCGCCCGCTGGGGGACCCACGGGTGCACCTCGACGTTGGACGGGACGGTGCCGAGGTCCCGCGGGTCGGTGTACTTCCCGATCTGCAGGACGACGTGCCAGCCCGGCAGGTCGCCGAAGGCCGCCAGGCACTGCCGGTAGAACTCCGCGCGGCGGGTGAACGCCGAACCCAGCGAGATCAGCAGGACCTTCTCGGCACCGGCGGGGCGGGTCCAGGCGTCCGCGCCCGCGCTCAGGTCGTAGCAGGGGCCGACGAAGGTCACCGCGTCCGCGTCGACCCGGTCGGCGTTCGGCTGCATCGCCCGCGTGATCAGGGCCAGGACCCGGACGGGGAGACCGGCGAAGGCGTCCACGTCGGTGGTGGTGGCGCCGCTCTCGGCCAACCAGCGGGCGAACCTCGCCCGGTGGGCGGCGGCCCCCGGCAGCTCCCGCAGCTGGACCGCCTCCTCCTGGTGGTAGCCCTGCCAGGCCACGAAGGTCGGGGACAGCTGCACGACGGGGCGGCCCTGGGACTCGGCGAGGGCACGCGCGGCGTAGCCGCCGATGTCGTACAGGTAGAGGTCCGCGGGGTCGTCGTCGTAGGCGGTGCGCAGCTGCGGGAGGGCCTGGACGGCGTTGTCGAGGAAGAGGTCCATCCCGGCGATCGGGTCATCGGGCCAGCTCTGGTCACCGACCGGCAGCACGGAGGCGCAGGGGACCAGTTCGGCGCCGGTGGCCTCGATCAGCGCGGCGGCCGCCGGGTCGTTGGCGTAGGTCACCCGGTGGCCGCGGGCCACCAGTTCGCGGATGACCTCAAGGCTGGGCAGGACGTGGCTGACGGCGGGGACACCGACCATCGCGATGTGGGCACGGCGACGGGACATGGGCGATCACTCGTTTCAGGTCTGCGGCGGGGAGGACACGGCAGACCCGTGCGCCCGGCCCGGCGCGGGAGAGCCCGCCGGCGGAGCGTCACTCGGGTCTGCGAGACGGGACGGGGGCCTGCCCCGTCCCGTCAGCCGTAGATCTGGTGGAAGCACATGTTCAGGACCCTAACCCGCAACCCGGCCGCCGCGCACGGCATTTACGGCGGCCTCGGGCCGCGGGCGGCCGGACCCCGGGCTGTCGGCGCCGGGCCGCGCTTCGACCTGATCCCGCGTTCGCTCGGCCGAGCGCGCGGGGCCTCACAGGGTGGCGGTGTCGATCACGAAGCGGTAGCGGACGTCGCTCCCGAGGACCCGCTCGTAGGCCTCGTTGATCTCGTCCGCGCCGATCAGCTCGATCTCGGCGCCGACGCCGTGCGCCGCGCAGAAGTCCAGCATCTCCTGGGTCTCGGCGATGCCCCCGATGCCCGAGCTGCTGAGGCTGCGGCGGTTGCCCGACAGCGCCTGGAGGGTCAGCCGCACCGGCTCCTCCGGGAGGCCCAGGTTCACCATGGTGCCGTCCGTGCGCAGCAGCGACAGGTAGGCGGCGGAGCGGCGCGGAGACGGTGTTGAGGACGAGGTCGTACCGGCCCGCCGCCTCGAAGGTCTTCGGGTCGCCGGTGGCGTAGTAGTGGTCGGCGCCCAGCCGCAGGCCGTCCTCCTTCTTGCGCAGGGACTGCGACAGGACGGTGACCTCGGCGCCGAGCGCGTGCGCGAGCTTGACGGCCACGTGGCCGAGGCCGCCGAGGCCGACCACCCGGCCCCGGTCGCCCGGGTCGCCGGCGGGGGACGGACGCGTGGCAGGGCCGGCGGGCGGCGGGGAGAATGACCCGGAGGGTGACCACAGGTGAGGAGGAACCGCCATGCAGGCCCACGGATCCGCGCAGCAGCCCACCACCGAGCTCGACGCCCGCTACAGCTCCGCGCTCCGCCCCCGTCCGGGCGCCGAGGAGGTCACGGCCACGCCGTGGGCCGAGGCCCGGCGCCGCTTGGAGGCCGCCGAGATCTTCTGGGTGTCGACGGTGCGGCCCGACGGCCGGCTGCACGTCACTCCGGTGATCGCCGCCTGGCACGACGGGGTGCTGTACTTCTCCACCGGCCCGGACGAGCAGAAGGCCAGGAACCTCGCCCATGACGGGCACTGCGCGCTGACGACCGGGGGGAACTCGCTCACCGAGGGCCTCGACCTGGTGATCGAGGGCACGGCCGAGCCGGTGACCGATCCGGCGGTGCTGGAAGCGGTGATCACGGCGTACGAGTCGCAGTACGGCTCGCACATCACCTCGCCCGAGGGCACCTTCCACGGGATCGGGGACGCGTTCCGGAACGGGAGCGTGACGGTGTTCGCGGTGGCGCCGGTCACCGCGTACGGCTTCGGCCGGGACGACGGGGTCTACAGCCACACCCGGTGGACGTTCTGAGCGACGACGGCCGCGGCCGGACGGGCCCCGACGAGCGCCGGGGCGTGGCGGGCCGGCTGAACCGACTCATCACGCCCCGGCTCCTCCGGACCGCTCTCAGCCCTCCTGGGCGAGGCTCTTGATCTCCTCGTAGTCCATGCCGAGCCGGCTGAAGACCTGGATCTGCTGCTCGGGCATGCCGAGGCCGACCAGCTCCTTGACCTGGGCGTCGGTCAGCGGCTTGCCCGGGGTGCCGGGCCGGCCGGCGCCGGCGGGGGCACCGGGGCCACCGGCCTCACCGGCGGCGGCGCTCACGAGGGCGAGCGTCGCGTTCTGGATGTCCTTGTCGGTGATCTTCACCGCGTCGGCGGGCGCCTGGACCGCCGGGGCGGAACTGTTGAACGCGAGCTTGACCGGGAAGGTGCTGCCCGGGCCGGCCTTGGGCTCCAGCTGCGCGAGGTCGAAGGTGGCCGAGGAGAAGGTGCCGCCCTTCAGGTACAGGTCGACGCCGATCCTGGTGTCGGCCAGGTCGTCCGGGACCTTGGTGGGGAGCTTGCCGAACTGCTCGGGGAGCTTCGCGGAGAGCGGCTTGAGCGCCTTCAGCAGCTCGTCGGTCAGCTGTCGGGCCGGGGCGCTCACCAGGAGGTGCTCGGCGCCGTCCTTCTTGCCCTTGTCGTCGAAGGTGACGGTCCGGGAGAAGACGTCCTTCAGCGAGACGGCCAGCTGCTCGGCGGTCTCCGGGTCCAGCGTGGGCCGGCCGGACGGGGCGGGGGTGCCGGCGTCGGCGGGCTTCTTGGCCGTGTCCGCGAGCTCCTGCAGGTCGAAGGCGACCCACTTGCCGGCCAGCACGTCCTTGACCGGGTTCAGCTCGGTGGGCAGGTCCTCGGCGACCGCGTCCACCTCCGCCGGGTCCTCGCCGACCAGCTTCACCAGGCCCTTGGCGTCGGCGCGCACGTACGCCTTGGCGTCGACCTGACGGAACTCCAGGAGCGCGGTGCCCTTCTTGTCGGCGAGCAGGTAGGAGACGCGCAGCGACTTGTCCGGCGTCACCTCCTTGCCGGCGCCCCGGGTGTTCTTGAAGGTGTCGAGGTCCTTGAGCGGCTTGTCGGCGGCCATCGCGACCGAGATGCTCAGGCCGGACAGCGCCTCGGCGGTCTTCTGCTCGATCTTGTCACCGGTGGCGTTGCCGAAGGCGACGATCTGCTCCGGCGAGGCGTCCACGGAGAAGGTGAGGCCGGCGGCCTTGCTGTCGCCGAGCTTGTCGAAGGCCTTGGTCACCTTCTGGGCGGCGGTGAGCTGCTCGACCGTCCCACAGGCGGTCAGGCCAGCGGCGAGGACGGAGGCACTGACGACGACGGGAACTGCGCCGCGCGCGGCCCGGCGGATAGCGGTGTTGATGGTACGTCTCCTGTGTGACGGGGCCTGGTGCGGGGGCAGGCCGATCCCTCCCCTGTGGCAGGAAGCGCCACAGCGACCTCACATCTGATCACACAATCCGCAAGGGGGTGCGCCATTATTTTGGCATCTCTTGAACACCTGTCCGACACCCGGTCGTGAACGGCCTTGCGTGCCACCGCCGGTCGCGCACCGACGGCGCGTCCGAAAGACCTCGCCCCGCGCCGCCGGAGCTCGCCATCCGTTCGTACCCGGTGGATCCTTCCTCGCCGTCAGGGCGTCGACGGCGGCGCCGGTCGCGGGCGGCGCAGCTCGGCGTAGACCGACCAGAGCACCGAGACGGCGGGGACGGCGACCACCGCGCCGATCACCCCGGCCGCGATGCTGCCCGCGAGCACCGAGACCGCGACCACCACCGGGTGCAGGCTGACCGCCCGGCTCATCACCAGCGGGTGGAGCAGATGGCCCTCGATCTGGCCGATCACCACGATCAGCAGCAGCACCACGATCGCGATCACCGGGCCGCGGGCGGCCAGCGCCACCAGGGCGGCGACCAGCATCGCGATCGGGGAGCCGACCAGCGGGACGAACGAGGCGAGGAACTCCAGCACCGTCAGGGGCAGGGCGAGCGGCACGTCGAGGAGGAACAGCGAGATGCCGACCATGATCGCGTTGCTCGCCGCGACGACGAAGATGCCCCTGGTGTAGCCGGCGAAGGTCCGCCAGGCCACCCGCCCGCCCCGGTCGAGGTGGTCGGCGGCGGCCGGCGGCAGCTGGGCGGCGGTCCAGCGCCACATCCGCTCGCCGGAGTGCAGGAAGAACACCGACATGAAGAGCGCGAGCGCCGCGCCCGTCCCGATCTCGACCGCCCGGTGGGCGCCGTTGACGACCGTGCTGATCAGCGTCGCGCGGTGCTTGGCGGCGAAGTCGGAGACCTTCTGCTTGAGGTCGTCGAAGGACGTCGGCTCCAGGTGGAGGGGCGGTCCCTTCAGCAGCTTCTCCAGCCGGTCCAGGCCGCCCTGGAACTCCCTGGCGAGGCGTGACACGTCGTCCGCCACGTTCTCGCCGATCAGCGCGAGCAGGCCGGCCGGCAGCAGCAGCGCCACCGCCAGGCCGATCAGGACGGCGAGCGGGCGGGGTACCGCGCGGGCCGCCAGGTCGACCAGCGGGCGGATCACCGAGGTGATCACCAGGGCGAGGAAGGCGGCCAGCGTGATCAGGTGGAACTGCCCCAGCACCGTCAGCACCAGGTACGCGGCCACCGCGACGACCAGCAGTCGCCAGGCGTAGTCGGAGAGCCGGCGCAGCCCCGGGCCCGCGCCGGGAGCGGCCGCCGCGGGAGCCGGCCTTTTGCGCGGCCCGGGCCGTCTCACCCGCATGCCGCACCGTCGGCCGCCGCGCCCGCCGGCCCGGCACCACGCGCGGGTGGGCGGCCGCCCGGCGTCGGGGGCCGGCGGTGGGACCGGGGGCTACGGGGGTGCGCAGGCGACATGGATCATGGATAGCGGGTGGGACGCCGCACGGGCGGTTCCCGCGCCGACGGAGCGGGAGGCCGGGCGGCAAGCGGGTGGCCGGCCGCGGTCAGTGGGCGGTGCGGGGTCACTGGCCGGCGCGCGGTCGGTGGGCGGTGCGGGCCCGGCGCAGCAGGTAGAGCGCGGAGGCGGCGGCGAGGACGGCCATGCAGGCGGCGAAGACGAGGCCGGCGTCGGCCAGGCCGAGCGGTTCGGCGAGCAGGCCGACCCCGATGACCGGGATCGAGATGCCGAAGTAGGCGACCACGAAGAGCGCCGAGAGCGCGCCACCGCGGTGCTCGGCGGGAGCGGCGGCGGCGATCTCGCCCACCGCGCCGCGCAGGCCCATGCCCTGGCCGGCGCCGCCCACCAGGGCGCTGAGCACCAGCGGCGGGAGGGTGGTCCGGGCGAGCGAGGCGGCCAGCAGGGCCAGCCCGGCGATGAGCACCAGGCAGCCGAGCGGGATCGCCCGTGCCGTACCCAGGCGGGGCACCAGGAGCTGCCCGAGGGTGGAGGCGAAGAAGGCCGTGAAGACGATCAGGCCGACGACCGCGGAGTTGTGGACGTCCAGGCTCTCGGCGAGGAAGGCGGGGCTGACCGAGGTGAAGACGCCCAGCAGGGCGAAGCCGGCGAAGGCGGCGATCCCGGCCGGCACGAACACCCCCCGGACCTCCGGTGGCAGCGACGGCCGGTGCGGCCGGGCGGTGCGCAGCGGCCGGGCCCCGTCGACCGTCTCCGGGAGGAACCAGAGGACCGCGAACGAAGCGGCGAGCAGCACCAGGTGCACGACGAACGGCAGCACCAGCGGCCCGGGCGCGTACTCGGCGAGCAGCCCCGACAGCAGGGGGCCGCAGCCCAGGCCGCCCATGTTGGCGGCGGTCGCCACGAAACCCGCCCTGGCCTCGCGCCCCGGCGGGGCGAGTTCCAGCACGTACGCGGTGGCCGTCCCGGTGAACAGACCCGCCGACAGGCCGGACAGCAGCCGCCCCAGGCAGAGCAGCGGCAGACCGCCCTCCGCCAGGAAGGCGACGGCGCTGCAGGCCGCGAGCGCCAGCCCGGCGAGCAGCACGGGCCGGCGGCCGACGGAGTCGGAGACGTTGCCGACGAGCAGCAGGACACCGATCACGCCGAACGCGTAGACAGCGAAGACGACCGTCACCATCAGCTCGGAGAAGCCGAGCTCCGCCTGGTAGCGCCCGTACAGCGGGGTGGGCAGCGTGGTGCCCGCCATGCAGACGGCGAAGGCGGCGGCAGCCCCCAGGTAGCCCAGCCGTCCGGCGGCCGGCCGCGCGATCCGACGATCGGTCATCCGCCCACGCTAGGCACCGGGTCGGCGACGCGCGGGCCGGGCTGCGCCGAATGGCCGTGGCCCTCCCCGGGAGGAGGGTGCGGGCTCAGGGCGTCACGGCGGGACGCGGCACGGATTCGGCGTGCCGCCCGGCCGCCGGTAGCGGTCGTCACGGTGGCCGGGCTCTGAGCCGTGGCGGGACGGGCCCGGACGGCGGGGAGTGGGGGTACCCGCCGCCCGGGTCACGGTCTTCCCACCCGGTCCTCTTCTCACCCGGATCCGGCCGGACAAACCACCCGGTTCCCGGCGCGCCCCCAGGGGGCGTTCCCGGTCGCGACACGGCGGGGCCGAGGCTGCCTCCGCTCCGGACGGCCTGGTAGAACGGGACGGCCGGCCCGGGGCGTCAGAGCCGTCCGCACGCCGGGCCGGACCGGCCGGCTCCGGCCGCCGTCACCCACGTGCCCACCGAACGCATCGTGACCCCGGGAGCAGTAGTCCATGAGGATCCACCTGACCAGCGTCTTCGTCGACGACCAGGCCGAGGCCCTGCGCTTCTACACCGAGGTGCTGGGCTTCGTGACGAAGCACGACATCCCGTTCGGCCAGGACCGGTGGCTGACCGTCGTCTCGGCGGAGGATCCGGGCGGCACGGAGCTCCTGCTGGAGCCCAGCGGCCACCCCGCGGTGCGGCCGTACCGGACGGCGCTGGTCGAGGACGGCATCCCGGCAGCCTCCTTCGCCGTGGACGACGTGCCCGCCGAGTACGAGCGGCTGCGCGCGCTCGGGGTCCGCTTCACCCAGGAGCCGCAGGAGATGGGCCCGGTGACCACGGCGGTGCTGGACGACACCTGCGGCAACCTGATCCAGCTCGTGCACGGCGGGTAGGAGCGGTCACGGCGGCGGGCGGCCCCCGGGAGCCGCCCGCGGGGTGGGCCCGTGCGTCGGACGGTGACGGGCCCCGCCGAACCGACCGGAACCGCTCCCCCGCCGGTGGGAGCGAGCTCGTGGGATCGAGGCGATCACCGGCGAGGCGCTCCGGTACCGGCCGCTCGTACCCCGAGCGGTCGCGTCACACCCGCCTCGTCGCGTCACACCCGCCTCGGCCGCCTCGCGGGGCGGCCGAGGGCGCCCACCGCCGCGCCCACCGCCGCGCCGGCGGCCGTGGCGGCGAGGGCCCAGAGGAAGGCCTGGTCCGAGGCGTCCGACCAGGCCGCCAGCCGGTGGGCCGCCCAGTGGACGTAGGGGATCAGCGCCACCGCGGCGGCCCCGGAGCCGAGGACGGCCAGGACGGGAACCGCGCGGCCGGTCGGCGCGGGGCCGCGCCGCAGGAACCACAGCATCGGCAGCAGGCCCACCGTCAGCACACTCGCCGGCAGCACCCCGGGCACCTTCCAGAACAGCGCGCCGCCGCAGAGGTACGCCGCGAGGCGGACCCAGAGGAGGCAGATCCCCTGACGGAGCAGCAGGAGCAGCAGCTCGCGCGACCGCCCCGCCGGTCCGGCGGCGACCAGCAGCCGGGCGCCCGTGGCCGCCAGCACGCCGGCGAAACCGGCGGTCAGCGCCACGGGCAGGCCCAGCGCCGGACGGCGGGGCTGCTCGGGGACGACGATCGCCTGGTGGACGGGGTAACTCCGGCGCGACCAGGTGCCGTCGGGGGTGCCGCGCACCAGTCCGCCGCCCGGGTAGTGGGCCAGCACCGCCCAGCCCTCCGGCGCGGGGACGATGAACAGGTCGGCGGGGTACCCGGCGCGGCCCCCGGTCGGTTCCGCGCCGGGGGCCGGCACGGCAGGGGACGGCACGGCAGGGGACGGCACGGCGGGGTCGACCGGTTCCCCGTCCACGCCGGTGGGTGACGGAGTCGGGGGCGGGAGCGGCTCGTCGCGCCACGGCGGACCGGGGTCGAACGCGGCCCGCCAGGTCCGGCCGCCGTCCTCGCTGATCTCGATCGGCGAGGTGGAGTCGAGCAGTCGGAAGCACGGCCCCGGCTCGCCCTCCAGGCAGTGGCCGTCCTGCGGCCGGCTGTTCCGCCGGGACTTCTCGACGTCACCGGACCGCTTCTCCTCGGTCCAGGTCGCGCCGCCGTCCTGCGACGCCCACCGGCCGGCTTCGGTGTCCAGGATCGCCCGCGCCCCGGCGTGCCAGAGGACGGGCCGCGGCGGCTCCCCGATCTTGGAGGTGGCCACCATGGCGACCACGGCCAGCGGCACGCCCAGCAGGGCCGCCCACCGCCGGGGCCGCCGCGTCGCCCGCGACCGCTTCCACAGCCACCAGGAGACGCCCAGCGCCGGCAGGGCCAGCAGGTCGCTCCGGTCCCCCTGGATCCGGCTCGGTACGCCGCTCCACGACCAGACGGTCGAGGCGAGTTCGCCACCGGCCTCGCCGGACTTCGCGACGGTGAACATCACCGCCGTGACCGCCAGCCCGGCGATCGCCGGGCGGTCACCGCGCAGGCGCGGCAGCGGCGTCAGCAGGAGGGCCAGGACCACCGGCGAGACCAGCATCCACGCCAGGTCGCTGACCTTCCCGGTGACCGCGCCCGGCCAGAGCCGTTTGGCGACATGGTCGTTGACCAGCAGCACCAGCACGGCGCCCGACGTCCCCGGGTGTCCCGCCCAGCGGACGACCGGCCGGACCGCTCCCCACTCCCCCGTCCCGCGCATTCCCCGAGCCTCCCCCGCCCGTGGCACGGGCACGCCGCGCACCGTGTTCCGAACCGGACACAAGTGGATGACGGCGCGTCAGATTCCGGAAGCCGGTGGCGACCTGCGCCGGTCGCCACCGGTCCCCGGGCTACCGCGGGGGGCACTCCAGGACCAGGCGGATCTCGGTGACCTCGTACCCGGCACGGTCGAACGCGGCGGCCATCGGGACGTTGACGGTGTCGGTGGTCGCGGTGATCCGCTCGGCGCCCGCCGCCGCGTGGAAGCGGGTGATCTCCGCCAGGATCTCGTCGATCAGGCCCCTGCCGCGCTGCTCCGGCACGACGCCCAGGTAGCCGACGTTGCGGTGGTAGGGCGTCGCGGAGGGGATCGCCATCCCGGCCGGCGTGCCGTCCGGGAGCTCGGCCAGCCGCCACCACGAGCGCTCGCCGGGGCAGCTCAGGTAGAAGTCGAAGTCCTCCCGGGCCAGTTGCCCGGCATCCATGGTGAGCAGCTCGTTCTGCGTCGCCAGGTCGAGGCTGTCCTGCGAGAGGCGCACGAAGGCCTCCAGGAACTCCTCGTCGGTGCCCTCGCGAAAGACCAGCCGCCCGGTCGGTTCGGCGGTCCCGCGCCGCGGGGTCCACTCGTAGCGGAGCCGCTCGATCTCCCGGGTCAGACCGGCCCGCTCCGCCGCCTGCCGGCGCCAGGCGACCGCCTCGGCCAGTTCGGGCTCCGCCCGCCAGCCGCGCGGCAGCGAGATGTGGTAGCCCGGACGGTTCCCGAAGGCGGCGTGGCCGGCCTCCAGCAGGGCGGTGGCGACAGCGGCCGGATCGGCCACCCCCGCGCGGACCTGGAGGCAGTCCAGCGCGATCGGGCGCTCGCTGTCGGAACGGCCCCACCACAGGGCGCGGGCCAGGATCCCGCCGTCCTCGTCCTGGGCGACCCAGACCCACTCGGGGCGGATCCGGTTCTCGGCGAGCTCCTCGCGGACCTTCTCGGCGGTCAGGGCGGGGACGGGGCCGTCGGCCGGGTAGGCGACGGCACGGTCCAGGTCGGAGGGGTCTGCGGTGGCAGCACGGAAGATCATCCGGAGATGATCACACGAGCCCGACCGCCCCGGCCACCTCCGTCCGGCGGGGTGGCCGGTCAGCGAGGGTCAGTCAGGCGGTGGGTCAGACCCCGCCGGGAGACGCTCATGAACATCGTCACTGTCAGGCGGCGTGCGCCGCCAGGAAGGCTCCGGCGTGGGCGGCGGCCTCCTCCTTGCTCGCGCACCAGGTGTCAGCGGCGCCGTGCGTGCCGTCCGCACCCTCGCCCGACCAGCTCCAGCCGCCGGACTCCGGGGCCCGCACCAGCTCGGCCGTACCGCCGAACAGCCGCAGGGCCGCGCCTGCCCGCGCCGCGGGGCGGGTGACCGCCTCCGGCCACTTCTTGCGCGCGCCCTGCCGGGTGATCCCCCACACCGCACCGAGCTGCTCGTAGCTCGCGCCGTAGGAGCCGGCGGTGCCGGCCGCGATCGCCGTCAGCCGCTTGACCTCCGCGTCCACCACCTTCCAGGCGGCGAGGACGGACAGGGCCACCTCGACCGGCTCCGCCTCCCACATCCGCTCCTCGGGCAGCCCGGACGTGCGCGCGTGGAGGGCCGAGGCGAGCGGATTCAGGGCGTCGAGGAGCGCCTTGGCCAGCTGCGCCTGCTCTTCCAGGGTGATCCCAGCCGAAGTCATGCGACAACCCTAGTTTCCGAAAACGCATCTGGCAACCTTTGTTACCGAACGCGGGCGCGAAGCGACGGCCGATCGGACGGGGTGTCAGAAACCTTGCTGCGGAGCGAGGATGGCTCGACACCCGGGGCGCACCCGGGTGGCGAGCACGCGACCCGACCCGCCCGACAGGGCGCGAACGGGTGAAGCATGTCACGGCTTCGCCCCGTCCCCCGGCAGGGCCCGGGCGGGTAGGTTCCTGCGTCCAAGGGGAGGAGACTCCCCCTTCGGGCGCAGGTCCCGCCGTCAAGAGTTCCTCCGACGAGAGAGGCACGAGTGATGTCTGCACAGGACGCCACGCACCACCCCCCGCTGCGCATCGGTGTGGTCGCCGAATCGGCCACCGGGGAGACCCGCGTCGCCGCGACACCCTCGACGGTGCGCGGACTGCTGGCGCTCGGCTACGAGGTCGCGGTCGAGTCCGAGGCCGGCGCGGCCTCCGGCTTCGCCGACGAGGCCTACACCGAGGCCGGCGCGCGGATCGGGGACGCCTGGCGGGCCGACATCGTCCTGAAGGTCAACGCGCCGTCCACCGACGAGATCGCCCGGCTGAGTGACGGCGCGACCCTGGTCGGCCTGCTCGCACCGGCCCAGCGGCCCGACCTGCTGGAGGCGCTGTCCGCGCGCCCGGTCACCGCGCTCGCCCTGGACGCGGTGCCCCGGATCTCGCGCGCGCAGTCGATGGACGTGCTCAGCTCGATGGCGAACATCGCCGGGTACCGGGCCGTGATCGAGGCCGCCCACGTGTTCGGCCGCTTCTTCACCGGCCAGGTGACCGCCGCGGGCAAGGTCCCGCCGGCGAAGGTCCTGGTGGCCGGCGCCGGCGTGGCCGGGCTCGCCGCCATCGGCGCCGCCTCCAGCCTGGGGGCGATCGTCCGGGCGACCGACCCGCGGCCCGAAGTCGCCGACCAGGTCAAGTCGTTGGGCGGCGAGTACCTCCCCGTGCGGGTCGCCCAGGAGGCGAGCACCGACGGGTACGCCAAGGCGACCTCCGCCGACTACGACCGGGCCGCCGCCGAGCTGTACCACGCGCAGGCCCAGGACGTGGACATCGTCGTCACCACCGCGCTGATCCCCGGGCGGACCGCCCCGCGGCTGCTCACCGCCGCGGACGTGGCGGCGATGAAGCCCGGCAGCGTCGTGGTGGACATGGCCGCCGCCCAGGGCGGCAACGTCGAGGGAACTGTGGCGGGCCGCACGGTGGTCACCGCCAACGGCGTCACCCTGATCGGCTACACCGACCTCGCGGCCCGGCTGCCCGCCCAGGCCTCCCAGCTGTTCGGGACCAACCTGGTCAACCTGCTCACCCTGCTGACCCCCGGCAAGGACGGGCGGCTGGTCCTCGACCTCGACGACGTGGTCCAGCGCGCGGTGACCGTGGTCCGGGCGGGCGAGGTCACCTGGCCGCCACCGCCGGTGGCCGTCTCGGCCGCCCCCGCCGCGCAGCCCGCGGCCGCGCCGGCCGCGCCGGAACCGAAGCGGCCCCGGCTCACCCCGGCCGCCCGCTTCGGCCTGATCGGCCTCGGCATGCTGGCGATGTTCCTCCTCGTCGCCGTGGCACCGGCCCAACTCGCCGAGAACTTCACGGTGTTCGCGCTCGCGGTGGTCATCGGCTACTACGTGATCGGGAAGGTCCACCACGCCCTGCACACCCCGCTGATGTCGGTGACCAACGCGATCTCCGGGATCGTCGTGGTCGGCGCGCTGCTGCAGATCGGACACGGGGGTGCGCTCGTCACCGTCCTGTCCTTCGTGGCCATCCTGCTGACGAGCGTGAACATCTTCGGCGGCTTCGCCGTCACCCGCCGCATGCTGTCCATGTTCTCGAAAGGCTGAGCCCCGATGACTACCACGACGGCCGCCCATGCCGCGGACCTGGTCGCCGCCCTGTTGTTCATCCTCAGTCTGGCCGGGCTGTCCCAGCACCGCACCTCCCGCGCCGGGGTCGTCTACGGCATCGCCGGCATGGCGCTCGCCCTGGTCGCCACCGTCGTGCTGGCGTCCCGCAGCATCACCGCCGGCGCGGTCGCCCTGATCGTCTTCGCGATGGCGCTGGGCGCCGTGATCGGGCTGTGGCGGGCCCGGCAGGTCGAGATGACGCAGATGCCGGAACTGATCGCCGTGCTGCACAGCTTCGTCGGCCTCGCCGCGGTGCTGGTCGGCTGGAACAGCTACCTGGAGGTCGAGTCGCGGGGCTCGGCCCAGGTCGCCGTCGCCGCCGACCTGCTGCGGATCCACCACGCCGAGGTCGTGATCGGCATCTTCATCGGCGCGGTGACCTTCACCGGCTCCGTCGTCGCCTTCCTCAAGCTGTCCGGCCGGATCGCCTCGCGGCCGCTGATGCTGCCCGGCAAGAACGCGCTGAACCTCGGCGCGCTGGGCGTGTTCGTCGCACTGACGGTCTGGTTCACCGTCAGCCCGGGCCTCGGCCTGGTGATCGCGGTGACCGCGCTCGCCCTCGCGCTGGGCTGGCACCTGGTGGCCTCGATCGGCGGCGGCGACATGCCCGTCGTCGTCTCGATGCTCAACAGCTACTCGGGCTGGGCCGCGGCCGCCGCCGGGTTCCTGCTCGACAACAACCTGCTCATCGTCACCGGCGCACTGGTCGGCTCCTCCGGCGCCTACCTCTCGTACATCATGTGCCGGGCGATGAACCGCTCCTTCATCTCCGTCATCGCCGGCGGCTTCGGCATCGAGGCGCCGTCCGGCGGGACGGAGGAGCAGGGCGAGCACCGCGAGGTGCGCGCCGAGGAGGCGGCGCGGCAGCTCGCACAGGCCCGGTCGGTCGTCATCACCCCCGGGTACGGGATGGCGGTGGCGCAGGCGCAGCACCCGGTCGCCGAGCTCACCCGCCGGCTGCGCGAGCGCGGCGTCGACGTCCGCTTCGGGGTCCACCCCGTCGCCGGGCGGCTGCCGGGGCACATGAACGTGCTGCTCGCCGAGGCGAAGGTGCCGTACGACATCGTCCTGGAGATGGACGAGATCAACGACGACCTCGCCGCCACCTCCGTCGTCCTCGTCATCGGCGCCAACGACACCGTGAATCCGGCCGCCACCGACGACCCGACCAGTCCGATCGCCGGCATGCCGGTGCTGCGGGTGTGGGAGGCGGAGCAGGTGATCGTGTTCAAGCGGTCGATGGCCTCCGGCTACGCCGGGGTCCAGAACCCGCTGTTCTTCCGCGAGAACACCGCCATGCTCTTCGGCGACGCCAAGCAGAGTGTCGAGGACATCCTGCGCGCCCTCGACGACGACGGCCGGGACGCCCCGGCCCCGGCCGCCCGCCGGACGGCGGCGGCCGGCCGGAGCGCCGGGTAGACCCCCCGGCCGACCGTTCCCGCGGCCCGGCGGCGGGAACGGTCGGCCGGGTCCTTCCGGGCCCGGAAGAGCCCGGAAGGACCCGGCCCGGAAATTCCTTCGCCGCCGTGTCGATCCGCGGCCGTCCCGTTCGACCTGGGATAGAGAGGACCGAAGAACGGTCCCCGGGACGAAGGAGAGCAGTCGTGGCGAAGTACATGTTGATCATGCGGGGCAGCGACGAGTCGATCGCGAAGATGATGGAGACGCCGTTCGACGAGATGCTCGCGACCATGGGCCGCTACAACGACGAGCTGATCCGGGCCGGCGTGCTCGTCGCGGCCGAGGGCCTGGACGACGCGGCGCAGGGCGTGGTGGTCGACGTCAGCGGGGAGACCCCGGTTGTCACCGACGGCCCGTACGGTGAGACCAAGGAACTGTTCGGCGGCTTCTACATCCTCGACGTGGCCTCGAAGCAGGAGGCGGTCGAGTGGGCCAAGCGGCTGCCGTCCTTCCCCGGCACCAAGATCGAGATCCGGCGCGTGCCGGGGATCGACGAGTTCCCGCAGGACAACGAGTGGATCATCAAGGAACGGGCATGGCGCGAGCGGACCGGCCAGCTCTGACACCTCCGGCACCGGACGATCCGCCGGGCGGCGCGGCCGCCCGGCGGGCGGTCGAGGCCCTCTGGCGGATCGAGTCCGCGCGGATCGTCGGCGCGCTCACCCGGTACACCGGGGACTTCGACCTGGCCGAGGACGTCGCGCAGGAGGCCCTGGCCCAGGCGCTCGTCGCCTGGGCGCGCGACGGCGAGCCGGCCAGCCCGGTGGGCTGGCTGCTGAACACCGCCCGGCGGCGCGCCATCGACCACTTCCGCCGCCGCGCCGCCCTCGACGACCGCTACGCCGCGCTGGCCGGCGGGCTCGGTGAGGGCGGGGCGAGCTCGGGCGCCGAGCCGCCCGCGGACCGGTCCGACGACCCGCCCTGGGACCCGGACCGGATCGAGGACGACGTCCTCGCGCTGATCTTCGTGGCCTGCCACCCCGTGCTGTCCCCCGAGGCCCGCACGGCGCTGACCCTGCGCGTGGTGGCCGGCCTCTCCAGCGAGGAGATCGCCCGGGCCTTCCTGGTACCCGTGCCGACCGTCCAGGCGCGGATCACCCGGGCGAAGAAGACGATCGGCGCGGCCGGGGTGCCCTTCGAGCTGCCCCCGGCGACGGAACGGCGCGAGCGGCTCGGCGGGGTCCTCAGCGTGCTCTACGTGATCTTCACCGAGGGCTCGACGGCGACGTCCGGCGACCGGCTGCTGCGCCCCGGTCTCGCCTACGAGGCGATCCGGCTGGCCCGCACGCTCACCGCGCTGCTGCCCGCGGAACCGGAGGTGTTCGGGCAGCTCGCCCTCTTCGAGCTCACCGCCGCGCGCTTCCCCGCGCGCACCGGTCCGGACGGCGAGGCCGTGCTGCTGGAGGACCAGGACCGCCGGTTGTGGGACCGCTCCGCCGTCCGCCGCGGCCTGGCCGCGCTCACCCGGGCGACGGCCGCCGGGCGCGGCCTCGGGCCGTACGGCCTGCAGGCGGCGATCGCCGCCTGCCACGCCACGGCCCCCTCCGTCCCGGAGACCGACTGGGACCGGATCGTGCTGCTCTACGAGGCGCTCGGCCGGGTCGCGCCCTCCCCCGTGGTCGAACTCAACCGGGCGGTCGCCGTCGCCATGGCGTCGGGGCCGCAGGAGGCGCTTCCCCTGGTCGACACGCTGGCCGCCGCCGGCCGACTGTCCGGCTCCCACCTGCTGCCGAGCGTGCGCGGCGAGCTGCTCTCCCGGCTCGGCCGCACCGCGGAGGCGCGGGCGGAGCTGGAACTCGCCGCCCGGCTCTGCCGCAACGCCCGCGAGCGGTCGGTCCTGCTGCGCAAGGCGGCGGCGCTCGGCTGACGCCGCGTCATCTCGCCTACGGGAACCGGGCGTCGCCCCCCCGGCGTCCTCCTCCGCGACGAGGACGGCCGGGGTGCGGGGGCGGCCGTCCCTCGGGTCGGGCGGCCCCGCTCCGGTACACCAGGGGGACGCCGATGATCGAGTACTTCCGTGGCCGCGGCCGGGCCGTCAGGATCGGCTGGGCGGCGGCCCTCCTGGCGCTCCTCCCGGTGGTCGCCGACTTCCACTTCGAGAACACCGTCCGGGAGAACGGCGAGATCACCGGCTACAGCTACCTCAGCGTCTCGGCGATCGTCGCCGCGCTCTGCGGAGTCGTCTACGCGTTCAGGCGCTTCTCGGCGGCCCGGTACGACGGGGCGCTGACCGGGGCCGTCAAGGCCGCGCTGGTCGCCGTCGTGCTGGTCAGCCTGGTCCAGGGCGTGCGCGGCTCGGGGGTGGTGCCCGCGCAGACCGAGTGCCGCGCCTCCTACAGCCTCCACCTCTGCCGCCCGGCCGACACCGCCCGCGGCTGACCGGCCACCGGCCCGCGCCGCTGGGCCGAGCGGGTGGGGCCGGGCGGGGAGCGGTGTGGGAGCCGGGGGTGACCACGGGTCGGGGCGGGAGGCTGGAGCTCCGGAGCCGGCGGCAGGCAGGAGAGAGCCCGTGAGCGAGCCCAGCCGTCGAGGTGTCCGCGACCGCGCGGCGGTGGGCGGTGCGGACCTGTCCGCCGACCCCGGGGTACTCGGGACGGCGCTCGCCGTGGTGCTGGCGTTCTCCTTCGCCGAGGGCTCCTGGCAGTGGTTCTCCACCTACCTCGGTGTGACGCTGCTCGCGGTGGTCCTCTCCTTCGGCCGGGTGCCGGTCCGCACGCCGGGCCGACGCGTCGGCTATGCCTGCGGCCTGGCGGCGTACGCGCTGGTCGTGGGCCTCTGTGTGGCCCTGGCGCTGGCCCCGGCGCTGCAGCGCTGGGACTGGCTGTTCCCGATGCCGGGCACCCGGCAGTCCTGCCCGGAGGCGGGCCGGTACGAGAGCCTGCGGACCCAGGCCGCCCTGGGGGGCCTGGCCGGGGCGGACCCCGACGCACTGGAGTCCGCGCAGCGGGAGCAGAGCCGCGCGGTCGTCGACGACTGCCTGGCGGCGACGACGACCCACTGGCTGCCGGTCTACGCGCTGGGGGCGGCCCTGCTGGTGGGGGGTGCGGCCGCGTGGTCGTCGGGGCGGGCGAGGACGCGCGGGACGACCGCGGCCTCCGCCTGAACTCCGGCCGCCCTGCGGGCGGGCACGGGCGCCCGGGACGGCGGCCGTACCGGTCAGCGTGCGGTGAACGTCGCCTCGGTGAAGGAGGTGACCTCGGTGAAGCCCAGCCGCCGGTACAGTTCCACGGCGGCCGCGTTGTCCGCGCGGACGTTCAGCCCGATGTGGTCGCTGCCGTCCGCGAGCTGCCGGCAGAGCGCGGCCACGCAGGCCCCGGCCGCGCCCTGGCGCCGGACCGCGGGGTGCGTCGTGACGTTGCCGAGCACGGCCACCCGCTGGACGGGCGACCAGGCGTGCACGCCCGCGACGGCGACCAGCCGGCCGTCCCGGCGGGCGCCGACGTACTGGCCGGTGTCGAGCATCCGGTCGTCGAACCAGTTCCCCGGGTAGGCCTCGGCGAACAGCTTCACCAGCTCGGGCAGGTCCGCGCGGCCCAGCGGGACCGGCGCCCACGGGTCGGCGGGGTGCGCCGCCGCGCGCTCCGGGTCGGTCAGCACCATCCGCAGCAGGGTGCCGTGGCGGCGCACCTCGTACGCCTCGGCCAGCACCCCGGCCGCGTCGCCGGTCAGGTGGCCGAAGAAGCGGCGCGGCAGGACCGGCAGCAGTTCCCGGACCAGCTCCGCCACCTCCGGTGCCTCGGCGGCCCCGCCGAAGGCCAGCAGGGTGGGGGTGTCGCCGACCGCGTACAGCAGCGCCACCGGACCGTCCGGGGCGACGCCGTACCAGGAGGTGTGCGGCCACAGCAGGTCGTCGAGGTCACCGAGTTCCATCAGGTGCAACGCCGGGTCCCGTCGGAAGCGGGCTTCGAGGGCGGCTCGGTCGTGCAGGCTCCGCAAAGGCATCGGGCCAGCATACGGAGGCAGCCGGGCCGGCCGGCCGGAGGCTCAGGAGGTGAGCTGCCCGGGCCGCCCCGGCACCCAGAGCGGCACCGGACCGGCCTGGGCCATCGACCGGATGGCGTACTCCTCCAGCGTGGCGGCCGCCCTACCCGGGTCGTCGCCGCTCAGTTCCGCCAGGGCGGTGGCGGCGGAGCGGGCGCAGGCGAGGATGAGCGCGAGCGTGTCCTGGCGGCGGTGCCGGCGGCGGACGTAGGCCTCGGACCGTTCGGCGATGCGGCGGTCGTGGCACTCCCGCTCCACCGCCGCGTCGGGGCCGTCGGCGGTCGCCGCCTGCACGCCGTGCCAGAGCAGGGCGAGCGCGACGGGCTCGACCGGATGGGCGGTGTCGGAGCACCGCGACCGCTCGTGCGCCTCCGCCGACTCCCGGCCCAGCAGCTCCAGCGCCGCCGGCCCGTCCCCCTCGCGGGTCAGCAGGACCAGCTCCGCCGCCCGGCGGACTAGCTGGTGCAGGGCCGCGCCCGCCGGCACCCGGAGCCCGGGCGCGGCCGGGTCGGCGAAGGCCAGCCAGGTGTCGGCGAACGAGGCCGCCCGCAGTTGCCACAGCCAGGGCCGGGCCCCGGCCCCGAGCCGTTCGCCGGTCGCCAGCCGGATCAGCCCCACGGCGGCGAGATCCGCCGCATCGGTGTCCGACCCGAGCCCGAACAGCCGTCCATTCCTCATCACGCACCCCCGTCAGCGCCATCACTCTGTGACGCGCACATCTCACCACATTGGGACGCGGACGAACTGGCCACGGCCCCCGATGAGACCCACGACACGTAGCCGGCCGGCTACCCCGGACCGCTCACCGGAGGTGCCGGCACCCGGCGGCGCCCCGCGTCAGGCCGGCGGCGATCAGGGTGGCCCCGGCGCCACCGTCGTCCTCGGCTCGGACTGGCCGATCGCCCCCTACCCGCCGCTGGGCGTGATGGCCGGATCCCGCCACCGCCGCCCCAGCCGCGACCTCACCGAGCCGCCGCACGGGATCGAGCAGGCGCTCACCCCGCTGGAAGCCCTCCGGGGCATGACCGTCAACCCCGCCCGGGCCGCCGGGGAGGAGGGGACGGCCGGCCGCCTCGCCGTCGGCCACCGGGCCGACCTGACCGTGCCGGCCGACGACCCCCTCACCGTCCCCAGTACCGAACCGGCCGAACTTCCGGCCCTGTTGACCGTCGCGGACGGGCGGCCGACGCACCGCTCCCCCGGCCTCTGACCGGGCCGACACGATCCGGCGGCGCCGGGCCGGGCACCCCAGGTGCCCGGGCCCGGCGCCGCCGTCGGCTATCTTCTGACGGCCCGATAGCTTAATCATCGACATACTCTGATCATTTAGCTATGCTCGCCCCCATGGCTAACCGTCAACTACAGGAGCCGACCAGGCTCGTGCTCACCGCGCTGGCCGACGCCCCCCGGCACGGCTACGCGATCGTCCAGGAGGTGCTGGCCATCTCCGGCGGCCGGACCAAGCTCCTCACCGGCACCCTTTACACGGCACTGGACCGCCTCCTCCAGCAGGGGCTGATCCGGATCGACCACGAGGAGACCGTCGCGGGCCGGATGCGCCGCACCTTCGCCCTCACCGAGGAGGGCCGGCAGGTGCTCGGCGAGGAGACGGAGCGCCTGCGCGCCGGCGTCGCCGAGGCCGACCGCAGGCTCGCCCTCGGCCGCGGGCCGAACCCCGGCCGCGGGACCGGCCTCAGCACGCCCCGACTGAACGGAGCCACCGCATGAGCACGCACGCCCAGGCCACCCCGCCGCCCGCCAGGCTCGCCCTGCTGGGGCTCTACCCCGCCGCCTACCGGTCCTCGCACGGCGAGGAGATCGCCGCCGTCTTCGCGGAGTCCGTACAGGACGGCGACCGCCGCACCGTCCTGCGCGAGTGGACGGCCCTCGCCGCGCACGCCGTCCGGCTGCGGACCCGGCTCAGCTCACGCGACCCCGCCGGCCGCGTCCTCGCCGGCGCGGCGCCGTTCACCCTCGCCGGCGGCGCGGCCCTGGCCACCGTGCACCTGGTGATGAGCCTCTTCCTCACGGTGCCCCGGGTGGACCTGTTCAGCCCGAACGCCACGGCCACCGCCACGGTGGGCGCGGTGCAGACCGCGCCCTGGCTCCTCGCGCTGGTCCTCGCCGCGCTCGGGCGCTGGGGCCACGCCCGGCTGCTGGTCCTGGCCGGCGTCCTCGCCGGGGCCGGCGCTCCGGCCGCCTTCCTCGTGTACCCGTCGGGGGCGTTCCTCCAGTACGTCTTCCTGCTCCCGCTCTGGCTGCTGCTCGCCGGGCCGGTCCTGATCGCCCCGCCGGACGCCGTCGACCGGTCCGCGCGCGGCCGCACCGGGGCGGCGCTCGCCGCCGTCGCCGTGGCACTGCCGATGACCGCGCTCGTCCTGCGCTGGCCGTGGGCAGGCCCCGGGGACCTCTCCGACCCCGTCTTCTCCGACAGCCTGCGGACCCTCCTCGACGTCTCCACGGCCTGGCCCGCCCTGGTAATGACGATCGCCTACCTCGTCCAGCTCGCCGCCGCCCGCCCCGACCGGCTGCGGGCCGCCGGCGCCGCCCTGGCCGTCCTCCCCTGGACCGCCATGCTGGCCCCGCCCTACTACTGGGCGCCGCCGATCAGGTTCGCCGAACTCGCACGCGACGCCGGGGTCGTCGCCGCCTTCCTGGCCGTCGCCACCGCCCTCGCCGCGCTGCGCCGCACCCGCGCCACCACCCCGGAGCCGGTCGAACCGGCCTGACGGCGGGGCCCCGACCGGCGTGACCGGTCGGGGCCCGCACGGGGCCGGCCGGTCTCAGGCCCCGTCGACGAGCCGTTGCAGCGCCGGGGCGTACAGCTCGGCCAGCCGCTCGGGGGTGGCGCGGTCGCCCGCGCCCGGGCGGTGCAGGCTGAGCGTCGCGCCGAGCCCGAGCAGCTGGCCGGCGATCAGTTCGGCGCGCAGTTCGGCGTCCGGCCCCGGCAGGGAGGCGGCGAGGCGGTCCGTCACCTGGCGGCGGAACCGTTCGCGCAGCAGGGTCCGCTCGTCGTCGTTGCCGAGCGAGAAGACCACGCGCAGCAGGGGGTCGCCGCGCTGCTCCCGGCGCATCCGGACCACGGTGAGCACCAGGTGGCGGCCCAGCGCGCCGGGTTCGGCGGCGAACAGCTCGTCCGCCGCCGGCCCGAAGTCGGCGACGGTGTTGAACAGGTGCTCCTTGCTGCCGAACCGCTTCACGATCAGCGACGGGCTGACGCCCGCGTCGGCCGCTATCCCCCGCATGGTGACGTCGGCGTAGGGGCGCAGGGCGAAGGCCCGGCGGGCGGCGCGCAGGATCGCGTCCCGCCCGGTGCCCTGCTCGGCCTCGCCGAGCTGTTCGGGCCGCCCGGTCACCGGCCCGGTGGCCGGTTCGGTCGCGCCGGTCTCGTCGGCGATGGTCATGCGCTCTCCTGGGCCGGGGCCGCCGGGGTCGTCACCCCGACCGTACCGGCTGCGGCGGGGCCCGGGCGCGCCGTGCGGCCGGCGGGCAGGAAGAGGGTCGCGACCAGCGCGGCGGCGGCCATCCCGGCCGCGATCAGGAAGATCAGCAGATAGGCGTGCAGGGTGGGGGCGGTGCGCCCGGCGACGGTGAACGTGACGTGGGCGAGCACGGCGGTGACCACCGCGCTGCAGCAGGCCTGCCCGACCGAGCGCATCAGCGTGTTCAGCCCGTTCGCCGCACCCGTCTCGCTGACCGGCACCGCCCGCATCACCAGCGCGGGCAGCGCCGAGTACGCGAGGGCGGTGCCGGAGGCGACGACGGTGGCACCGGCCACGATCAGCCAGAGGCTGTGACTGGTGAAGAACCGCACCAGGTAGCCGACCACCATCACGGACGCCGCGACGGCGAGCGTCGTCCGGGGGCCGTACTTGGCGGAGATCCGGGCGGACAGCGGGGACAGCGCGACCATCGCCAGGCCGCCCGGCAGCAGGCAGAGCCCGCCCACCACGATCGAGGCGCCGAGACCGTAGCCGGTCTCCTTGGGCTCCTGCACCATCTGCGCGGTGACCAGGGAGTTCGCGTAGAAGGCGAAGCCGATGAGCATCGCGGCCAGGTTGGTCAGCAGCACCGCGGGCCGGGCCGAGACCCGCAGGTCGACCATCGGCGAGGCGGTGCGCAGCTCGTACCGGCCCCAGAGCAGCCCGAGCAGCAGCGAGCCGCCGAGCAGGCCGAGCGTGCGCGGCGAGGTCCAGCCCCAGCCGGCGCCCTGGGTGATCGCGAGCAGCAGGCCGACCAGGACGGCGCCGAGGCCGAGGGTCCCGGGGAGGTCGAAGCGCCCACGGGAGCGCAGCGGCGACTCCGGCACGATCCGGAGCACCAGGGCGATGTCCAGCACGCCGAGCGCGGCGGAGGCCCAGAACATGGTGTGCCAGTCGAAGTTCTCCACGACCAGCGCCGCCACCGGCAGCCCTATCGCGGCGCCGATGCCGAGGGTGGAGCTCATCAGGGCGATGGAGGGCAGCACGCGCTCGGGCGGCAGTTCGTCGCGGATGATGCTGATGCCGAGCGGGATGACGGCGAGGGCCGCGCCCTGCAGCGCGCGGCCGGCGATCAGCACGCCGATCTGCGAGCTCACGGCGCACAGCACGGACCCGGCGGTGAGCACGCCCAGCGAGGCGAGCAGCACCCGGCGCTTGCCGTACATGTCGCCGACCCGGCCGAGCACGGGCGTGAAGACCGCGCCGGTCAGCAGGGTGACGGTGACCAGCCAGCCGGCCGCGCCCGGCGAACTGCCGGTCAGCGCGGGCACGTGCGGGAGCAGCGGCACGACCAGGGTCTGCATGACGGCGACCACGACGCCGCAGAAGGCGAGGACGGGCACGATCAGATCGGCCCGCGGCGTCCTGGCGGACGGGACGGGGGAGGTCGGGCCGGGCTCGGCCGTCACCGGGGTCATCGTGCTCCAGACGCTGGTCCACAGACGGGTGCACAGACGTTCACCCATCCCAGGGTAAACGCTTGTGCACCCCCTGTCCCGCCCTTTACGCATCCAGCCCCGACGGCCTACGCATCCAGCCCCGACGGCCGCGCCCTCGTCGCCGACGGCGGCACCGACGGCGCCGGCCGGGGCGGTGGTTCGTCGAGTTCCAGCGGGGCGATCATCGTCGTCGACGAGAGCAGCAGCGGTTCGAGCACCTTGAGCGGCCGTCCGCCGACCGCACCGCAGCCGAAGGGGCCGGCCGAACCCTTGGGTTCGGCCGGCCCCTTCGGCGGGTCGGCGAGGTGTCGGCCCCGGGCGTCAGGCGCAGTCCGGGCAGATCCCGCGGTAGGTGACCTCGGCGGTGGCGACGGCGAAGCCGAACCGCTGCTCGGCCGGAAGGTCGGCCAGCGGGTCCCCGGCCGGGTGGACGTCGCGGATCGTGCCGCAGCCGGAGCACACCAGGTGCTGGTGCGGGCGGTGGGCGTTGGGGTCGTAGCGCCGGGCCCGGCCGTCGGTGGCGACCTCCATGACCTCGCCGAGGCCGACCAGTTCGCCGAGGGTGTTGTAGACGGTCGCGCGGGAGATCTCCGGCAGCCGCTGGACCGCGCGGGCGTGCACCTCGTCGGCCGTGAGATGGACGTGATCGCCGTCGAGGACCTCCGCGACGACGCGCCGCTGGGCGGTCAGTCGCCAGCCGCGCCCTCTCAGCCGTACCAGCAGGTCACTCATATCGGTTCACCTATTCAGGCTCATGGGGGAACCCCGGATTCTAGCAGTGGCCTTCCGAACCCCGACGGGATAGTCACTCGGTGTGGTTCTTGACTTGGAATCTGTCCATCGTAGGATCGGTTCCGGCGATAGCCTAGGGGGCAGTGAGGCTCCGGAACGGCGGTGAGCACCTCCGCGTCGGGTGAGCTAGTCCTCCTCATTGAACGACCCCCCCAGGTGCTCCGCCCTTCGATCGTTCCTGAACAACGTGATCCGCCCGGCCCGGAAGGATTCCCATGTCTGAGAACCACGACGCGATCGTCACCGATGCGAAGGCGGAGGGGGGAGGAGGCTGCCCCGTCGCCCACGGGCGCGCCGCGCACCCGACCCAGGGCGGTGGAAACCGCCAGTGGTGGCCGGACCGGCTCAACCTGAAGATCCTTGCCAAGAACCCGGCCGTGGCCAACCCGCTCGGTGCGGACTTCGACTACGCCGAGGCGTTCAAGACGCTCGACCTCGCCGCCGTCAAGCGCGACCTCGCCGAGGTGCTGACCACCTCGCAGGACTGGTGGCCGGCCGACTTCGGCCACTACGGCCCCTTCATCATCCGGATGGCCTGGCACAGCGCGGGCACCTACCGGATCAGCGACGGCCGCGGCGGCGCCGGTGCCGGCCAGCAGCGTTTCGCGCCGCTGAACAGCTGGCCGGACAACGCCAACCTCGACAAGGCCCGCCGCCTGCTGTGGCCGGTGAAGAAGAAGTACGGCCAGAGCCTGTCCTGGGCCGACCTGCTGATCCTGGCCGGCAACGTCGCGCTGGAGACGATGGGCTTCCAGACCTTCGGCTTCGGCGGCGGTCGCGAGGACGTCTGGGAGCCGGAGGAGGACGTCTACTGGGGCCCCGAGACGACCTGGCTCGACGACGAGCGCTACACCGGCGACCGTGACCTGGAGAGCCCGCTGGGCGCCGTCCAGATGGGCCTGATCTACGTCAACCCGGAAGGCCCCAACGGCACCCCGGACCCGATGGCCGCGGCCCGCGACATCCGCGAGACCTTCCGCCGGATGGCGATGAACGACGAGGAGACCGTCGCCCTGATCGCGGGCGGCCACACCTTCGGCAAGACCCACGGCGCGGGCCCGGCCGACAACGTCGGCCCCGACCCCGAGGCCGCCCCGCTGGAGCTGCAGGGCCTGGGCTGGCAGAGCACCTACGGCACCGGCAAGGGCGACGACACGATCACCAGCGGCCTTGAGGGCATCTGGACCACCACGCCCACCACCTGGGACAACACCTTCTTCGAGATCCTCTTCGGCTACGAGTGGGAGCTGTTCAAGAGCCCGGCCGGCGCCCACCAGTGGCGGCCCAAGGACGGCGGCGGCGCCGGTACCGTCCCGGACGCGCACGACGGCTCGAAGACCCACGCGCCGACCATGCTGACCACCGACCTCGCGCTGCGGGTCGACCCGGTCTACGAGCAGATCTCCCGGCGCTTCCTGGCCGAGCCCGCGGTCTTCGCGGACGCCTTCGCTCGGGCCTGGTTCAAGCTCACCCACCGCGACATGGGTCCGGTCGTGCGCTACCTCGGCCCCGAGGTCCCGTCGGAGACCCTGCTGTGGCAGGACCCGCTGCCCGCCGTCACGCACGAGCTGGTCGACGCCGCGGACATCGCCGCCCTCAAGCAGCAGGTGCTGGCCTCCGGCCTGACCGTCGCCCAGCTGGTCTCCACCGCCTGGGCCTCGGCCTCCACGTTCCGCGGCAGTGACCTGCGCGGCGGCGCCAACGGCGCCCGGATCCGGCTGGAACCGCAGAGCGGCTGGGAGGTCAACGGGCCCGACGAGCTGGCGACCGTGCTGCGCACCCTGGAGAGCGTGCGCGACTCGTTCAACGCCGGCCGGACGGACGGCAGGGCGATCTCGATCGCCGACCTGATCGTCCTCGCGGGCGCGGCCGGTGTGGAGAAGGCCGCCGCCGACGCCGGCTTCCCGGTCGTGGTGCCGTTCACCCCGGGCCGGGTGGACGCCGCCCAGGACGAGACCGACGTCGAGTCCTTCGCGGCGCTGGAGCCGACCGCCGACGGGTTCCGCAACTACCTGGGCAAGGGCAACCGGCTGCCGGCCGAGTACCTGCTGCTGGACCGGGCCAACCTGCTGACCCTGAGCGCCCCGGAGCTGACCGTCCTGGTCGGCGGCCTGCGCGTGCTGGGCGCCAACTACCAGCAGTCCTCGCTGGGCGTCCTGACCGACACCCCCGGCCGGCTGACCAACGACTTCTTCGTCAACCTGCTCGACCTGGGCACGACGTGGAAGGCCACCACCGCGGACGCGAACACCTTCGAGGCCCGGGACGCCGTCACCGGCGAGGTCCGCTGGACCGGCACCCGCGCCGACCTGGTGTTCGGCTCCAACTCGGAGCTGCGGGCGCTCGCCGAGGTCTACGCGAGCGACGACGCGAAGGAGAAGTTCGTGACGGACTTCGTCGCGGCCTGGACCAAGGTGTCCGAGCTCGACCGCTTCGACCTGCGCTGACCGCGGGTCACCCGACCCTGACGAACCGCCGTGCCCCGGCCGCCCTCCGGCGACCGGGGCACGGCGCTGTTCGTCAGGGGTTCAGCGTCCACTTCTGGTTGCCGGCCCCGGTGCAGGTCCAGAGCTGGGTCGCGGTGGCATCGGCCGGGTTGTTGCCGGCCACGTCCAGGCACTTGTTCGCCGGCACGTTGACCAGGTCGCGGGTGGCCGCGTTGTACGACCAGCGCTGGGCGCCGGTGCCGTTGCAGTCCCACAGCTGCACCTTGGTGCCGTCCGCGGTTCCCGCGGCATTGGCGTCCAGGCACTTGCCGAGCGCGCGCACCGTGCCGTCGGTGCCGACCGTCCAGCGCTGCGCGGCCGTCCCGTTGCAGGTGTAGAGCTGGACCTGGGTGCCGTTGGCGGTGCCCGCGGCGGCCACGTCCAGGCACTTGCCCGCCAGCCCGGTCAGGGTGCCGCCCGTGGGGGTGCCGCCGGAGGTGGTCACCCGCACGTAGTCCACGACCAGTTGCTGCGGGAAGGCGGTGCCGGCGTCCGGGTCACCGGGCCAGTAGCCGCCGACGGCGAGGTTGAGGATGAGGAAGAAGGGCTTGTTGAACGCCCAGCTCCGGCCGCCGAGATCGGCCGGGGTGCGGCGCTGGTAGACCGTGCCGTCCACGGACCAGGAGATCGAGTCGGGCGCCCAGTCGACGGCGAAGGTGTGGAAGGCGTCCGCGAAGGCCTGGCCGCCCGGGAGGCTGTACCCGGCGCCGATGCCGCCGCTGCCCGAGTAGCCGGGGCCGTGGATGGTCCCGTGCACCGTGCCGGGCTCGAAGCCGACGTTCTCCATGACGTCGATCTCGCCGCTGTTCGGCCAGCCGACCTGGCCGATGTCGTTGCCCAGCATCCAGAAGGCCGGCCACATGCCCTGGCCGCGCGGGACCTTCATCCGGGTCTCGACGTGCCCGTAGGCCTGGGCGAACCGGCCGGAGGTGTTCAGCCGGGCCGAGGTGTACTGACAGGTTCCGTACCAGCACTGGTAGTTGGCCGGGTTCTCGCGGCGCGCCGTGATCACCAGGTGGCCCTGGCCGTCCAGCGCGGCGTTCGCGTTGCCGGCCGTGTAGTACTGGCGCTCGTGGTTGTTGACGTTGTCGCCGGTCTCGGTCTGCCACCTGCCCGCGTCGACCGCCGACCCGGCGGGGCCGTCGAAGTTGTCCTCGAAGTTCACTGCTTGAACGGAGGTCGGGGCCGCCGTGGCCTGGGCCGGTCCCCAGGCGAAGGTCGCGACCATGGCCAGCAGCAGCCCGAACGTGGCTGCCAGGGACTGTCGGTGGATCGACGAGGGCATACGCAACCGCCTTGCTCTGGAGGGGTCGTGGGAGAGCCCGGCCGGGACCTTTCTTCACGAAGTGAACTCCCATGACGGAACGCTGTCAATCACTTGAACGCCTCGCCATCCTCCCTATATCCCACGTCGATTTGCCTAAAGGTATTAGGCAAATGCATCATCGGTTCTGTCGAACGAGAGGACGGGACATGGGACGCGTAGGGCTGACCACCGAGCGCCTGACACGGGCGGGCGCCGAGCTGGCCGACGAGGTCGGCTTCGAGCAGGTGACCGTCTCGGCACTCGCCAGGCGGTTCGACGTCAAGGTCGCGAGCCTGTACTCGCACGTCAAGAGCTCCCAGGACCTCAAGACCAGGATCGCCCTGCTCGCCCTGGAGGAGCTCGCCGACCGCGGCGCCGACGCGCTGGCCGGGCGGGCGGGCAAGGACGCCCTGACGGCGCTGGCCGACGTCTACCGCGACTACGCGCGCCAGCACCCCGGCCGCTACGCGGCGACCCGTCAGCCGCTCACCCCGGAGGCGGCGGCGGCCAGCGCCGGCGGCCGCCACGCGGAGATGACGCGGGCGATCCTGCGCGGGTACGACCTCACCGAACCGGACCAGACCCACGCCGTCCGCCTGCTGGGGAGCGTCTTCCACGGCTACGTCAGCCTGGAGCTGGCCGAGGCCTTCAGCCACAGCGCCCCCGACTCCCAGGAGTCCTGGACACGGATCCTGGACGCCCTCGACGCCCTGCTGCGCAACTGGCCCGCGCCCTGACCCGGGCCCCTCGCCCACCACGGGCGGCGCCCGACCGGCCGACCGGCCCGCGTCCGGGCCGACGCCCCCGCACTTCCCGAAGCACAAGGTTGAGACGATGCACACCACCCCGCACAGCTGGATCACCACGCCCGTCACCGCGGAGCTGCTGCGCGGCGCCCTGGACCTGGAGCGGACCGAGCACGGTCTGCTCCCGCACCGGCTGCCCGCCTGGGTCCGCGCCCGCAACACCGACGGCCAGCTGGCCATGGCCGAGTCCCAGCCCTCCGGCGTACGCCTGGCCTTCCGCACCCGGGCCACCGCGATCGAACTGGACACCCTGCCCACCAAGCGGGTCTACCCGGGCGCACCGCCCCGCCCGGACGGCGTGTACGACCTGCTCGTCGACGGCCGCCCGGCCGGGCAGTCCACCGTTCCCACCGGCAACACCCTGACCATCGACCTGGCCACCGGGTCCGCGCGGCCCCGGCCCGGGCCGGTCGGCACCGCCCGGTTCCCCGCACTGCCCGAGGGCGTCAAGGACGTCGAGATCTGGCTGCCGCACAACGAGACCACCGAACTGGTGGCGCTGCGCACCGACGCCCCCGTCGAGCAGCACGCGGCCGACCGGGGCCGCAAGGTCTGGCTGCACCACGGGAGTTCGATCAGCCAGGGGTCCGACACCGCGAGCCCCAGCACGACCTGGCCGGCGCTCGCCGCCGCGCTCGGCGGTGCGGAGCTGGTCAACCTGGGCCTGGGCGGCAGCGCCCTGCTCGACCCGTTCACCGCCCGGACCATGCGCGACACCCCCGCCGACCTGATCAGCGTCAAGATCGGCATCAACCTCGTCAACACCGACCTGATGCGGCTGCGCGCCTTCACCCCGGCCGTCCACGGCTTCCTCGACACCATCCGCGAGGGGCACCCGGACGCGCCGCTGCTGGTGGTCTCGTCCATCCTCTGCCCCATCCACGAGGACACCCCCGGCCCCAGCGCCCCGGACCTCACCGCCCTCGCCACCGGGCGCCTGCGGTTCCTGGCCACCGGCGACCCGGCGGAGCGGGCGGGCGGGAAGCTCACCCTGCGCGTCATCCGGGAGGAGCTGGCCCGCATCGTCCGGCAGCGCTCCGCCCAGGACCCGAACCTGCACCACCTCGACGGCCGCGAGCTGTACGGCGAGGCGGACTTCGCCGAGCTGCCGCTGCCCGACGCGCTCCACCCGGACACCGCCGCGCACCGCCGCATCGGCGAGCGCTTCGCCGCCGTCGCCTTCGGCCCCGGCCGGCCGTTCGCGGCGCGGTAGCGGGGAGCGCGGGCGCCGAAGCCGGCCGGGCGGTTTGCCGAACCGGCAACAGCCCTCGCCCGGAGCCCACCGGGCGCACCATGATCGGCGGCGAGACAGCGTGCGCCGGAGCGCCACCCCGCGCCCGGCCGACCGAATCGTCAGGAGGACGCATGTCACCCCACCTCGCGGGCGCCACCCACCGACTGGTCCCCACCCCCGCCGGCCGGATCCACCTGGTGGAACAGGGCAGCGGGCCGCTGGTCCTGCTGGTGCACGGGTTCCCGGAGTCCTGGTACTCCTGGCGCCGCCAGTTGCCCGCGCTGGCCGCGGCCGGGTACCGCGCGGTCGCCGTCGACGTCCGGGGGTACGGGCGCTCCACCGCACCCGAGGACCCGGCCGCGTACCGGATGCTCGACCTCGTCGAGGACAACGTCGCGGTGGTGCACGCCCTGGGCGAACGGTCCGCGGTGATCGTCGGCCACGACTGGGGGGCGACCATCGCCGCCGACTCCGCCCTGGTCAGGCCGGACGTGTTCCGTGCGGTGGGACTGCTGAGCGTCCCGTACCTGCCGCGCGGCGGTCCGCGCCCCAGCGAGGTCTTCGCGGGGATGGGCGGCGACGAGGAGTTCTACGTCGCCTACTTCCAGGAGCCGGGCCGCGCCGAGGCCGAGATCGAACCCGATGTGCGCGGCTGGCTCGCGGGCTTCTACGCGGCGCTGTCCGCCGACACCATGCCGGCCCCGGGCGCACCCGATCCGCACTTCGTCGGCCCGGGCGGGACGCTGCGCGACCGGTTCCCCGCCGGCCGGCTGCCCGGCTGGCTCAGTGCGGAGGACCTCGACTTCTACGCCGGTGAGTTCGAGCGGACCGGCCTGCGCGGGGCGCTGGCCCGGTACCGCAGCATGGACCGGGACTGGGAGGACCTCGCCCGCTTCGACGGCGCCCCGATCACCCAGCCCTCGCTGTTCGCCGGCGGTGGCCTGGACGCCTCCACCACCTGGCTGGCCGAGGCGATCGCGGCCTACCCCGTCACGCTTCCCGGTCTGCTCTCCTGCCACGTCCTCGACGGCTGCGGGCACTGGATCCAGCAGGAACGACCGGACGAGGTCAACCGGCTCCTGACCGACTGGCTGGCCTCCCTGCCCGCCTGACCGGTCGGGCCGACCCGACCGGCCCGACCGGCCCGACCGGCCCGCGGACCGTGGCCGGGGTGAACGTCTCCGCCGCCCGCCCCGCGAGGGACCGGGCGGCGGAGACGCCAGGTGGACCGGGCGGCGCCGGATCCGGCGCCGCCCGAGCGGTCGAGTGCTCAGCCACCGCTCTTGCGGCGGAAGTTGCGCTTGCCGCCGGCCGCGGCGTGGGCGCCGTGGATCTTCGAGTCGCCGTTCGGGCCGCCGGACGCGGCGCCGCCCTTGGTGCCGTGCTTGCGCTCCAGCGCGGCCAGGAACCGGGCCTTGACGTCGTCCTGCGTGGCGGGCGCCGCGGTGGCCTGGTCGGCCTCCGCGCCCGTGGCCTTCTCGGTGTTCTCGGCGTGGTCGGACGACGTTGATTCGCTGCTCATACGGGACCTCCTGGAAGGGTGCTGCCGGTAGACGGCTTCACGCACACGATGTCACGTTCGGCGGCCTCCCCCGAACCGGTGGCGGCGGACACCGCGCGGGGTGCCCCGCTGATCCGGTTCACCGGGCCGTCGGGCCCGCCCCACGAACGGCGGCCGTCGCCGGATCCGGGGGCGGGCGGGCCTTCCCGCGACGTACCGGCCGTCATTGGTGGTCCCCCCAATGGGCCAGGAGCTGCTCGGCGCTGTCGGGGGCGAAGGCGCCCTCGATGCCCTCCGCCGCGTCGGCGGCGGCCGCGGCGGCCGCGGCGGAACGGGGCAGCAGGACACGCTCGTACGCGGTGACGGCGCCGTCGACGGTCGGGTGGTCCAGGGGTGTGCGGCCAGCTGTGCGGCACCGGCAGCGCGTACAGGGGCCGGTTGACGTAGCCGGTGTCGCCGCCGGTCACGGACCTCGTCCGCGACACCCCCGCGCTGAGCGAGTACGCCCGCCGGATGTGGACGCGCCACCAGGAGGCCCTGGCCCGCGCCGTCGCCGACGCGACCGGCGCCGAGCCCGACGACCCGCGCTGCGCCGCGCTGGCCCGGTTCACCCTCGGAGCCTCGGCGCTCGCCCGCGACTCGGCGGACCCGGCGCGGGCCCTGGACGCCGCCTTCGACCTCCTCGAACACGGCTGGCAGGCCGGCTGACCGGGCCGTCGGGTCAGGCGTCCAGCGGCTGCCAGGCCGGACCGGACCCACCCCGCCGGACGTGGCCGAACACCACGTCGGCGAAGTGCACGCCGAAGCCGATCGTGCCGGGCTCCGCCAGCTCGGCGACCAGTCGGCGGCGGTGCTCGGCGGTCCGGGTCAGGTCGTGGTCGAAGCCCGAGGACCAGTCCGGGTGGTCGATCTGGATCGGCGAGTGCGCGGTGTCGCCGAAGGCGATCAGCCGCCGGCCGCCCCCGGTGATGACGTACTCGGCGTGCCCGGGGGTGTGCCCGGGGAGGATCCGCACGCGGACACCCGGGAAGACCTCCTGCCCGTCCGTGATCGTCCGGACGCGCGGGGCCAGGGCCGCGACCTGCTCGTCCGCTAGGTCCCGTTGCTCCCACTCCGGCGCGGAGACCAGGTAGTCGGCGTGGGCGAACAGCGGCTGGTCCCCGCCGGGGGCGGGGAGGGCGGCCCAGCCGAGGTGGTCGGCGTGGAGGTGGGTGAAGGCCACCGCCTCGATGTCCTCGGGGGCGCGGCCGAGCCGGGCCAGGCCGTCCGGGAGCGCGCCGCCGCGGATCGTGGCGAGGGGCCCGGCCGGCGCGGCGTGCGACCGGGGGCCGAAGCCCGCGTCGATCAGCAGCGCGCGGTCGCCGTGCTCCACCAGCAGGCTGCCGACGCTCCCGACCAGGTGGCCCCCGGCGTCCAGGTACTCCGGGTGCGCGGCCCACACCTCGCCGGTGCTGTCCGGGAGCCCGTCCAGGGGGCGCAGCCGTACATCACCGTCCGGCACGTACGACACCGTGGTGTCGCCCAGCCGTATCGAGCGGACCCCCGCCGGCCGGCGCAGTCGCTCGCCCTGATCCACCGTCATGTCGGCCATGAGTTCTCTCCCGTGTGTCGTCGTCAGTTCGGCGCCGGGTTCCGGCGCCGTCGACGCCACCATAAGCATCAAGTTCGAATCATTCAAGCTGCAATTATGTTGGCTTGACGAACTGCTAGAGTGGGCGCCATGACGACGTTCTCCGAGCCGCAGGCCATCGCCGTGCGACAGCTGTGCGGCCTGGTGAACGGGCTGAACCAGCGGATCGTCGAGCACGTGCGCGTGCGCGCGGCCACCCTCGGGCTCACCCCCTCCCAGGCGGCCGCGCTGCGGGAGATGAGCGGGCCGATGACCATGCGCGAGCTCGCCGAGCGCATGAGCTGCGAGCCCTCCAACACCACCTTCGTCGTCGACAAGCTGGAGAAGCAGCAGCTGATCGAGCGGCACCCGCACCCCACCGACCGCCGCGCCAAGCAGCTCGTGCTCACCGCCGAGGGCACCGCGCTGCGCGAACGGCTCCTCGAACTCCTCACCGAGGGCTCGCCGCTGGGCAGCCTCACCGCACAGGAGAGGCAGCTGCTGCACGGCCTGCTGGAACGGGCCGTCGCCCCCGCGTAGGGCCGCGAGCGCGAGGAGCCCGGACCGGCGGTCGATCAGCCGGTGGCGGCGAACCGCTCCAGCAGGCCCTCCAGCGCGCGCTCGCCGAACATCTGCGCCAGGCTCGCGGCGGACTCGGCGGCCGAGGCCGCGCCGCGCGGGAACATCGGTTCCTCGTAGGCCCGCAGGGCGGCCTCGACGTCGCCCGGGTGGGCGGCGAGGGCCAGGCCGAGTTCGGCCCCGTCGAGCATCGCGAGGTTGGCACCCTCCCCCGCGAACGGGGACATCAGGTGCGCGGCGTCGCCCAGCAGGGTCACACCGGGGGTCCGCTCCCAGCGGTGGCCGATCGGCAGGGCGTGGATGCGCCGCCCGACCAGCGCGCCGTCGGCCTCCCCCACCAGCGCCCGCAGGCTCTCGTGCCAGCCGTCGAAGTGGGCCAGGACGG
This sequence comes from Kitasatospora sp. NBC_01246, assembly GCF_036226505.1. Taxonomy (NCBI): domain Bacteria; kingdom Bacillati; phylum Actinomycetota; class Actinomycetes; order Kitasatosporales; family Streptomycetaceae; genus Kitasatospora; species Kitasatospora sp. NBC_01246. Next base: position 8,187,938 of record NZ_CP108484.1, on the reverse strand, counting down.
CGCCCTTGGCGGCGGCGGTGTCGGCCAGGTCGATGCCGTCCAGCCACTCCTCGGCGACCTTGAGGGCGGTGTAGACGTGCAGACTGCCGTCGCCCTCCCGGTGGGCCAGGAAGCCCCTGCCCTCCCCGAGGGAGAAGAAGAAGCCCCCGCCGATCAGGGCCGCCGCGGCCGGGTGACGGGTGTCCGCCTCGTGCAGGTCGGCCTCGACGAAGGAGACGCCGGTGTAGGCCGGCGTCGCCGCGGAGAGCAGCGGGCGGATCCGGGACCAGGCGCCGTCCGCACCGACCAGCAGGTCGGTGGTGACGGCCGAACCGTCCTGGAAGCGCAGTTCGTGACGGCCGTCGCCGAGCGGGCGGGCGCCGGTCGCCTTCCGCCCCCAGTGGACGGTACCGGGCACGAGCGAGTCGAGCAGCAGGTCGCGCAGCCGGCCGCGGTCCACCTCGGGGCGGTCGCCGCTGCCGTCGTCCTCCTCGCTGTGGCGGACGGCGCCGTCCGGGGCGACGATCCGCATGGCCTGGCCGCCCGGGTGGACGAGGCCGAGGAAGGGCTCGTGCAGGCCGGCCGCGCGGAGCGCACGCTGGCCCGTGTCGCCGTGGATGTCCAGCATGCCGCCCTGCGTGCGGGCCTCCCGGGAGGGCTCCAGGTCGAAGACGGTCGCGGCGATGCCGTGCACCTGGAGGACGCGGGCCAGGGTCAGACCGCCGAGGCCGGCGCCGACGATCGCGAGGGGGTGGTGGGTGGTGGTCATGGCGTGCTCCTCGGGCGGGTACGGGCGTGGGGTCGCGGGTGGGGGCGGTCGGGCCGGCGGCTCGGGACGAGCGGGCGGCGCGCCCTCCTTCCCCAACATAACGAACATGTTCGTCAGGAACAAGGTCTTAACGAACACGTTCGTCGAGGCGCCGAACTTGTTCGTCCCGAACGCGATCATTAGGCTCGGTGGCGTGACGTCACGCTCCCCCGCCCCTCGTAGCCGCCGCGAGCGGCCCGCCAAGCCCGCGCTCACCTACGAGGGCATCGTCGACACGGCCGTCCGGATCATGCGGGCCGAAGGCCTTCCACGCGTCACCATGCGCCGGCTCGCCCAGGAGCTCGACACCGGCCCGGCGTCGCTGTACGTCTACCTGGCCAACACCGCCGAGCTCCACGCGGCGATCCTGGAGGAGCTGCTGGGCGCCGTCGACCTCGGGCCGCTGAGCGCGCCGGGCGACTGGCGCGAGCGGCTCGCCGCCATCCTCGACTCGTACACGCACGTCCTGTTCCAGCACCCCAGCCTGGCGCACTCGGCCCTGCTGGCCCGCCCCTCGGGGTCGAACTACCTCGCGCTCGTCGAGGCCGTCCTCGCCCTGCTGCACGAAGGGGACGTCCCCGACGGCCAGGCCGCCTGGGGCGTCGACGTCCTCCTCCTGGCGGCCACCGCGATCGCCGCCGAGCAGGCCGGCCGCGACCAGGACGCCCGCGCCGAGGCGGAGCAGGGCGCGCTGGCCGACGCGCTCCGGGCGACCACCGCGGCCGACCACCCGCGCATCACCGCGCTCGGCGCGGACCTCCTCTCCGGCACGCCCGAGCAGCGGCTGGCCTGGATCCTGCGCACCGTCATCAACGGCACCCTGGTCACGCCCCGGCCGCAGGCCTGATCCCCGGCCGGGCGGCGTCCACGGCCGAGGGCGTCGGCGGCGGCGGCGCCGGTGCCTGCCCGGGCGAGGCCGCCGCCGTCCGCCGCACCCAGGGCTCAAGGGGGCTGGCGGCGCGTCGGTGGCGGGAGGGCGGACCGGTCAGCGGCGGCCGACGTCGCGGGTGAGTTCCAGCCCCAGCACCCGGTCCAGGGCGGCGAAGGTCTCGAAGCGGGCCCCGTCCGCGAGCCCCGAGGCCGCCCCGACGCGGTGCAGCAGGGCGAGCACCGCAGGGGTGTCCAGGTCCCCGGTGAACGCGGCCGCGGCCTCCCGCCGGATCTCGTCCGGCACGGGCTTCGAGGGCCCCCAGGCCCAGTCGGCGACCTGCCGCCGCCAGTCCCGCAGCGTGCCCGCCGCCTCGGCCAGCTCACGCGGACCCGCCACGACCGGCTCGCCGTACGGGCGGGCGAGCAGGGCCAGCCGCAGCGCGGAGGCGTCGACGGCGCCGGAGCCGAGACCGGCCGCCAGCTCGCCGCCCCGGTCCGGCCGGGCGGGGCCGACCCCGAGCCAGACGCCCGCCGCGCCCGCCCGCTCGGCGTCCGCCGCCAGGACCTGGACGTCCGGCGGGCCGCCCAGCGGACCGTCCGGATCACCGGAGGCGACGACGGCGACCGGCGGGTGGACACCGAGAGCGGCGGCGGCACGCCCGAAGTCGGCGGCGGCGCCCTCCGCCACAGCGAGGACCCGCACCACCTGGAGGCCCTCGATCTCGGCGACCCTCTGCAGGACGTCACCGACCAGCGCGGCCCGCAGGTCCCCCGCCCCGATCCGGCCGCCGGCGCAGCCCAGCCGGACCCCGACCCGCAGCAGCATCCGCCGCCCGGGCGGGATCCCGGTGCTGCGCCCGGTACGGGCGTCGGCCACGGTCAGCGCGGGTTGCCGGGTGCCCGGCCCCTCCCGCGCGACCTCCTCCAGGCGCAGCGCCGGGCCGTCGCCGGACCCCACCGCGTCGCTCACCGCGCCCGTAGGGATGCCCTGTTCGTCCGCCACTCGGCCACACCTCCTCGGCGTGGCCATCCTCCTCCCCCGGCCCCGGCGCCGCCACCGGCCGTACCGGGCGCCGGCGGAGGACCCGCCCGGACGGTGTCAGCCGGCCACGGGCCGGGCCTGCGCGCCGAAGGCCCGCTCGGCGGCGGTCATCACCCAGTGCGGGAACTGCTCCAGCGGGATCGCCGGCGAGGCGGGGAATCCCGGGCGGATCGACGCCTCGGGGAAGAACGCGACCCGGCACCGCCGGCACAGCCACCCGGCCTGCCACACCCGGGCGTGCAGTTGCCGGTGCGCCGCCTCCTCGGGCGACCCGGAGCCGGGCCGGCGGCGGGAGCGCGCGACGAGCTCCACGATCGCGGCGGCCGCCAGCAGGATCAGCGGGAGGATGAACGGACCGGCCAGGTAGCCCGCCCGGTAGGCCGCGTCGTACCCGGAGAGGTCCTCCCGGTCGCGGACCAGCGAGAGGATCCCGACCACGGCGAAGATCGCCGCCAGGGCGGACAGCGCGATCGCGCCGCCGCTCAGCTCCCGGGCCGGCTTCGGCTCGGGCGGTGGGGCGAGCAGCGCGCGAACCGGCTCCTCAAGCGGCTCCGTGGTGTCCGCGAGGGCCCGCGACACCGGGACGGACCGGTCGGACGCCTCGCACTGCGGGCAGGTGGCACTCATCCGGCGGGTCACTCCTGAGGGGCTGTGGGGAATCGGTGAACGCGTAGTACAGCACACGGGGCTGACCCTCCGTGCCACCGGGCCCGCGGCCACCGCCCGCCCGGTGCCCGTCCGCTACGCGGTCCGGCCGAAGCAGCGCTCCAGCTCGTCCAGGTCGTAGAAGTAGCTGCCCTTCGAGACCGGCGCGCAGCCCGGCCGGAAGGCGGTCTGCTGCTCGTTGTAGAGCATCCGGACCAGGTAGTCGTCGCCCTTGCGGAAGAGGTCCCACTGGATGTTCGCGCCCATCGGGGCCACCGTCGCGCCGCGCCAGGCGTTGCTCGCGTAGGTGTACGGGGACGCCTCGGTGACCTGGGTCGTGCTGCCGGGCAGCCGCATCAGCGCGGCGAGCGGGATGATCTCCTCGGCGTGGGTGAAGCGCAGCTCGGCGGCCGGACCGCCGGTGCCCGCCCGGCGGTTCTCGGCCTTGCGGAACAGGTCGTCGAGGAGCACTCCGGCCATCTTGTAGGTGATGTCCTGACCGGCGAAGCCCGGGCCCTTGGTGTAGAACTCCTCGGCGTTGTCGAGGTAGCCGAACCAGGCGGCCTCCTCGGAGCCGATGTAGCGGCCCAGGTGCCAGTCGCCCTCGTCGGTGAGGTCGGCGGTGACGCTGTACAGGTTGAAGACGGCCTGGGCCGCGTCGACCTCGTTCCCGGCGAAGGGGTAGCCGCCGGCCGCGAGGCGGTCGAGGAACGGCCCGGTGAAGATCCGCTCCAGCACCTTCCGGGCCGCCCGGTGGCTGCGCGGCTGGTCCCGGACCGCCGCGAGGGTGGCCGCCAGCCGCGGGTCCTTCTTGACGTAGTCGGTGTAGTCCTTGTTCACGGCGGACTTGTGGAAGTAGAGCAGGTCGGTGTCGGTCCGGGCCGGGTCGACGGCCTTCGCCAGCGCCGGCTCGCCCGCCAGCAGGCCCTTGGTGAACTCGGTGCCCGAGTCGACCGCCCGGGGCTGGCCGGAGCTGACCACGTCGATCCGGTCCGGGCCCGCAGGGTCGTCGGCCCCGGCGGCGATCCGCCGGAAGAGGCCGGGGAGCCGCTGCTCCATCCGCTCGGCCGTGTCCTGGAGCGCCCGCCGGCCCTGCCCGGTCAGCGCCCCGTAGCCCACCTTCGCGTTGGCGTCCAGCAGCGCCCGCACGTCCGGGCCGAAGCCCTTGCCCACCCGGGTCAGCGCACCCTCGTCGGCGGCCTGCTGCCAGAGCTTCACCAGGAGGTCGCCGTCCTCGCTGTCGCTGAGCGCGCGGGCGCCGTGCCGGGAGACGGTCTGGGTGAAGACCGCGGTGTAGCCGTCCGGTGCCTGCTGCAGGCTCCGGACGCTCTGCAGCGGCCGGTAGGGCGCCTTGGTGGTGGCGCCGGCCGGCGTACCGAAGGCCGGGCCCGCCGCCGGGCCGCCGTGCGCCTGGGCGGGGACGGCCACGGCCAGGGACAGCAGCGCGGAAGCGGCCAGCGCCACGGTGGAGGTGAGGGTGCGTCGCATGGGGGGGTCCAGGGGTCGCTCGGGAACGGGAGAGCCGGGCCGATCCCACTCGATCCGCGTGACCTCCGGGCGTCCCGCGCGTGTCGGCCCGGTGCACGGGCGGGCAACTCACCCTCGCCGGCGGCGGCCGGACGGCGGGCCCCGCCGGGCCGCGCACCACGTGCTGTGGCGGGTGGCGCGGGCGCGCGAGTACGGTTCACCACGTGCCCAGTTCTCCCGCAGGACGACACCCGGACCGTCGGACGGCCGCGGCCGGGGCCGGGTGAGCGGCGTGCCGCTGGCCGTCGACCCGACGAGCGGGGACTCCCTGCTCGCCGCCTTCGGCGCGCTGGCCGTGCTGGTGGTGGTGTTCGCCGAGTCGGGACTGCTGGTGGTGGGGTTCTTCCTCCCCGGTGACACCCTGCTGCTGCCCGCCGGGGTGCTCTGCGCCGCCGGCAGCCGCTCCGGGCCCCACCTGTCGCTCTGGCAGGTGATGCTCTGCGCCGCGGTGGGGGCGGTGGCCGGGGCCCAGGTGGGCTTCCTGCTCGGTCGCCACGGCGGCCGGCCGGCGCTGGCCCGCAGCCGCAGCGGACGGCTGAAGTCGGCGGCAGCCCGGGGGGAGGCGCTGCTGCGCCGCTACGGGTACCGGAAGGCGATCGTCCTGGGCCGCTTCGTGCCGCTGGTCCGGACGGTGCTCAGTCCGCTGGCGGGCATGCTGGACGTGCCCACCCGAACCTTCACCGTGTGGCAGATCGTCGGCGGTGTGCTCTGGTCGCAGAGCCTGGTACTGCTGGGGTACTGGCTGGGCGCCGCCGTCCCCGGGATCGAGAGCTACCTGTGGCTGCTGGTGGGCGGCGTCGTGGTGCTCTCGCTGCTACCGCTGCTGCTGAACTCCCGCAAGGGGTCGGACCGGGGCTGACCGCCGGGCCGGCGGTCCACCCGGGCAGGCCGGGCGGACCGGGACGGCTCAGGTGGAGCGGGACGGCTCGGGCAGGCCGGGCGGACCGGGACGGCTCAGGTGGAGCGGGTGCCGGCCTCGGCGGCCTGGGCGCAGTCGGGGTGGCCCCAGCCGTCCGGGTTCTTGGCGATCGGGTCGCCGACGGCGTACGGGCGGCCGCAGCGGCAGGAGCCGGGGAATTTGGCCTTGGTCCGGCCCCCGGCGGACTTGGCGCCCGCCCGGCCGCCGGTCCGCTTGGCGGCCGGGGCCCCGGCCTGCCGGGACCCGGCCGACGGTGCGGCGTCCGCGCGGGGGGCGGGCAGCGGCGCGTCGACGGAGGTGCCGCTCGCCGGCTGCTGGGCCACCGCCGCGTCGCTCGCCGCCCGGTCGGCGACGGCGTTCAGCGGATCGCCGTCGACCTGGTGCGCGGGGACGTAGACGAACTCGACGTCGCGCCCGGCCAGCAGCGCGTCGATCGCCACGATCAGGTCCTTGTTGGCGACCGGTGTCCCGGCGGCGGTCTTCCAGCCCTTCCGGCGCCAGCCGGGCAGCCACTGGGTGACCGCCTTCATCGCGTACTGGGAGTCCATCCGGACCTCCAGCGGCACTCCCGGCCGGACCGCGCCCAGCAGCTCCTTCAGCGCGGTCAGTTCGGCGACGTTGTTGGTCGCGCGGCCGAGCGGTCCGGCCTCCCAGCGCTGCGGCCGACCGTCGGCGTCTGCGATGACCCAGGCCCAGGCGGCCGGACCGGGGTTGCCCTTCGAAGCGCCGTCACAAGCGCCGATGATGCGTTCTGCCATGCGGCGATCATGCCAGTGCGCCGCGGGTCCGCGCACATGCCGGGCGCCCGGCACCCCGGGCGGCCCGGGCGGCCCGGGCAGCGGACGAAGCGGCGGGCGGCTGGTGGGGCGGCCACCGACCGGGCCGCCCGTGGCTCAGGACTCGACGGTGCGGGCCTCCCGTCTACGCCGTTCCCCGGTTCCTGACAAGAGCGCCTCCGGGCGGGCGGGGCGGCACCCGGGCTTCCCCGTGCCGAAGGGCCCGGCAGACCGCGTGGCCGGCCCGGACCGCGAGGTGCGCGATCGGCCGTTCCCCGCCCGGCACGGGGCGATCGTGCCGGAGGCGGGCGGCTCGCCGCAGGGGCGCGGTCCGGTGGAGGGTTGACGAACGATCACGTGGGGTAGTGGCCCGGTCACCATTCGCATCCCACCCAAGGGGCAGCAGCATGGCCGAGCAGGCCGACCTCATCTTCCACGGCGGCGACATCGTGACCGTCGCCGAAGGGCCGGCGCCGGAGGCCGTCGCGGTCAAGGACGGGCTCATCGTCTTCGTCGGCGGCCTCGACGAAGCGGTCGACGGCTGGCGGGGGCCTCGGACGCGGCTGCGCGACCTCGCGGGACGGGCGCTGCTGCCGGGGTTCGTCGACGCGCACGGGCACCTCGGCGGGATCGGGCTGCAGGCGACCATCGCCGACCTGCTGGCCGCGCCCGACGGGGACGTCGCCGACCTCGCCACGCTGAAGGAGAAGCTGCAGGCCTGGGCGGAGGGCCCGGTGGGCCGGGACTCCGACTGGATCATCGGCTTCGGCTACGACGACGCGATGCTCGCCGAGGGCGTCCACCCGACCCGTGACGACCTCGACGAAGTCTCCCTCAGCCGCCCGGTGCTGGCCATCCACCAGTCCTTCCACCTGGGCGCGGTGAACAGCCTGGGCCTGGAGCGGCTGGGGTACGGCGCCGCCACGCCGGACCCGGAGGGCGGGGTCATCCGCCGCCGGGAGCTCGCGGTACCGCCCTCCTACGGCGAGCCCGACGGGGTGCTGGAGGAGAAGGCCTTCAATCCCGCCTCGGAGCTGGCGATGGCGGGCCTGCCCGAGGCCGCGCTGCTGGCCCTGTTCATCGAGGGCGCGGAGTCGGCGGCCCGGTTCGGCTTCACCACCGTGCAGGAGGGCGGTACCAGCCCGGCCAACCTCAAGGCGCTGCGGGACACCGCCGCCGCCGTGCCGTTCAAGATCGACGTGGTCGCCTACGTCAAGGCCGACCTGCTCGCCGACGCCCCGGAGGACGACCCGGTCGGCGCGAGCCGGGAGTACGTCGACGGGGTGCGCGCGGCCGGTGTGAAGCTGGTCCTGGACGGCTCGCCGCAGGGCCGCACCGCCTGGCTCACCGAGCCGTACCTGACCCCGCCGGCCGGACTGCCCGACGACTACCGCGGCTACCCCGCGATCGAGGACGACAGCACCGTCCTGAAGCAGGTCGGCACCGCCTACGCCCGGGGCTGGCAGGTCCTCGCCCACGTCAACGGGGACGCCGCGATCGACCAGTTCCTCAAGGCGGTCGAGGGCGCCACCGAGCTGACCGGCCCCGCCGACCGGCGGACGGTGGCGATTCACGCGCAGACCGCCCGCCGGGACCAGGTCCGGGAGTTCGCCCGGCTGGGCGTCATCCCGTCCTTCTTCTCCATGCACACCTACTACTGGGGCGACTGGTACCGGGGCACCGTCCTCGGGGAGGAGCGGGCCGCGACCATCTCGCCGGCCCGCTGGGCGCTGGACGAGGGCCTCGCCTACACCTCGCACCACGACGCCCCGGTGGCGCTGCCCAACTCGATCGCCATCCTGTCCAGCCAGGTGACCCGGCGCAGCCGGACCGAGGGCGTGGTGGTCGGCCCCGAGCAGTGCGTCGACGCCCTGGACGCCGTGCGCGCGATCACCGTCAACGCGGCCCGCCAGTACTTCGAGGAGGACCGCAAGGGCACCATCGAGGTCGGCAAGCTCGCGGACCTGGTGATCCTCAGCGCCAGCCCGCTGGCCGTCGACCCCGAGGAGATCAAGGACATCACCGTCGTCGAGACCATCAAGGCCGGCCGCACCGTCCACCCCGCGCCCGCCGGGGCGCTTCGCGCCACCGCGCTTCCCGACACGCCCCGGGCACCCGAGTGGGGGTGCAGCTGCTGACGGGCCGGCACCTCACCGGCCGTGCCCGCGGACCGGCCGAGGGTCGGGCCGGGGCGCGGGCCGGTCGGGCCCGGCCTCGGCCTGCCCCAGGTGGCCGTTCAGCCGGTTCAGCATGTCGAACAGCCGGAGGCGCTCCTCGCCGGACAGCGGGGCGAGGACTTCGTCGTCGGCGGCGGCCAGGTCCGCGTTGATCCCGGCCGCCGCCGACCGGCCCGGCGCGGTGAGGTCGACGTGCACCCGCCGGCGGTCGGCCGAGGAGCGGGTGCACGTGACGTACCCGGCGACGACCAGGTCGTCGACCACCTTGATCACGTCACTGGAGCCGATCTCCAGCCGGGCGGCCAGCTCGCCCTTGGAGTGGCTGCCCTCCTCCTCCAGTGCGCAGAGCACCATCACGTGCCAGAGCCGGAGCCCGCGGCGGTCCGCCTGGGTCGCGAGGCGTCGACGGGCGGCCTGGCCGGTGCGGGACATGAGAAAGCTGCTCAGTGTCAGCAGCCCTGGTGCGGAGGGATTCATCCGGTCAGCCAATCTTCACCGGGACACGGGCCCGGGCGGGAGCCGTTGCACATGCGGGGCGGAGCCGCCGCCGGCCGGGAGGTCGGCCACGGCCGGCGGGTCGTGGACCCCGCCGCCGGGGAGCAGCCGGTCGGCGTGCGCGCGTCCGCACGGGGGCGCGGGAAGGGCCTCGGCCACCCCGGCCGGCCCGTGACCCGGGATCGATCGACATAAGGTTAGCCTCGCCTAACTTATGAAGTCACGTCAAGGATCCCTCGGCGATCGGGGGAGTATCGGGGGAATCCGGGACAGCGAGCCCGGGGGGAGAGTCAGGGCCGGGCACCAGCCCGTCGGCCGGCGGCGGGGACTCCCTGATCGCGGCGCCGAGAACGCAGCGCCGCTGGATCCCGGCCGTCTCCCGCGTGATGTCGCCGACGACCTTCGCGCCGGAGAGGTGGTTCCACCGCTCGCTGACGCGGCCTCACCCCACTGCCAACGCCGCGAGCGAAGCAATTCCCTTTCCCAAAGCCTTAACTGAGGCCCCATCACCCGAGCGGGCGCCGAAGGTGATCCGATCCAGGCCGGCGAGCCCCGCACCACGACCTGCGCAGGCCGCGCCCGGCGAGGCACCCCGAGCCGCACCCCGGCACCGCTCGTATTCCGGGGCACACCCACCCTGGTCGCCCCCGGGAAACATGGTTAGGCTAGCCTTACCGAACTGTTGCGCTCAGCCCATTCGACCGACCTGCCCGCTCCCGGAGATCTCTCATGCCGACTTCCCCCGTGGACGTCCCCGCTCCGCCCGCCACCGACACGGGAGTCCGGGCCTCGGCCGGCCCCGACCGCACCGCGGGGTTCGACGGGCGCGTCGCGCTCGTCACCGGCGCGGCCCAGGGCATCGGCGCCGCGGTCGCCCGCCTGCTCACCGAGCGCGGCGCCCACGTCGTGGCCACCGACCGGCGGGCCGACGGCCCCGGGCTCGGCCTGCTGGACGTCACCGACGCCGCCGCCGTCGACGCCGAGGTCGAGCGCGTGGAGCGCACGGTCGGCCCGATCGACATCCTGGTCAACGTCGCCGGGATCCTGCGCCCGGCCCTCGCCGTGGAGACCACCGACGAGGACTGGGCGGCCACCTTCGCCGTCAACACCACGGGGGTGTTCCACACCTGCCGGGCGGTCGGACGCCGGATGGCCGGGCGCGGCGCCGGCAGCATCGTCACCGTCGGCTCCAACGCCGCCGGGGTGCCGCGCACCACGATGGCCGCCTACGCCGCCTCCAAGGCCGCCACCGCGATGTTCGTCCGCTGCCTCGGCCTGGAGCTCGCCCGGTCGGGCGTCCGCTGCAACCTGGTCTCCCCCGGCTCGACCGACACCGAGATGCAGCGCTCCCTGTGGCGCGACGACGCCGCCGAACAGCGCGTCGTCGACGGCGACCCGGCCAGCTACCGGGTCGGGATACCCCTCGGCCGGATCGCCGACCCAGAGGACATCGCCGAGGCCGTGGTGTTCCTGGCCGGCGACCGGGCCCGGCACATCACCATGCAGGACCTCTACGTCGACGGCGGCGCCACCCTGCGCGCCTGAGCCGTCCTCCTCCCCGCACTCGATCCACCGGTCGGACGATCCACCGGGCAGAGCCGATCCCGCCTTTCCGAACGGAGCAGCATGACCACAGTGAACGAGACCGGCGGCACCACCGCGGACCACCGCGTCGGCGGTGCCCTGCTGGCCGCCTACCGCCCGGGGCCCGACCGGGCGTTCTTCGCCGGTCCGAGAGGGACGCTGCTCGCCACGGGCAGCCGGGCGGCCGTCACCGATCCCGCCGAGGCCACCCGCCTGCTGCGGGAGGCGCGCACCCCGGAGCGGCCCGACCCGCTCGTGGTCGGCGCCGTCCCCTTCGCCCCCGGCCGCCCGGCCGCGCTCTTCATACCCGGCCGGACCCAGTGGGCCCAGCCGGTCCACGACGACCCGCTGCTGCGGCTCGCGCCCGAGGACCGCACCGGCCCGGTCTGGACCAGCCGTGCCGTCCCGGCCCCCGAGGGCTACCGGGACGCCGTCGCCGACGCCGTCCGGATCCTCGCCGCAGACGGCGAACTCAGCAAGGTCGTCCTCGCCCGGACCCTGGAGCTGTCCACCCCCGGCGGCGCCGACCTCCCGGCCATGCTCCGCCGGCTGATCCACCGTGACCCGCACGGCTACACCTTCGCCGTCCCCGGCCAGGGCAGCGCGACCCTGGTCGGTGCCAGCCCCGAGCTGCTGGTCTCCCGGCGCGGCACCGCCGTCACCTCCAACCCGCTGGCCGGCTCGGCCGCGCGCAGCGACGACCCGGTCGAGGACCGGCGGCGCGCCGCCGCCCTGCTGGAGTCCCCGAAGGACCTCGCGGAGCACGCCTTCGTGGTGGACGCCGTCCGGCGCGCGCTCGAACCCCACTGCTACGACCTGGTCGTGCCCGAGCGGCCGTCGGTGATCCGCACCGCCGCGATGTGGCACCTGTCCACGGTCGTCACCGGCACCCTGCGCGACCCCGCCACCAGCGCGCTCGACCTCGCGCTCGACCTGCACCCCACGCCGGCGGTCTGCGGGACGCCGACCGACCGGGCCCGCGCGCTGATCGGTACGCTGGAGCCCTTCGACCGCGGGTTCTACACCGGGGTGGTCGGCTGGGGGGACGCCGACGGCGACGGCGAATGGGTCGTCACGCTCCGCTGCGCGGAGGCCGACGGGGACGGCCTGCGGCTGTTCGCCGGCGCCGGCGTCGTCTCGGGCTCCGTGCCGGAGCACGAACTCGCGGAGACCAGCGCGAAGTTCCGCACCTTTCTCCACGCCGCCGGACTGGGAGACGACAAGTGACCGACTGGCCCGAGGAGTACGTCCGCCGCTACCGGGCGGCCGGCTACTGGACCGACGAACTGCTCGACGAGATGGTCCGCCGGCACGCCGCCGAGCGGCCGGGGCAGATCGCGGTCGTCGACGGGGAGCGTCGGTGGAGCTACGCCGAACTCGACCGGCGGGCCGACCGGATGGCCACCGGGCTGCTGGCCCGGGGCATCCGCCGGGGCGAGCGGATCGTCCTCCAGCTCCCCAACGTGGCCGAGTTCTACGAGGTGTTCATCGGCGCGCTGCGCGCCGGGGTGGTGCCGGTGATGGCGCTGCCCGCCCACCGGCACGCCGAGATCTCCTACTTCTGCGAGTTCGCCGGGGCCCGCGCGCTGATCGTGGCCGACCGGCACGCCGGCTTCGACTACCGGGAGATGGCCGGCCGGGTCACCGCCGCGGTGCCCGCCCTCGCCGAGGTCTTCGTGGCCGGCGACCCGGGGTCCTACACCTCGCTGGACGACCTGCGCGCCGACGAGCCCGCCCCGGTCCAGGACCCTCCCGCCGCCACCGACCTGGCCTTCCTCCAGCTCTCCGGCGGCAGCACCGGCCTGCCCAAGCTGATCCCCCGCTACCACTTCGACTACCTGTACAGCGTCCGCGAGTCCGCCGCGATCTGCGAGCTGAGCGCGGAGACCGTCTACCTCTGCGCGCTGCCCGCCGCGCACAACTTCCCGCTCAGCTCCCCCGGCAGCCTCGGTGTCTTCCACGCCGGCGGCAGGGTGGTCCTCGCCCCCGAGCCCAGCCCGGCCACCGCGCTGGCGCTGATCGAGAGCGAGCGGGTCACGCTGACCGGCGTCGTCCCGCCGCTCGCCCTCGCCTGGGCCAACGCGGCGCCCGGCGCCGGCCGGGACCTCTCCAGTCTGCGCCTGCTCCAGGTGGGCGGGGCCAAGCTCAGCGAGGAGGCCGCCCGCCGGCTCGGTCCCGCGCTCGGCTGCGCCCTCCAGCAGGTCTTCGGCATGGCCGAGGGCCTGGTGAACTACACCCGGCCCGAGGACCCGCAGGACACCGTGCTGACCACCCAGGGCCGTCCGATCTCCCCCGCCGACGAGGTGCGGGTGGTCGACGACGAGGACCGCGACCTGCCCGACGGCGCCACCGGCCACCTGCTCACCCGCGGCCCGTACACCATCCGCGGCTACTGGAACGCGCCCGAGCACAACGCCACCGCCTTTACCGGGGACGGCTTCTACCGCACCGGCGACCTGGTCCGCCGGACCGCCACCGGCCACCTGGTGGTCGAGGGCCGGGCCAAGGACCAGATCAACCGGGGCGGCGAGAAGGTCGCCGCCGAGGAGGTCGAGAACGTGCTGCTCGCCCACCCGGCCGTCCACGACGTGTCCGTGGTCGCCGTGCCCGACGAGCACCTCGGCGAACGCAGCCGGGCCTACGTGATCCTGCGCCCCGAGGCGCCCCGCCCGCGCGTCGTCGAGCTGAAGGCCTTCGTGCGCGCCCGCGGCCTGGCCGACTACAAGGTGCCCGACCTGGTCGAGTTCGTGACCGAGTTCCCGCAGACCGGCATCGGCAAGGTCAGCAAGAAGGACCTCCGCACCACCACCTCCTGACGCTCCGCCCCGGAAGAGAGCAAGTCCAGACACCATGGCTCTGCCCACCATCGCCCCGTACGATCCCCCGCGGGTCGACCAGCTCCCCGCGCCCAAGGTCCCGTGGCGGGTCGACCCCGCCCGGGCCGTCCTGCTCGTCCACGACCTGCAGAACTACTTCCTGTCCGCGTTCCCCGCCGAGGGCCCGCCGCTGGCCCCGGCCCTCGCCCGGACCGCCCAGGTCCTGGAGTACGCCCGCGGGAACGGCGTGCCCGTCGTCTACTCGCACCAGCGCGGTGGGCAGACCCCCGAGCAGCGCGGCCTCCAACTGGACTTCTGGGGGCCCGGGTTGCCCGCCGACGCGTGGGCGCAGGCCGTCCCGGAGGCGGTCGCCCCGGCCGAGGGCGACACCCTGCTGCTCAAGTGGAAGTACAGCGCCTTCGCCCGCACCGAACTGGCCGACATCCTGGCCCGGTCCGGCCGCGACCAACTGGTGCTGGTCGGCGTCTACGCCCACATCGGCGTGCTGATGACGGCGGCCGACGCCTGGAGCCGCGACATCCAGGCCTTCGTGGTGGCCGACGCCACCGCCGACTTCTCCGCCGAGAAGCACCTGGAGGGCCTGCGCTGGGCCGCCGAGAAGTGCGCCGTCGTGCTGACCACCGACCAGCTCCTGGAGGCCTCGTGACCGCGCCCGAGGAGTCCGGGCGGCTCTACGCCGACCACGTGACGCTGCGCTACGGCGACCGCGCCATCGCGACCGACCTGTCGATCGGCGTGCCGGACGGCTCCTTCACCGTCATCGTCGGCCCCAACGCCTGCGGCAAGTCCACCCTGCTGCGGGCGTTCGCCAGGCTGCTCAAGCCGGCCGCCGGCCGGGTCCTGCTGGACGGCGAGCAGATCAGCGCGCTGCCCTCGAAGGAACTCGCCCGCCGGCTGGGCCTGCTCCCGCAGAGCTCCACCGCGCCCGACGGCATCACCGTGGCCGACCTGGTCTCCCGCGGGCGCTACCCGCACCAGGGGCTGTTCCGGCAGTGGTCCAGGGAGGACGACCGGGTGGTCGCGGAGTCGATGGCCGCCACCAACGTCGACACCCTCGCCGCCCGCTTCGTCGACGAGCTCTCCGGCGGCCAGCGCCAGCGGGTCTGGCTGGCGATGGCCATCGCCCAGCAGACCCCGCTGCTGCTGCTCGACGAGCCGACCACCTTCCTCGACATCGCCCACCAGGTCGAGGTCCTCGACCTGTGCGCCCGGCTGCACGAGGAGCAGAACCGCACCCTCGTCGCGGTGCTCCACGACCTCAACCAGGCCGCCCGCTACGCCAGTCACCTGATCGCCATGCGGGACGGCGCGGTGGTGGCGCAGGGCCCGCCCGGCGAGATCGTCACCGCCGAACTGGTCGAGAAGGTCTTCGACCTGCCCTGCCAGGTGATCGAGGACCCGCAGACCGGTACCCCGCTGGTGGTCCCGATGGCACCCGGACACCGGTCGAGGACCAGGTGAGCCGCACCGGTACCGGAACCCTGCCGGTACGGCGGGCGACGGCGGCCGACGCGGCGGCGCTCTTCGCGCTCTCCGAGCCGTCCATGGTCTCGGGTGAGCTGCGCCGCCGCCGGCCGGCCGACTACCGCTCGCCGGAGGACCGCTTCCTCCTGGTCGACGGCCCGTCCGGACCGGACGGCTGCGTGGCACTGCGACTGCTCGCCCCCGAGCTCCCGGCCCACCCCGCCCCGGGGCTGGTGCACAACTTCTGCGTCCGCGAGGGCCTGCGCGGCGCGGGCCTCGGCTCGCAGCTCCTGGACGCCCTGCTGGACGAGGCCGGGCGGCACGGGGTGCGCACCCTCGTCACCGCCAGCACCGGCGGCGGAGCGCTCTTCCGCCGTTACGGCTTCGAGGAGATCCCGGCCGTGCTCGCGCCGCGGGCCTGGGCCGACCGGCTGGACCCGGCCCGCCGCTCCCTGGTCTTCCTCAGGACGCTGGAGGGCTGAGACCGCCGCCGTACAGCCGAAGTCCCCGGGCCCGTGATCGGACCCGGGGACTTCGGCTGTACGGGGTCAGCCGCGCGAGGCCCGCCACTGACCGGCGATCAGCCAGACCAGGTAGCAGCCGCCCACCACGCCGGTGAACACACCGACCGGCAGCTGGGTGGGGGCGAGCAGGCGCTGCGCCGCCAGGTCGCTGACGGCCAGCAGCACCGCGCCCAGCAGCGCGGAGCCCACCAGGTTGGGGCCGGTGGCCCGGGTCAGCCGGCGGACGGCCTGCGGGGCGATCAGCGCCACGAACGGGATTGGGCCGGCCGCGGCGGTGGCGGCGGCCGTCAGCGCGACGCCGATCAGCACCAGCCAGATCCGCACCCGCTCGGTGCGCACCCCGAGCGAGGAGGCCGCGTCGTCGCCCATCTCCAGCATCCGCAGCGGGCGGCCGAGCAGCACCGCCGCCGGCAGCAGGGCGGCCAGCGCGAGCGCCATCAGCCCGCAGTGCTCCCAGCCCCGGGCGTTGAGGCTGCCGGTCAGCCAGACCGCCGCGCTCTGCGCGTCGCTGAACGAGGCCCGGGCGATCAGGTAGGCGTTGAGCGAGGAGAGCAGCGAGCTGACCCCGATGCCGACCAGCACCAGCCGGTAGCCCTGGGTGCCGCCGCGCCGGGCCAGCAGGTAGACCAGGAACGCGGTGACCAGCCCGCCCACCACGGCGCCGAAGGCGACGGTGGCGGCGCTGCCGCCGATCACCAGGATGACCGCCAGCGCCCCGGTGGCCGAGCCGACCGTGAAGCCGATGACGTCCGGGCTGCCCAGCGGGTTGCGGGCGAGCGTCTGGAAGAGCGCGCCGGCCAGGCCGAGCGCGGCGCCCACCAGCAGGGCGGTCAGCAGCCGCGGCAGCCGCACCTCCATGACGATGTAGCGGTCCGCGCGGACGCCGCCGCCGGTGAGCACGTCGATCACGTCGGAGACCGGCAGCGGGTAGTCACCGGCCGTCAGCAGCCAGGCGCAGACGCCGAGCAGCGCGAGCACCAGCAGCCCGCCGACCACCGTCGCCCGCCGGTGCCAGCGCAGCGAGCGCCCGCCGGGCAGCCGCAGCGCGCGCAGCGGGACGGGGGGCCGGGCGGCGGGCCCGTCCGGCCCGGTCACGACGGGTGGGGCGGGCCGGGGGACCGTCAGGGGGCTGTTCACAATCGGGCGATCCTTCGGCCGCGGACGAGGGCGATGAAGAGCGGCGCGCCGATGAAGGCGGTGACCACGCCGGCCTGGAGCTCCGCCGGGTGCAGGAGCACCCGGCCGAGGATGTCCGCGCCGACCAGCAGCACCGGGGCCAGGACCGCCGAGAGCAGCATGATCCAGCGCTGGTCCGGGCCGCAGACGTGGCGGGCGAGGTGCGGAACGGCCAGGCCGACGAAGGCGATCGGGCCGACCGCCGCGGTGGCGGCGCCGCACAGCAGCGTGACGGCGACCAGGCTGAACGCCCGGGTGCGGGCCGGGTGGGCGCCCAGCGCGTGCCCGGCGTCGTCGCCGAGGGCGAGGGCGTTCAGCGGACGGCCGAGCAGCAGGGCGAGCGCTGCGCCGGCCGCCAGGAACGGCAGCACCTGGCCGAGCACCGCGGAGTCGACGCCGGCCAGCGTGCCGACCTGCCAGAACCGGAACCGGTTGAGGGTCAGCGGGTCGAGCAGGATCAGGCCGTTGACGAAGGCGGTCAGCACGGCGGTGACGGCGGTTCCGGCCAGCGCGAGGCGCGCGGGGGTCGCCGAGGCCCGGCCGCCGCCGCCGAGGATCTGCACCACCAGGGCCGCGACGGCGGCGCCCGCCAGGGCGAACCAGACGTAGGAGTGGAAGCTCCGCAGGTCGAACAGGGCCGTCCCGGCCGCGACGGCCGCGGCGGCGCCGCCGTTGACGCCGAGCAGGCCGGGGTCGGCCAGCGGGTTGCGGGTGAGCGCCTGCATCATCGCGCCGGCGACCCCGAGGGCGGCGCCGACGGCGATGCCGAGCAGCGTGCGCGGGATCCGCGCGTGGTGCACCACGATCCAGTCCTCGGACGTGGGCTCGTGGTGGAACAGGACGTGCAGGACCTGGCCGGGCGGGATGTAACGGGCGCCGATCGCGATGCCCGCGAGGGCGAGCAGGGCCAGCAGCACCAGTGCTCCGAGGAGCCAGGCCAGCCGCCGGCCGGTGCCGATCCGCCCGGGCGGGGTGGTCTTCGCCCCGGCCGCGGCGGGAGCCGCGGCGCGCGGCGCAGTGGCGGTCGTCATGCGTGCTCGTGCTCGCCCTCGTGGTGGTCGTGGTTGGCGACGCCACGCTTCCAGTAGCCGTCCACGTCGACCTGGTGGCGGTCCAGGCCGCGCTCCGCCCGCAGGTGACGGCGGATCGGCTTGAGGGCGTTGGCCTCACCCGCGACCCAGGCGAAGCCCAGGCCGGGCGGCAGCTGGGCCGCGCGGACGGCCCGCTCCAGCAGGTCGGTGCTGCCGGCCGGGGCGTCGCCGCGGTGCAGCCAGGTGACGGTCGCGTCGGCGGCGGTCTCGAAGACCTGCTCGTGCTCGGGCCCGGGCACCTCGGCGAAGGCGATCACCTTGACGCCGGCGGGGAGCATCTCCAGCCAGCGGCCGAGCGCCGGGATGGCGGTCTCCTCGGCCGCGAGCAGGTACCAGTCGTGGACGAAGGGGATCTCCTCCGACCCGCGCGGGCCCAGGACGCCCAGCCGCATGCCGGGTTCGGCGGCCTCGGCCCAGCTGGAGCCGACGCCGCTGCCGTGCAGCACCATGTCGATGTCGAGCTCCTGCTCGGCCCGCCGGTAGTGGCGCACGGTGTAGTCGCGGGTGATCGGCTCGACCGGGGCGTCCATCCAGGTGTCGTTCTCGACCACCGGCGCGACCGGCAGGGCGGCCCCGTCCTCGGCGAAGCAGAGCTTCACGTGGTCGGTCGGGGCCTGCTCGCAGAAACCTTCGAGGTCGGGACCGCCGAAGGTGACCCGCACCGTGCCGGGCGTGACCCGGGTGACCCGCCGGACTTCCAGCAGGCGGTACTTCAGCGGGTGGCGAACGATCCGCATGCGCGGCGGCGCGGTTTCGGTGGTCATCGGTCAGCCCAATCCGGTGGGAGGTGTGCGCAGGCCGGGAGGCGCGGGAGCCGCCCCCCGGTGAACGGGGAGCGGCACCAGCACCCACTTCCGATTAGGTTAGCCTAACCTCGTATTGTCAGACCAGTCGCGTCGCCCCGATCGACCGCCCACCTGCCGGTTCGTCACCGACCAGGTGGCCGCCGTCCAGCCGGACGACGCGGGGCAGCCGCGCGATGGTGGCCGGCCGGTGCGCGATCACGATCAGCGTGCAGTCCGCCCGCAGCTCGTCCAGGGCGTGCTCCAGCCGGGCCGCGGTGGCCGGGTCGATGTCGGCCGTCGCCTCGTCGAGGACCAGGACGGCCGGGTCGGCCAGCACCGCGCGGACCAGGCCGAGGATCTGCCGCTCCCCCGCCGACAGGTTGCCGCCGCGCAGCCCGACCTCCGCGTCCAGACCGCCCGGCAGTTCGGCGAGCCAGGCCCGCAGGCCCAGCTGGTCGACCGTCCGCTCGATGGCCGCGCGGTCCGGTGCTCCCTGGACCAGGGCCAGGTTCTCGGCCACCGTGCCGGTGACCATCCGCACCTCCTGCGGCACCAGCACGATCCGGCGGCGCAGCTCCGCCTCGGGCACGGCCGCGAGGTCGGTGCCGGCGAAGCTGACGGTGCCGGAGTCCGGGTGGTAGAGGCCGCAGAGCAGCTTGGACAGC
The DNA here is from genome assembly GCF_036226505.1 of Kitasatospora sp. NBC_01246. Classification (NCBI taxonomy): domain Bacteria; kingdom Bacillati; phylum Actinomycetota; class Actinomycetes; order Kitasatosporales; family Streptomycetaceae; genus Kitasatospora; species Kitasatospora sp. NBC_01246. The sequence continues at coordinate 8,168,574 of NZ_CP108484.1, read as the reverse complement.
GTGGTCTTCCCGGAGCCGGTCTCGCCGACGACCCCGGTGCGGCTCCCCTCGGGGAAGTCCAGGCTGATCCCGTGCAGGGTGCGGCCGTCCGCCCGGTAGGCGTACTCGACGCCCTCACAGCGCAGGTCGCCCCGGGCCGGCAGGGCGGTGGCGGCCGTCTTCGGGCGGTCCGCGGGGGCGGTCGCCGCCAGCAGGTCCAGCAGCCGGGCCAGGCCGGTGCGCGCCGTCTGCACCTCGCCGACCAGCTGCGAGAGGTCGGCGAAGGAGTCGAAGAGGTTGCGGCTGGCGAGCACGAAGACGACCACGGCGTCGATGGTCAGGGTGCCCCGCACGACCAGCCAGCCGCCGACCAGCAGCAGCACCACGAGGGCCAGACCCTCGATCAGGCTCACCAGGTCGATCCGGTTCTCCACCCGCAGCGCCCGGCGGGCGGCGTGCACCGCCCGGGTGTTCTCGCCGTCGAAGCGGCGCGTCCACCCGGCCAGGCCGCGCGAGGTCTGGAGGGCCTCACGGGCGGTCAGGGTCTCGGAGAAGGTGGCCGCGACGGTGGCCTCCGCGCCGGCCTTGGCGCCGAAGGCCGCGCCGGCGTCGCGCTGGAACCAGCGGGTGACCAGCAGGGTCAGCGGGACGAAGACGACCAGCTGGACGAGGAGCAGCACCCAGGAGTACCAGGCCAGCATCACCAGGGTGAAGACCAGGGTCGCCACCGAGGCGACCAGGCTGCGCAGGTGCAGCCGGACGAACGCGGCCAGCGCGGCGACCTCACCGGTCGAGCGCCGCAGCAGCTCGCCGCTGCGGTGGGTCTCCAGGAAGCGCAGCGGCGCGGTCGCCAGGTTCTCCACGCACTGCTCGCGCAGGGTGCGGACGACCTGCTCGCCGCCCTGGATCAGCAGCAGTTCGCCGACCCGGGCCAGCACCAGCTGGCCGACCGCGAACACGGCGAGCAGCAGGACGGCCAGGCCGAGGCCGCCGCGGTCCTCGTGGTCGAGCGCGTAGGCGGCCACGCCGACCAGCGGGGCGACGGCGACCAGCGCGGCGGAGTCGGCGAGGCCGACCAGCAGCGCGACGACGAGCCGGGCCCGGTGCGGGCGCAGGTACGGCGCCGCCCGGCGCAGCACCCCCCGGTGGTCCGCCTCGTCCTGGAGCAGGGGCTGCTCAGCCATGGGCCGCCTCCGCGGTGGTCGCAGTCATGGCGCTCTCGGGCCTTCCGGTCGGGTCGGCTCCGGGGGTGCCGGGGGTCGTCGTGGCGGTGTCGTCGGACGCCTGGGAGCGCAGCCGGACCACCCGGTCGGCGGCCTCCAGGACGGCGCCGCGGTGCGAGGCGAAGACGACCGTGCGGCCGGCGGACCAGCCGCGCAGCCGTTCCAGCACGAGCTTCTCGGTCGTGGTGTCCAGCGCGGAGGTCGAGTCGTCCAGCAGCAGCACCCGGGGGTCGCCGAGCAGGGCGCGGGCGATGGCCAGCCGCTGGACCTGGCCGCCGGAGAGGGCGGTTCCGCCCTCGCCCAGCTCGGTCAGGTAGCCGTCGGGCATCGCGGTGAGCTGGTCGTGGATGCCGGCGGTCCGGCAGGCCTCGTGCAGCGCCGCGTCGTCGAACTCGCGGCCGAGCCGGAGGTTGTCGGCGACGGTGCCGGAGAGCAGGACCGGCCGCTGGGACACGTAGGCGATCCGCGAGCGGACCTCGTCCAGCCGGACGTCGCGCAGGTCGACGCCGCCGTAGGAGACGGTTCCGGCGTCCGGGTCGTCGAGGCGGACGGCGAGGCGCAGCAGGGTGCTCTTGCCGGAGCCGGTGGCGCCTTCCAGGGCGACGAACTCGCCGTCCCCGACCGCCAGGTCGACCGGGCCGAGCACGGTCCGGCCGTCCCGGACGGCGGTGGCGCCGGCCAGCACCAGGGTGCCGGAGGCGGGCAGGTCCACCGCCCGGTCGGAGGCGGGTTCGGCGACCACCGGGCGGATGCACAGGGCCTCGTCGATCCGGGCGGCCGCGACGTCGGCCTGACCGCGCTCCAGCAGACGGTCCACCAGGACCCGGGTGGCGAGGGTGATGATCGCCATCCAGGAGGTGTAGGCGACCAGGTCGCCGATGGAGAGCCGCTCGTCGAGGACGGCCAGGCCGCCGATGCCGACGCCGGCCGCGACGGCGAGCCGGGGGACGAACGGCGCCACGGCCGCCCAGCCGGCCTCCACCCGGGCGGCGACGACGGTCCGATCGGTGACGTCGGCGCTGGCGGTGTGGTGGCGGTCGACCAGGGGCCGGTGGCCGCCGGTGCCGCGCAGGCCGGTGCCCACCTGGAGCAGGTCGGCGACGGCGTCGGCGCGTTCGCTGTGGGCCCGGGAGAGCTCACCGCTGGCGGCGGCGAACCGCTTGGGGAAGTGGAGGTTGACCCAGACCAGGAACGGCAGGGTCGCCAGGGTGACCAGCAGCAGGGTCAGGTCGAGGGCGGCGAGGGCGGGCAGCAGGACCACGAAGGTGGTGGCCAGCACCACCCAGACGGCCAGGCCGTGCACCCACTCGCGGACCAGGTCGGTGTCGCGGGTCGCGCGCATGGCGAGGTCGCCGTGCCCGCGCGAGGCGAGCGCGGCCCGGTCCAGGCCGGAGAGGTGGCGCAGCAGTCGGCCCCTCAGGTCGGCGCCCACCTTGGCATCGGCGTAGCCGGCCCAGTACTGCCAGCCGTAGAGGCCGACGAACTGGACCGCGGCGGCGCCGGCGGCGGCGCCGGACCAGAGCAGCAGGGCCCCGCCGTCGCCGGGCTTGATGCCCTCGTCCAGGGCCTGGCTGACGCACCACGGCACGGCCAGGAGGGCGATCTGGCGGATCGCCGCCGCCACCATCGCCGCGGCCACCGTGGCCCGGTGGGGCCGCAGGGAGCTTCGCAGCAGGGCGCGGGCCCGACGGCGGCGCTCCGGGGAGAGTGCTCCGGGCGCCAGGTCCTCGTCCGCGAGTTCCTCGGCCGTCAGGCCGTCCTGGGGCCCCGCGGCGGGTTCCGTCTGTCGGTTGCTCACATCGCTCACTCGATCGCTCGCCCGTCTGGTCACTGATTCGAATACGGGGCGGGGGGACGGCCGGTCGGGCCGTCCCCCCTGTGGTGGGTCAGACGCCGGCGGCGGCCGTACGGGCGACCAGGCCGGCCGGGCGCATGTCCGTCCAGTTGGCGTCCACGTAGGCGGTGCACGCCTCACGGCTGTCCTCGCCGTGCACGACCGTCCAGCCGGCCGGGATCTCGGCGAAGGCGGGCCAGAGGGAGTGCTGGTTCTCCGCGTTGACGAGCACGAAGTAACGGGCGTCGTCGTCCTCGAACGGGTTGGTGGCGCTCATGTCGTCTCCTTGGGGGGTAGTGGTCGGTGGACGGGCGGTCAGCCGGAACAAGCCGGCGTGCTCTCAGGCTCCTCGCCGAGCGAGGCCGTGACGAGACGGTCGACGAGGAACTCGGCGAGCGCCGCCACGGTCGGCCGGGCCAGCAGGTCGGCGAGGCCGAAGTCACCGGCGAACTCCGCCCGGATCCGCTGGAGCAGCGACATCGCGAGCAGCGAGTGGCCGCCGAGGTCGAAGAAGTTCTCGTCGATCCCGAGTGCGGGCAGGCCCAGCACGTCGGTGAACGCCGCGTGCACGGCCTTCTCGGTCGGGTACCTCGGTCCGCGCAGCGGTCCCGACGCGGTGAAGTCGGTGGCGCTGGGCGCGGGGAGGGCCTTGCGGTCGAGCTTGCCGTTGACGGTCAGCGGCAGCTCGTCGAGCACCACGAACGCCGACGGCACCATGTACTCGGGCAGCCGGGCGGCCAGCATACGCCGGACCGCGGCGGCCTCGATAAGGGTACCCTCACCCGGCACCAGGTAGGCGACCAGGCGCTTGACGCCGGGGGTGTCCTCACGGACCAGCACGGCGGCCTGGGCCACGGCCGGGTCCAGGGCGATGGCGTCCTCGATCTCGCCGGGCTCGACCCGGTAACCGCGGATCTTCACCTGGTCGTCGGCACGGCCGAGGAAGTCCAGCAGACCGTCCTGACGCCAGCGCACCACATCACCGGTGCGGTACATCCGGGCCCCCGGCTCGCCGAACGGGTCCGCCACGAAACGCTCCGCCGTCAGCCCCGCCCGGTTGAGGTAACCCCGCGCCAGACCCACACCCGACACATACAGCTCGCCCGCCACACCCACCGGAACCGGCCGCAGACAGGCGTCCAGGACGTACGCCCGGGTGTTCCAGATCGGCCGGCCCACCGTCGCGGTCGCCGAGTCCCGCGTCCCGCCACCGAGGGTGTTGATGGTGTACTCGGTCGGCCCGTACAGGTTGTAGCCCATGACGCCCGGCGTCTCGCGCAGCCTGGTCCAGAGCGTCTCCGCCACCGCCTCACCACCCAGCAGCACCAGCACCGGACGGTGCCGGTCCTCGTCCAGCAGACCGGCCTCCACCAGCGCCTGCGCGTACGAGGGCGTCACGTTGATGACATCGATCCCGTGGACGTCCAGGTAGTCGGCCAGACCCTGGGCGTCGCGGCGCAGGGCCTCGTCCAGGACGTGGACCTCGTGGCCCTCGACCAGCCAGAGCAGTTCCTCCCAGGACATGTCGAAGGAGAACGAGACGGTGTGCGCGATCCGCAGCCGGCGGCCACCCGCGGACTCGACCACCGGATCGAAGATCGCCTCACGATGGTTCAACTGCATGTTCGTCAGACCCCGGTACGGCGTCACCACACCCTTCGGCCGACCCGTCGACCCCGAGGTGAAGATCACATACGCCGGACTGTCCTGATCCACCACCACACCCAACGGACCCTCCGGCAACGCCGCCAACTCGGCCACCACCTCCGGCGAGTCCAGCAACAGCACACCCTCGAAAGCCGGCATCCGATCCGCGGCCGCCGAGTCCGTCACCAGACAGACCGGAGCGGTGTCCTCCACCATGAACGCCAACCGGTCCACCGGGTAGTCCAGCTCCAACGGCAGATACGCCGCACCCGTCCGCAGCACCGCGAACAACGCCGCCACCATCTCCAACGAACGCGGCAACCCCAGCGCCACCACCCTCTCCGGCCCCGCCCCCCGCGCCACGAACAACCGCGCCAACCGGTTCACCCGGGCATCCAACTCCGCATACGACCACGACACCCCACCGAACACCAGCGCCGTCTCACCCGGCACCGCCACCGCACGCTCCGCCAACAGATCCGCCACCGTCGCCCCCGGCAACCCACGACCCGTCGCCACCCACTCCCCCAACACCAGACCCCGCTCACGCCCCGTCAACACATCCAGGGCGCCGATCCGGCGCCGCGGGTCGGCCGCGACCTGCTCCAGCAGAGCCAGCAGCCGCCCGACCAGGGCCTCGGCGGTGGTGCGGTCGTAGAGGTCGGCCGCGTACTCGAGGGCGATGTCGATCTCCTCCGTGGCGGAGGTCTCCTCGAAGTTGAAGTCGAGTTCGAACTTCGCGGCGCCCAGCTCGAAGGGCAGGATCCGGCTCTCCAGGCCGAGCAGGCGCCCGGCCTGGCCGTCGTTGTGCTGGTAGCCGAGCATCACCTGGAACAGCGGGTGCCGGCCGGGCACGCGCGGCGGGTTGACCGCCTCGACCAGCCGGTCGAACGGCAGGTCCTGGTGGGCGAAGGCCGCCAGGTCGGTGTCCCGGGTGCGGGTCAGCAGCTCGGCGAAGGTCGGGTCGCCGGACAGGTCGTTGCGCAGGACCAGCGTGTTGACGAAGAAGCCGACCAGCCCGTCCAGCGCGCTGTCGGAACGCCCGGCGACGGGCGCCCCGAGGGGGATGTCCGTGCCGGCGCCCAGGCGGTGCAGCAGGGTGGCCACCGCCGCCTGGAGCACCATGAAGGTGGTGGTGCCGGTCGCCCGGGCGGCTTCGCGCAGACCGCGGTAGACGGCCGGGGGGACCTGGCCGCGCACGGTGTCGCCGCGGTAGCCGGCCACCGGACGGCGCGGGTGGTCGGTCGGCAGCGGCAGCTCCTCCGGCAGCCCGGCGAGTGCCTGCTTCCAGTACCCGGCCTGACGGGCGTGCAGGCTCCGCTCGTCCTCGGGCGAGCCGAGCAGCTCCTGCTGCCAGAGCGTGTAGTCGGCGTACTGGACCGGCAGCGGCGCCCAGTCGGGGGTGCGGCCGTCGGTGTGCGCCGCGTAGGCGCCGGTGAGGTCCTCGATGAAGGGGAGCATCGACCACTCGTCGCCCGCGATGTGGTGGAAGAGCACCACCACCACGTGGTCCTCCGGGCCGAGCTCCAGCAGGCTGACGCGCAGCGGCAGTTCGGCGGAGAGGTCGAAGCCGTACCGGACGGCGCTCCGGAGGTCGGCGTCCAGCGTCGACTCGGAGGAGCGGACCAGGTGCACGGCCGCCTCGGCCGCCGGGGCCTCCAGGATCCGCTGGTGGACGTCGCCGTCGCGCTCGGTGAAGACGGTGCGCAGGCTCTCGTGCCGCTGCGTCACCGAGCGGACGGCGGCGCCGAGGGCGGCCCGGTCCAGCGGGCCGGTGACCCGTACCACCAGGGGCACGTTGTAGGTGGCGCCCGAGTCGTCGAGGTTCTGCAGGAACCACATCCGGCGCTGGGCGTGCGAGAGCGGCAGGTCGGCCGGGCGCTCGCGGCGGCCCAGGGCGGGGCGCGGGTCGTCGCCGGCGCCGGCCCGGTGGGCGAGGCCGGCCGGGGTGGGTGCCTCGAAGAGGTCGCGGACGGTGAGCCCGGCGCCGCCGGGCAGCGCGCGGACCCGGCCGATCAGCCGGGTGGCCAGCAGGGAGTGGCCGCCGAGGTCGAAGAAGTGGTCCTCGGGGCCGACCTCGGCGAGGCCGAGCACCTCGGCGAAGGCGCCGCAGAGGATCTCCTCCCGGGCGTCGCGCGGGGCGCGGCCGGGGCCGGTCCCGGTGCCGGCCGGCGCGGGGAGGGCCTTGCGGTCGAGCTTGCCGTTGACGGTCAGCGGCAGCTCGTCGAGCACCACGAACGCCGACGGCACCATGTACTCGGGGAGCCGGGCGGCGAGTTCGTTGCGGACGGCGGCGAGGTCCACGGCCGTCGCGGCGGGGACGAGGTAGGCGGCCAGGCGCTTGACGCCGGGGGTGTCCTCGCGGACCAGCACGGCGGCCTGGGCCACGGCCGGGTCCAGGGCGATGGCGTCCTCGATCTCGCCGGGCTCGACCCGGTAACCGCGGATCTTCACCTGGTCGTCGGCACGGCCGAGGAAGTCCAGCAGACCGTCCTGACGCCAGCGCACCACATCACCGGTGCGGTACATCCGGGCCCCCGGCTCGCCGAACGGGTCCGCGACGAAACGCTCCGCCGTCAGCCCCGCCCGGTTGAGGTAACCCCGCGCCAGACCCACACCCGACACGTACAGCTCGCCCGCCACACCCACCGGAACCGGCCGCAGACAGGCGTCCAGGACGTACGCCCGGGTGTTCCAGATCGGCCGGCCCACCGTCGCGGTCGCCGAGTCCCGCGTCCCGCCACCGAGGGTGTTGATGGTGTACTCGGTCGGCCCGTACAGGTTGTAGCCCATGACGCCCGGCGTCTCGCGCAGCCTGGTCCAGAGCGTCTCCGCCACCGCCTCACCACCCAGCAGCACCAGCACCGGACGGTGCCGGTCCTCGTCCAGCAGACCGGCCTCCACCAGCGCCTGCGCGTACGAGGGCGTCACGTTGATGACATCGATCCCGTGGACGTCCAGGTAGTCGGCCAGACCCTGGGCGTCGCGGCGCAGGGCCTCGTCCAGGACGTGGACCTCGTGGCCCTCGACCAGCCAGAGCAGTTCCTCCCAGGACATGTCGAAGGAGAACGAGACGGTGTGCGCGATCCGCAGCCGGCGACCGCCCGCGGACTCGACCACCGGATCGAAGATCGCCTCACGATGGTTCAACTGCATGTTCGTCAGACCCCGGTACGGCGTCACCACACCCTTCGGCCGACCCGTCGACCCCGAGGTGAAGATCACATACGCCGGACTGTCCTGATCCACCACCACACCCAACGGACCCTCCGGCAACGCCGCCAACTCGGCCATCACCTCCGGCGAGTCCAACAGCAGCACACCCTCGAAAGCCGGCATCCGATCCGCGGCCGCCGAGTCCGTCACCAGACAGACCGGAGCGGTGTCCTCCACCATGAACGCCAACCGGTCCACCGGGTAGTCCAGCTCCAACGGCAGATACGCCGCACCCGTCCGCAGCACCGCGAACAACGCCGCCACCATCTCCAACGAACGCGGCAACCCCAGCGCCACCACCCTCTCCGGCCCCGCCCCCCGCGCCACGAACAACCGCGCCAACCGGTTCACCCGGGCATCCAACTCCGCATACGACCACGACACCCCACCGAACACCAGCGCCGTCTCACCCGGCACCGCCACCGCACGCTCCGCCAACAGATCCGCCACCGTCGCCCCCGGCAACCCACGACCCGTCGCCACCCACTCCCCCAACACCAGACCCCGCTCACGCACCGTCAACACATCCAGGGTGCGGACCGGGCGGTCGGGGCGCTCCAGGATCTGCTCCAGCAGGGCCAGCAGCCGCTCGGCGTGCTCCTCGACGACGGCCCGCTCGAAGACGTCCGGGCGGTACTTCCACTCGAAGGTGAGGTGCTCGCCGGGGTTGGTGATGAAGATCAGCGGGAAGTGCGTCGCGTCGACGTCCGTCACCTGGCGCAGGCCGAGGCGCTCGCGCAGGCGGTCCCGCAGGCCCTCGTCGGCCGGGGTGTTGCGGAGCACCTGGAGGGTGTCGAACAGCCGGCCGAAGCCGGTGCCGCGCTGGATCTCGCCCAGCCCGGTCTGGTGGTGCGCCAGCAGGGCGCTCTGCTCGTCCTGGAATCGGGTGAGGAAGGCGGCGACGCCCTCCTCGCCGTCCAGCCGGGCCCGGACCGGCACCGTGTTGAGGAACATGCCGATGGTGGCGTCGATGCCGGGCAGCTCGGCCGGGCGGCCGGAGACGGTGGCGCCGAACACCACGTCCTCGCGGGCCGTCAGACCGGCCAGCAGCAGGCCCCAGGCGCCGGAGAGCACGGTGTTGAGGGTCAGGCCGTGCTCCCGGCCGAAGGCGGCCAGCCGCTCGCCGAGCCCGGCGGGGGCCTCGACGACGACCTCCTCCGGCAGCAGCGCGGCCCGCTCGCGGGCCTGCGGGGCGAGCAGCGTCGGCTCGGCCAGGCCCTCCAGCGCGGAGCGCCAGGCGGCCCGGCCGGCCTCCTGGTCCTGGCCGGCCAGCCAGCGCAGGAAGTCCCGGTAGGGCAGACCGGCGGCCGGCGGGCGCTCGCCGGCGCAGCGGGTCAGCACCTCCTGGAGGAAGAGCCCGGAGGACCAGCCGTCCCAGAGCAGCGCGTGGTTGGTGATCAGGACGCGCTGGCCGCCGTCGGGGGTGAGCACCGAGACCAGCCGCAGCAGCGGCGGCGCGGCGAGGTCGAAGCGGGTGAACGCCTCGCGCTCCTTGAGGAGGCGCAGTTCGGCCTCGAAGTCGTCCGTGCCGAGCGCCGACAGGTCGACCTCGGTGAGCGGGACGTCGACGGCGCGCGGCAGGAACTGAACCGGTCGCTCCAGGCCGTCCTGGAGGAAGCCGGCCCGCAGGTTGGGATGGCCGTCCAGCACGGCGGCCACGGCGGCGCGCAGCACCTCCAGCGGGATCCGGGCGGTCAGCGAGAGCACGTCGCGCGAGGTGTGGACGTCCAGCGCCTGCTCGTCGTACCCGGCCTCGAAGAGCAGGCCCTCCTGGAGCGGGGAGACCGGCCAGACGTCCTCGATCTCCAGCTTGGGCACGGCGGCGCGGACGAGGGCCAGTTCGGCCTCGGTCGCCGGGGGCAGCTCGGGCAGCTCCGGGGCGGCGCCGGCCGCGTCGCGGCGGTCGGCCAGCTCGGCGAGGGCGGCCGGGGTGCGGCGCTCGAACACGTCGCGCGGGCTGAGCGAGAGCCCCTCGGCGCGGGCGGCGCCGATCAGCCGGATCGAGGAGATGCTGTCGCCGCCGAGGCGGAAGAAGTCGTCCTCGACGCCGGCCCGCGGCAGGCCGAGGACCTCCGCGTACAGGTCGCAGAGCAACTGCTCGGTCTCGGAGCCGGCGTCCCGGCCGGCCGCCAGGCCGGTGTAGGCGAGCGCCTCGTCGGGCAGTGCGGCCCGGTCGAGCTTGCCGTTGACGGTCAGCGGCAGCGCGTCCAGCACGGCGAAGGCGGACGGCACCATGTACTCCGGCAGCCGGGCGGCGAGCGCCCGGTGGAGTTCCTCGGTGTCGAGCAGGGCGTCCCGGGCGGGGACGACGTAGGCGACGATGCGCCGGACGGCGCCGGGCCGGACCAGCACGGCGGCCTGGGCCACGCCCGGCTGCCCGGCCAGCGCGGCCTCGATCTCGCCGAGTTCGATCCGGTAGCCGCGGATCTTCACCTGGTCGTCGGTGCGGCCGAGGTACTCGACCTCGCCGTCGGCCCGCCGGCGGACCAGGTCGCCGGTGCGGTACATGCGCTCACCCGGGGCGAACGGGTCGGCGACGAACCGGCCGGCGGTCAGGCCGGGCCGGTCCAGGTAGCCGCGGGCCAGCTGCGGACCGGCCAGGTACAGCTCACCGGGCACCCCGGCCGGGACCGGCCGCAGCAGGCCGTCCAGCACGTGGGCGCGGGTCCCGCGCAGCGGGCGGCCGATGACCGGGGCGGCGCTGTCCGCGAGGTCGGCGACCAGGGCGTCGACGGTGAACTCGGTCGGGCCGTAGTAGTTGACGGCGGTGACGCCCGCCTCGCCGCGCAGCCTGGTCCAGAGCGGCTCGGGCAGCGCCTCGCCGCCGAGCAGCAGCACCGCCGGGCGGTGCTCGCCGGCCAGCAGGCCGCTGTCGAGCAGCTGCTGGGCGTACGAGGGGGTGACGTCGAGGGCGTCGACGCGGTGGGCGCGGGTGTAGCCGACCACCGCCTCGGCGTCCCGGCGGTCGTCCTCGCCGAGGACGTGCAGCTCGTGGCCGCCGATCAGCCAGATCAGCTGCTCCCAGGAGGAGTCGAAGGAGAACGACGCGGTGTGCAGGGCGCGCAGCCGGGCCCGGCCGGTGGCGCGCAGCGCGTCGGCGAAGGTGGTGGCCAGGTGGTCGTGGATCAGGTTGCCGAGGCCGCGGTGCGGGATCACCACGCCCTTGGGCCGGCCGGTGGAGCCGGAGGTGTGGATGACGTACGCGGCGGCGTCGGGGTGGACGGGACCGCCGCGCTCGGCGTCGGTGAGCGGGCCGGCGGGCAGCGCGGCGAGGTCGGCGGCGGTCCGCGGGTCGTCCAGCAGCAGGACGGCGGCGCCGGGCACCTCGGGCAGCCGGGCGGCGACCTGGGCGGTGGTCAGGACGACGGCGGGGCGGGCGTCCGCCAGGAGCAGGGCGAGCCGCTCGTCCGGGTGGTCGAGGTCGATCGGCAGGTAGGCGGCGCCGGCCCGCAGGACGGCGAGCAGCGCGGTGACCGACTCGGCGGAGCGCGGCAGCGCGAGGGCGGCGATGTCGTCGGCGCGCAGGCCGTGGGCGCGCAGCAGTCGGGCCAGCCGGTCGGCGGCGGCGTCCAGTTCGGCGAAGGAGAGCTGGACGGGGGCCGGGCCGCCGGTCAGGCCGGGGCCGACCAGGGCCCGGACGTCCGGGGTGCGGGCGGCCCGGTCGGCGAACAGGTCGGCGGCGGTGGCGTCCGGGACGCGGTGCTCGCCGCCGGAGACGGTGGCGGGCAGCGCGGCGCGCTCGGCGGCGTCGAGCAGGTCCAGCCGGGCGAGCGGGGTGTCCGGGTCGGCGGCGAACGCGGCGAGCAGGCGCAGGAAGCGGTCGGCGATCCGGCCGGCCTCGGCCTCGGTGAACAGCTCGGGCCGGTACTCCAGCTCCAGGCGCAGCCGCTCGCCGGGCAGCACGGTCAGGCCCAGCGGGTAGTGGGTGGCGTCGCGGGCGCCGAGCGCGGTGACGGCCAGGCCCTCGACGGTGCCCAGGCTCGTGCGGAGCGCGTCGCCGCCGCCCTGGTAGTTCTCGACCACGAGCAGGGTGTCGAACAGCGCGCCCTCGACGTCGGCGAGCCGCTGGATGGTGCCGAGGCCGAGGTGCTGGTGGGCGATCAGCTCGGCCTGCTCGCGCTGGACGGCGGCGGCGGCGCCGGCCAGGGTGGCGCCGGGGGCGAGCCGCACGCGCACCGGCACGGTGTTGATGAAGAGGCCGACCATGGTGTCGGCGCCGGGCAGGTCGTCGGGGCGGCCGGAGACGGTGGTGCCGAAGACCACGTCGGCGGTGCCGGTGAGCGAGCCGAGCAGGACGCCCCAGAGGGTGTGGGCGAGGTTGCCGAGGGTCAGGCCCCGGCCTCGGGCGGCCTCGGCGACGGCGGCGGAGAGCTCGCGCTCGGCGTGCAGGGTGACCACGGCCGGTTCGACGGCGGTGGCGACGCCGGCGCCCGGCGCGACCGGGTGGGTCTGGGCGAAACCGGCCAGCGCGGCGCCCCAGGCGGCCTCGGCGGCGGCGGTGTCGCGGGTGGCGAGCAGCGCCAGGTGGTCCTTGTAGGGGCGGACGGCGGGCAGCGCGGCGAGGTCGCCGGCCGACCCGTAGAGCGCCAGCAGCTCGCGCACCAGGATCGGCATCGACCAGCCGTCGAGCAGCAGGTGGTGGCAGGTGATGACGAGCCGGGAGCGGTCCGGCCCCAGCCGGAGCAGGGCCAGCCGCAGCAGCGGCGGGGCGTCCAGCTCGAACCGGTGGTGCCAGTCCTCGTCCATCGCGGCCAGTACCGCGGCGTCCTGCTCCGCCCCGGCCGGGGCGGTCAGGTCGACCACCCGCAGCGGGGTCTCCACCTCGCGCTGGACGAACTGGACGACCGCCTCCGGGTCCTCGTACCAGAACCCGGCGCGCAGGTTGGCGTGCCGCACCAGCAGCGCGTCGACGGCGGCGGCCAGCCGGGCGCCGTCGACCGGGCCGGCCAGGTCGAGGTGCGACTGCACGACGTAGACGTCGCGCGCCTCGTCGTCGTAGAGCGCGTGGAAGAGCAGCCCCTCCTGCAGGGAGGAGAGCGGGTAGACGTCCTCCAGGGCCGACGCGGCCGGGGCCTGGGCCTGCGAGTCGTCGATCGGTGCGGTGGAGTCGTTCGTCACGGGGTTCTCGGTCCTGGGGGTGGGGTGGCGGTCGGTGGGGTCGGGGGCGGCGGCGCCGCCCGGTTCGCGGCTCATCGGCGGCGCCTGCGCAGCCGCGACTCCAGCCGGTCGATCTGGGTCTGCTTGAGCCGGACGAGGTCGAGGTCGGACGGCGTCACCCCGCCCGCGTCGCCGCCGGCGGCGTGCCGGGCGAGCGCGTCGAGCGCGGCGAACCAGGAGTCGGCCAGCGCCGCCACCTCGTCCTCGCCGAACAGCGCGCCCGGCCAGCTCCACTCGACCGTCAGCTCCGGGCGGCCGTCGGGGCCGGCGGCGACGACCGCGTCGATCTCCAGCGGGTAGCCGGCCGGCATCAGCCGGTCGGGGCCGGCCGCGGCGGCGACGGCGGTGCGCTCGTCCTGCGGGGCGAACGCCCAGCCGCCCTGCGGTCCGGCGCCGGTGTCCGTCCGGCCGCGGTAGTTGAACAGCACCTCGGAGCGGGGCACCGCGGCCAGCAGCGGCGCGGTCTGCGCGTTGAGGTGGCGCAGCAGGCCGAAGCCCAGGCCCCGGTCGGGGGCGGCCCGCAGCTGCTCCTTGACCTGCTTGAGCGCCTGGCCGGTGAGCGCGCCGCCGGTCATCGCCTCGGCCGGGTCCAGGCCGGTCAGGTCGAGCCGGACGGGGTGCACGGTGGTGAACCAGCCGACGGTGCGGGCGAGGTCCGGGGTGAGTCCGGCCGCCTCGCTGCCGCCCCGGCCGTGGCCCTCCAGGTCGACCCGGACGGCCGGTGCGGCGCCCGGGCGGGCGGCGGCCACGCCGAGGGCGAGGCCGGCCAGCAGCACGTCGTCCACGCCGGCGCCGAAGGACTGCGGCAGGGCGGTCAGCAGCGGCTCGGTGCGGTCGGCGGGCAGGGTGCGGCGCAGCGTGCGCAGGGTGGCGACGGTGTCCCGGGCCGGGTCGGCGGTGAGGCCGCCGAGTGGCCCGGCCGGACCGTCGAGGACCTCCCGCCACTGCCGGGCCTCGGCGATCCGGCCGCGCTCGTGGGCGTGCGCGAGCAGCTGCTCGGACCAGGCCCGCAGGCTGTGGGCCTCCGGTTCGAGGGCCGGGCGGCCGCCGGCCGCCAGTGCCTCGTAGGCGGTGCGCAGGCCGGGCAGCAGGGTGCGCCAGGAGACCCCGTCCACGGCGAGGTGGTGGACGGTCAGCAGCAGCCGGCCGTCGGTGTCCGGGCCGGCGTCGAACCAGACGGCGCCAAGGACCCGGCCGGTGCCGGGGTCGAGCGCCGCCGCGGCCGCGTCCGCCTCGCGGGTCAGCAGGGCGGTCCACCCGGCGGGTCCCGCCTCCCGCGCGCCCCGGGCGTCGACCGGGCGCAGGGTGCGCGGGTCGGTCAGGGCGGGGGCCGCGTCGGCGGCCAGGACCTCCTGGGTCCAGAGGCCGTCGGTGCGGTCCAACCGCAGCCGCAGCGCCGGGTGGCGGGTGGCGAGGGCCGCCAGCGCGTCCCGCAGGGGCTGCTCCCGCAGCCCGGCCGGGACGGTCAGCAGGACGGACTGGTTGAACCGGTCGATCGGGCCGCCGCGTTCGCGCAGCCAGTGCACCACCGGCAGGGCGGGCAGCTCGCCGTCGGCGGGCGGCGCGACGGCCGACGGGCCGGCGGGGGCGGGTGCGGCGGGCGTGCCCAGGCCCTTGGCGGCGGCGAGCGCGGCCGGGGTCGGGTGCTGGAAGACGTCCTTGGCGGCGATCGGGAAGCCGGCCGCGCGGGCCCGGCTGACCAGTTGGATGGAGACGATGCTGTCGCCGCCGAGGGCGAAGAAGTTCTCCTCCTCGCCGACCTCGGGCAGGCCCAGCACCTCGGCGAAGACCCTGGCCAGCGAGCGGCCCGGGGTCTGCCCGGCCGCCGCGGGGGCGGCGGCCGGGCGGCGGGCCGGGTCGGGCAGCGCCTTGCGGTCGAGCTTGCCGTTGACGCTCAGCGGCAGCGTGTCCAGCACGGTGACGGCGGCCGGGACCATGTGCTCGGGCAGCACCGCGGCCACCGCGGCGCGGACGGCGTCGCCGCCGACCGAGGCGCCCGGCTGCGGGACGACGTAGCCGAACAGCTGGCGGGCGCCGCCCTCGGTGACGGCGCGGGCGGCGACGGCCGCCTGGGCCACGCCCGGTGCGGCGGCCAGCGCGGCCTCCACCTCGCCGAGTTCGATCCGGAAGCCGCGGATCTTCACCTGGTCGTCGGTGCGGCCGAGGTACTCGACCTCGCCGTCGACCAGCCGCCGGACCAGGTCGCCGGTGCGGTACATGCGCTCGCCCCGGGCGAACGGGTCGGCGACGAACCGGCCGGCGCTCAGGCCGGGGCGGCCCAGGTAGCCGCGGGCCAGCTGGACCCCGCCCAGGTACAGCTCGCCGGGCACGCCGACCGGGACCGGCCGCAGCCGGGCGTCCAGCACGTACAGGCGGGTGTTCCAGACGGGGCGTCCGATCGGGACGACGCCGGAGCCGGCCCAGGCGCGGTGGTAGGTGACGTCCACGGCGGCCTCGGTGGGCCCGTAGAGGTTGTGCAGCTCGATCTGCGGCCAGAGGGCCGCGAAGCGCTCGACCGCCGCGGGCGGCAGCGCCTCGCCGGAGCAGAACACCCGGCGCACCCCGGCGAAGCGGTCCCGGACGGTGCGGTCGGCCTCGGCCACCGCGGTGAAGGCGGTGAGCATCGAGGGCACGAAGTGCGCGGTGGAGATGCCCGCGCCGGCGGCGAGCGCGGCCAGGTACTCCGGCTCCCGGTGGCCGCCGGGCCTGGCCAGGACCGCCCGGGCGCCGCTGACCAGCGGCAGGAAGAACTCCCAGACCGAGACGTCGAAGCCGGCCGGGGTCTTCTGCAGGATCCGGTCCTGCGGGGTGACGCTGTAGACCTCGCGCATCCAGTCGAGCCGGTTGACGATCGCCCGGTGCGGGACGACGACGCCCTTGGGGCGGCCGGTCGAGCCGGAGGTGAAGATCACGTAGGCGGGGTGTTCCGGCTCCGGGGCGACCGGCTCGGCCTGCGGCCCCTCGGCGTCGACGCCGAGCACCGGCACGCCGGGGACGACCGGCAGCGCGCCGGCCGTGCCGGGCAGGGTGAGCACGCAGACCGGGGCGGCGTCCTCGACCATCGCGGCCAGCCGGTCCGCCGGGTACTCGGTGTCCAGCGGCAGGTAGGCGGCGCCGGACTTGAGCACCGCGAGCAGGGCGACCATCAGCTCGACCGAGCGCGGCACGGCGACCGCGACGATCCGGTCCGGTCCGGCGCCGTGCGCGGCGAGGACGCGGGCCAGCCGGCCGGCCCGCTCGTCCAGGCCGCGGTAGGTCACCTCCGCGCCCTCGAAGGACACCGCGACCGCGTCGGGCGTGGCGGCGACCCGCTCGGCGATCCGGGTCACCAGGGTGCCCGGCGCCACCTCGCGGTCGGTGGCGTTCCACTCCCCCGCGAGGCCGCGCCGCTCCTGGGCGCCGGTCAGCTCGACCCGGGCGGCCGGGCGGTCCGGCGCGGCCAGCGCCTGCTCCAGCACCCGCAGCAGGCGGGCGCCGAAGAGCCGGCCGGTGGAGCGGTGGAAGAGGTCGTCGGCGTAGATGACGGTCAGGTCGGTGTGGTCGCCGTCGGCGGACTCCACGAAGGTGAAGGCCAGGTCGAAGCGGGCCGCGTGCACCGGGTCGGGCAGCAGCGCGGTGCGGGCGCCCAGCAGGCGGTCCAGGCCGCCGGCCTCCTTGCGGTGCTGGACCATCACCTGGAACAGCGGGTGGCGGCCGAGCGAGCGCTCCGGGTTGACGATCTCGACCAGCCGGTCGAACGGCAGGTCCTGGTGGGCGAGCGCGCCCAGCACGGTCTCCCGGGCGCGGGCCACCAGGTCGTCGAAGGTCGGCTCGCCGGAGAGGTCGTGACGCAGCACGAGCGTGTTGACGAAGAAGCCGACGACCGGCTCCAGCACCTCGTCGGCGCGCCCGGCGACCGGGGTGCCGAGCGCCACGTCGGTGGTGCCGGCGAGCCCGCCGAGCAGCAGCGCGGCGGCCGCCTGGGTGACCATGAACGGGGTCGCGCCGCTGCGCTGGGCGTAGCCGCGCAGCGCCCGGTGGAGGGCATCGGGCAGCCGCAGCCGTACCGCGCCGCCCCGGCCGGTGGCCTCGGCGGGCCTCGGCCGGTCGGTCGGCAGGGCGAGTTCGGCCGGCAGGTCGGCCAGCCGCCGCGTCCAGTAGCGGGCCTGGGTGGCGGCGCTGCCGTCCTGGTCGGCGAGCAGGTCGGCCTGCCAGAGCGCGTGGTCCGCGTACTGGAGCGGCAGCGGCTCGAAGACCGGCGCCGTGCCGGCCAGGCGGGCGGCGTAGGCGTGGTCGAGGTCGCGCAGCAGCACCCCCTCGGACCACTCGTCGCCCGCGATGTGGTGCAGCGCGACGCTCAGCACCGACCGCTGCGGCCCGGCGCGGAGCAGGGTGGCGCGGACCGGGACCTCCTCGGCGAGCTCGAAGGCGTAGGCGCCGGCGGCGGCGACCGCCCGGTCGAGCCGGCCCGCCGCGACCTCCTCCACGGTGAAGGGCACGCCGGCCTGCTCGGGGGTCAGGATCCGCTGGTGGGGCCGGCCGTCCCGGTCGGGGAAGACCGTCCGCAGCGCCTCGTGCCGGGCCAGGACGTCCGCGAAGGCGGCGCGCAGCGCGTCGGTGTCGACGGCGCCGTCGATCCGCAGCGCGCACGGGATGGTGTACGCGGTGCTGGGGCCCTCCAGCCGGTACAGGAACCAGAGCCGGGCCTGCGCGGCGGAGAGCGGCAGCGGCTCGGGGCGGGGCCGCGCGGCCGGGGCGGGGCGGCCGGTGGCGGCGGTGGCCAGCCGGGCGGCCAGGGCCGCGGCGGTGCGGCTCTCGAAGAGGTCCCGCACGGCGACCTCGACCCGCAGCGCGGCGCGGAGCCGGCCGACCACGCGGGTGGCGAGCAGGGAGTGGCCGCCGAGGTCGAAGAAGTCGTCCTCGACCCCGGCCTGCGGCAGGCCGAGCACCTCGGCGAAGACGCCGCAGACCACGGCCTCGCGCTCGTCGCGCGGGGCGCGGCCGGCGGGCGCCGCGAAGGCGCTCGCCTCCGGCTCGGGCAGGGCGTGCCGGTCCAGCTTGCCGTTGACGTTCAGCGGCAGCGCCGGCAGCGGCACGATCGCGGCCGGGACCATGTACTCGGGCAGCGACCCGGCCAGCGTCCGGCGCAGGGCGGCCGGGTCGGCCTCGCCGCCGGGGGCGGGCACGACGTAGCCGATCAGCCGCTTGACGCCGGTGGCGGTGGCGCGGGCCAGCACGGCGGCCTGGGCCACGCCGGGCAGGGCGGCCAGCGCGGCCTCGACCTCGCCGGGCTCGATCCGGAACCCGCGGATCTTCACCTGGTCGTCGTCGCGGCCCAGGTAGTCCAGCGTGCCGTCGCCGCGCCAGCGGACCACGTCGCCGGTGCGGTACATCCGCTCGCCGTCGCCGAACGGGCAGGCGACGAAGCGGCCGGCGGTCAGGCCGGGGCGGTTGCCGTAGCCGCGGGCCAGGCCCTCGCCGGCGATGTACAGCTCGCCGGGGACCCCGGCCGGGACGGGCCGCAGCCGGGCGTCCAGCACGTAGACCCGGGTGTTGCCGATCGGCCGGCCGACGCACGGGGTGGGGCTCTCGTCCAGGGCCGCGCCCAGGGTGTCGACGGTGTACTCGGTCGGGCCGTAGAAGTTGTGGCCGAGCACGCCCTCGGTGTCGCGGATCCGGCTCCACAGGGCGTCGCCGACGGCCTCGCCGCCGACCAGGAAGAGCAGCGGGCGGTGCTCCGCCGAGTCGAGCAGGCCCCATTCGACCAGCTGCCGGCCGAACGACGGGGTGACGTCCAGGGTGTCGATCCGGTCGGCGAGCAGCCGGGCGACCAGGGCCTGCGGGTCGCGGCGCAGGTCCTCGCCGTAGACGTGCAGCTCGTGGCCGCGGATCAGCCAGAGCAGCTGCTCCCAGGAGGAGTCGAAGGAGAACGACGCGGTGTGCGCGGCCCGCAGCCGGCGGCCGCCGGCGGCCCGCTCGGCCCGGGCGAAGACCGTCCCGCCGTGGTGCTCCAGCATGTTGGCCAGGCCGCGGTGCGGCACCTGGACGCCCTTGGGGCGGCCGGTGGAGCCGGAGGTGTGGATGACGTAGGCGAGGTCGTCGGGGTCGGGGCGGACGGGGTCGGCGTCCAGCGCGCCGAGCCGGCCGGTGGTCAGGGTGCCCAGGCCGTGCCCGGCGAGGACCGGGCGGGTGCGGGCGACCTCGTCGGTGGTCAGGGTGACCAGCGGTTCGGCGTCGGCGAGCATCAGCGCGATCCGCTCGTCCGGGTGGTCGAGGTCGACCGGCAGGTACGCGGCGCCCGACTTCAGCACCCCGAGCAGGGCGGCCACCAGCTCGGCCGAGCGGGGCAGCGCCAGCGCGACCACCCGGCCGGGGCGGGCGCCGAGCGCGGCGAGGTGGCGGGCGGTCAGCTCGACCCGCCCGGCCAGCTCGGCGTAGCTGAGGCGCCGGTCGCCGAAGACCACGGCGGTGTCGTCGGGGGTGGCGGCGGCGCGGGCCTCGAAGGCGTCGACGACCGTCCCGGCGGGGACCTCGCGGCCGGTGGCGTTCCAGCCGCGCAGCAGCGTGTCGCGCTCCCGCCCGTCCAGGACCTCCAGCTCGCCGACGGGCGTCCCGGGCCGGGTGGCGACGGTCTCCAGCACCCGCAGCAGGCGGGCGCCGACGGCGGCGGCCTGCTCGGCGGTGAACACGTCGGCGCGGTACTCGACGGTGAGCCGCGGCGCCTCGCCGGGGAGGGTGAGCACGGTCAGCGGGTAGTGGGTGGCGCCCCGGTTGCCGATGCCGGCGACCCGCAGGCCGCGGGCGGTCAGCCGGTCGGGGTCGACCGGGTAGTTCTCGAAGACCAGCAGGGTGTCGAAGAGGGTGCCGTGCCCGGCGAGCGCCTGGATGTCGGCCAGGCCGAGGTACTGGTGGTCGAGCAGCGCGGACTGCTGGGCCTGCAGCCGGGTGAGCGCCTCGACGGCGGGCTCGTCCTCCTCGGGGCGGAAGCGGACCGGCACGGTGTTGCTGAACAGGCCGACCATGGACTCCACGCCGGGCAGGTCGCCGGGACGGCCGGAGACGGTGGCGCCGAAGACCACGTCCGCGCGGCCGGTGAGACGGCCGAGCAGGATCGCCCAGGCGCCCTGGACCAGGGTGTTGAGGGTGAGTCCGTGCGCCCGGGCGGTGCCGGTGAGCGCCGCCGCGAGCTCGGCGGACAGCGGCAGGTGGATCTCGGCGCCGGCGGCGGCCGGGCCGTCGGCCGGGCGGCCCAGGGTGTCGGCGAGCAGGGTCGGCGCCTCCAGGCCGGCCAGCGCCTCGCGCCAGGCGAGCGTGTCGGCGCCGGCGTCCCGGGCGGCCAGCCAGCCGAGGTGGTCGGCGTACGGGGTGGTGGCGGGCAGCGCGGCGCTCGCGCCGCCGTCGCCGTAGGCGGTGACCAGCTCGCGCAGCAGGACCGGGGTGGACCAGCCGTCCATCACGATGTGGTGGCGGGTCAGCACCAGGCGGTGGTGGTCCGCGCCGAGGGTGACGAGCGCGCAGCGCACCAGCGGCGGCCGGGCGAGGTCGAACCGGCGGGAGGCCTCCTCGTCCTCGATCCCGGCGACCGCGGCGTCGCGCCGGTCGGCGGGCAGGGCGGTGAGGTCGTGCTCGGTCCAGGGCACCGTGACGGTGTCCGCCACCAGCTGGAGCGGGTGCTCGCCGATCGCGGTGAAGCCGGAGCGCAGCGCGGAGTGCCGGTTGACCACGGCGTCCACGGCGCGGCGCAGGGCCGGCCGCTCCAGCGGGCCGCGCAGGTCCAGCGAGGTGAGCGAGGTGTAGAGGTCGTCGGTGCCCTCCTCGCGCTGGTAGAGGGCGTGGAAGAGCAGGCCCTCCTGGAGCGGGGAGAGCGGCAGGACGTCGACGGTGCCGGGGTGTTCGGCCGCGATCCGGTCCAGCAGCGGCTGGCTGACGGCGGCCAGCGGGACGTCGCTGGGGGTGAGCCCGCCGGCGTCCGGCCGGGCGGCGTACGCGGCGAGGGCGTCCAGCGCGGCGAACCAGCGCTCGGCGATGTCGCGGACGGCCTCCTCGGTCAGGACGCCGTGCGGCCAGGAGAGGGTGACGGCGAGTTCGGCGCCGTCGGGGCCGTCGTGGACGAAGGCGCCGACCTCCAGGGCGTGGGCGGTGGGCAGCGCGGGGTCGGCGCCGGCCGCGACGGCGTCGCCGGCCTCGCGGGCGACGGTCCAGTGCGCGCCGTCCGCGGTGAAGCGGCCGAGGTAGTTGAAGAGCAGCTGCGGCTGGTCGGCGTCGGCCAGGGCGGGGCCGGAGACCGGGTCCAGGTGGCGGAGCAGGCCGTAGCCGGCGCCGGCGTTGGGCAGGGCCCGTAGCTGCTCCTTGACCAGGGCCAGGGCGCGGCCGGCGGCGGCGCCACCGGTCAGCGCCTCGTCGAGGTCCAGGCCGGCCAGGTCGAGGCGGGCCGGGAACTCGGTGGTCAGCCAGCCCACGGTGCGGGTGGTGTCGGCGCCGGGGACGAGCTGGTCCTCGCGGCCGTGGCCCTCCAGCCGCAGCAGCAGGTCGGCGCGGGCGCCGGCGCCGTGCCGGTCGCGGCGCCGGCCGAGCAGGGCGAGCGCGAGACCGGCGAGCAGGGTGTGGTCCACGCCGGCCCGGTGGGTGGCGGGTACCGCGGTGAGCAGCGGGGCGGTGCGGGCGGCGGGCAGCGTGAGGCGCAGCCGGCGGGTGGTGGCGGCGGTGTCGCGGGCCGGGTCGAGCGGGCGGTCGCCGAGGAGCGGGCCGGCGCCGTCGGCCAGCACGGCCTGCCAGCCGGGCAGTTCGGCGCGGATCCGGTCACCGGTGGCCGCCTCGGCGAGGCCGAGGGCCCAGCCGCGCGGCGAGGTGGCGACCGGGTCGAGCGGGCGGCCCTCGTAGGCGGCGTGCAGGTCGGGGAGCAGGATGCGCCAGGAGACGCCGTCCACGGCCAGGTGGTGGGCGGCGAGGACGAGCAGGCCGTCGGTGTCCGGGCCGGCGTCCAGGTGGACGGCCTGCAGCACGACGCCCTGTTCGGGGTCGAGCCGGTCGACGGCGGCCTCGCGCTCGATCGCGGCGGCGGCGGACAGCTCGGCCGGGGCGACGGTGAGGTGGCGCAGCCGCTCGGCGGCGGGGGCGCTGCCGGCGGGCCGGATCTGCTGGGTCCAGGTGCCGTCGGCGGCGATGTCCAGGCGCAGCCGCAGGGCGTCGTGGTGGTCGGTCAGGGTGTCCAGGGCGGCGGTGAGCCGGGCGCGGTCGAGGCCGGCCGGGACGGTGACCACGGTGTGCTGGCTGAACCGGGTGACCGGGCCGCCGCGCTCGCGCAGCCAGGAGCTGATCGCGGTGGCGGGCAGCGGGCCGGTGCCCTCGACGCCGGCCCGGCGGACCGCCGGGGCGGTCTGCTCGGCGACGGCGGCGATCCGGGCGACGGTGCGCCGTTCGAAGACCACCCGGGGGGTGAGGGCGAGGCCGGCCCGGCGGGCCCGGCTGCCGAGCTGGATGGCGGAGATGCTGTCGCCGCCGAGGGAGAAGAAGTTGTCGTCGACGCCGACCGTGTCCAGGCCGAGGACCTCGGCGACGAGGTCGGTGAGGATCCGCTCGGTCTCGGTGCGCGGGGCGCGGACGGCGCCGTCAGCGGCCTGCCGGGGGGCCGGCAGCGCCTTGCGGTCGAGCTTGCCGTTGAGGCTCAGCGGGAGCGCGTCGAGGCCGAGCAGGACGGCCGGGACCATGTGCTCGGGCAGGGTGGCGGCCAGGGCGGCCAGCAGGTCGTCCGGGTCGGCGGGGGCCGGGGCGACGTAGCCGACCAGTTGGCGGGCGCCGCCGGGGGTGAGCTCGCGGGCGGTGACGGCGGCCTGGGCGACCCCGGGCAGCGCCTCCAGGGCGGCCTCGATCTCGCCGAGTTCGATCCGGAAGCCGCGGACCTTGACCTGGTCGTCGGTGCGGCCGAGGTACTCGACGGTGCCGTCGGGGGCCCAGCGGACGAGGTCGCCGGTGCGGTAGAGGCGCTCGCCGTCGGCGAACGGGGAGGCGACGAACCGCTCGGCCGTCAGGCCGGGGCGGCCCAGGTAGCCGCGGGCCAGCTGGACGCCGGCCAGGTACAGCTCACCGGGCGCGCCGACCGGGGCGGGGCGCAGCCGGGCGTCCAGCACGTACAGGCGGGTGTTCCAGACGGGGCGTCCGATCGGGACGACGCCGGCGCCGGGCTCGGTGGGGTGGTGGGTGACGTCGACGGCCGCTTCGGTGGGCCCGTAGAGGTTGTGCAGCGGGACGTCGGGCAGCGCGGCGTACCAGCGCTCGACGACGTCGCCGGGCAGGGCCTCACCGGAGCAGAAGGCGCGCCGCAATCCGCCGCAGCCGGCTGCGGCGGTCGGCTCCTCCAGGAAGGCGCGGAGCATGGACGGCACGAAGTGCAGGGTGGTGACGCCCGTGTCGGCGATCAGGGCGGCGAGGTAGGCCGGGTCCTTGTGGCCCTCGGGGCGGGCCAGGACGACGGCGGCGCCCTCGCAGAGCGCCCAGAAGAACTCCCAGACCGAGACGTCGAAGCTGGCGGGGGTCTTCTGCAGGACGCGGTCCTCGGGGGTGAGGCGGTAGGCGTGCTGCATCCAGGCCAGCCGGTTGACGATGGCGCGGTGCGGGACCACGACGCCCTTGGGGCGGCCGGTGGAGCCGGAGGTGTAGATGACGTAGGCCGCGGAGTCGGGGTCCACGGCGGGCAGGGCGGTCGTGGTGGCGCCGGCGGGGGTGTGGCCGGGGCCGATCAGGACGGCGGCGGCGCGGGCGCTCTCCGGCAGCCGGTCCAGCACCTCGGGGACGGTGACGACGCGGACCGGGCGGGCGTCCTCGATCATGTGGGCGAGCCTGTCGGCCGGGTAGCCGGCGTCCAGCGGCAGGTAGGCGGCGCCGGACCTGAGGACGGCGAGCAGGGCGACCATCAGGTCGGCGGAGCGCGGCACGGCCACGGCGACGACGGTCTCCGGGCCGGCGCCGGCGGCGGCCAGCGAGCGGGCCAGCGCGTCGGAGCGCTCGGCGAGCGTGGCGTAGCTGAGCGTCTCGCCCTCGAAGACGACGGCGGGGGCCTGCGGCGTGGCGGCGGCGCGCTCGGCGATCCGGCTGACCAGGGTGCCCTCGCGGACCTCCCGGGCGGTGGCGTTCCAGTCGTGCAGCACGGCGGCCCGCTCGGCGTCGGCGAGCAGCGGCTGGTCGCCGATCGGCCGCTCCGGATCGGCGGCGAGCCGGGCGAGCAGGCCGGCGCAGCGGTCGGCGTGCAGTTCCAGCGCGGCCTGGGTGTAGAGCTCCGGGTTGGCCCCGAACTCCAGCACCAGCCGGTCGTCCGGGGTCTTGGTGACGGACAGCGAGAGGTCGTCGACCGGGCCGGAGGCCAGGGTGACGGTCTGTCCGGGGCTGCCCGCGAAGTCCAGCGCGAGGTCGAAGGGCTTGATGTTGAGCAGCGGCCCGTGGAGCCGGTGGTCGGTGCCGACCAGGCCGAGGTCGCGGCGGATCTCCTCGCCCCGGTGGCGCTGGTGGCGGCGGGTCGCGGTGAGCTCGGCGGCGGCGCGGCGCATCAGCCCGGTGTGGCTGTCCGTCCCGGCGACGGCGATCCGTACGGGCAGGATGTTGACGGCCATGCCGGGCACCCGCAGGGTGCCGGGGGCGGTGCGGGCCATGAAGTGCATGCCGAGCACGACGTCCGGCGTCCCGGTCATCAGGTGCAGGTAGCCGGCGAGGGCGGCGGCGGCCGCCTCGGCCCAGGTCGCGCGGGCCGCCCGGGCCGAGGCGAGCACGGCGGCCGAGTCCTCGGCGGTCAGTTCGGCGCGGTGGTACCGGGCGGCGGGCGCGGCCTGGGCGGTCGCCTCGGTGAGGCCGACGACGGCGGGGCGGTCCGCGAATCGGGTGTTCCAGTACTCCCGGCCCTCGGCGGCGGCGGGGCCGGCGAGGTACTCGCGCTCGGCCACCAGCAGGACGGCGAGCGGGCGCAGCGGGCTGTCGGGCACGTCGGTGCCGGCGGCGAGGGCGGTGTACACCTCGGCGACCCGGCGGGTGAGGAGCGCGACGCTGTAGCCGTCGACGACCAGGTGGTGGAACCACTGGAACCAGAGGTGGCGCTGCTCGCCGACCCGGACCAGCAGCGCGCCGTGCAGCGGGCCGGCCTCGAGGCCCTCCAGCGGGGTCGGGACGGCGAGTTGGGCCCGGACGAGCGCGGTGGCGGCGGCCACCGGGTCGGCGGCGGAGCTGGTGTCGAGCCGGGGCAGCTGCCAGGCCTCGGCGTCGAAGGCGGTGGGCAGCTGGACGGTGCGGCCCTCGTGCTCGGCGAGCCGGACGTGCAGGCCGTCGGCCTCGGCGAGGGTCCGGCGCAGCGCCCGCTCCAGCAGCGCGGGGTCGAACGGCCCGGTGATCTCGACGTACTGGCCGACGTTGTAGGCCGGGTTGTCCGGGTCGATCCGCTGTGCGGCGAGTACCCCTGCCTGTGCCGCCGTCAGCTCCTGGAGGACTGCGGCCGGCTCGACCTGCGTGGTGTTGGTGCCCGCCTGAGGCATGGTCGGCCCTTCCCGGTTCGGTGCGGCCCCGCCGACGATGCAAGCCCGGGGCGCTCGCTGGTGCGCTGTGGTGCGTGGTGGTGCGTGCTGGTGCGTGGTGGTGCGCTCTGGTGTGCGCGGTGCTGGGGCGCGGGGCGGCCCGCCGGGGAGGTGCCCGGCGGGCCGGCCGGCCGGGGCCTAGAGGCCCTTGAGGATGGTCTCGATCTGGCCGAGCACGTCGATCGAGGTGCCGTACCGGTCGCTGGTCGCGTAGGTGACCGGGATGACCTTGTTCGCCTGGACGGCCTTGAGGTTCTTCCAGGACGGCTGCTTGTCGAGGTCCTTGGTGTCCTGCGGGACCTCGCCGGTGGCGGCCGTCCGAGGGACCAGGATGATGTCGGCGTCGGCGAGCACGTCGAGCTTCTCGGTCGAGTAGGTGACCTCGTGCTCCTTGGTGTCGCCGGACGCCTGGGAGAAGGTGGCGCCCACGTCGCTCAGCACCCGGCCGACCCAGGAGCTGCTGGTGTCGACGAGGAACTCGCCGCCGCCGTAGGAGGACGCGATGGTCCACTTGACGGTGTTGAGCTTGCCGGCGTAGTCAGCCTTGATCTTGGCGGCCTTGGTGTCGTAGTCCGACTTCAGCTTCTTGAACTCGGCCTCCTTGCCCACGGCCGTGGCGATCTTCTCCTGGGCGGTGAACAGGTCGACCGGCTTGTCGATGCCGAAGTAGAGGGTCGGCGCGATGCCTTCGAGCTTGCTGACGCCCCAGTCGAAGGCGGTGGCGCCCTCGACCACGATCAGGTCGGGCTTGAGGGAGGCGACCTTCTCGACGTTGATCTCGATGCCCGAGCCGATGGCCTCGATCTTCTTGGCGGCCTCGGTCTGCGAGGGCAGCAGCTCCATCGGGTTGTTGTCGTCGATGGTGCTGGTGCCGACCGGCTGGACGCCGAGGTCGAGCAGCGCGCCGGTGGCATAGGAGACGGAGACGATCCGCTTGACCCCGGCCGGGACGGTGACCTTGCCGTTGGTCGCCTCGATCACCTGGGCGGCCTTGGCGCCGCCGGACGCACCGGAGGCCGCCTCGCTCCTGCTGTCGCCGTTCGAGCCGCAGGCGGTGAGGCCGAGGGCGGCGACACCGGCGACGGCGGCGATTCTCAGACCACGGGACGGCAGGGCACGGGTGTTCATCGTTCTCCTTGGGGGTACTGCGTGGCGTGCGCGGGGGCGCTGGGCATGCGGCGGGCGGGCGGGGAGGGTGAGCTGCGCGGCCGCCCGCGGGGTCAGCTTGCCGAGAGGTGGGCGGACCACACCCGGACGGTCGGGGCGCCGAGGTCGGCCAGGTCGGCGAAGTCCACCCGGGCGCCCCGGGCGCGCCACTTCTCCACCAGGTGCATCAGGCGCATCGAGTCGAGCCCGAGGTCCCGGAGGTCGTCGTCGTCACCGACCGCCGCCGGCTCCTCGCCGAGGAGTTCGGCGATGTCGGCGCGGACGCTCTCGATGTCCAGGACGGGGGCGGACCCGGACGGGCTGGTGTCGGTCATGGCGTGGTTCTTCGCTTCCAGGTCGAGGGGGAGTTCGCCGGTGCGGCCCGGCAGGCCGGCGGACCGTCAGCCGGTGACGCCGAGGCGGCCGTCCTCGGCCCGCAGCTGGCGGCCGGTGTGGCGCAGCAGCAGCGAGTCGCAGATCTCGCCGGAGCGCACCGCCAGGGTGGAGAGCAGCGACGAGGTGATTCC
Organism: Kitasatospora sp. NBC_01246; assembly: GCF_036226505.1. Taxonomy (NCBI): domain Bacteria; kingdom Bacillati; phylum Actinomycetota; class Actinomycetes; order Kitasatosporales; family Streptomycetaceae; genus Kitasatospora; species Kitasatospora sp. NBC_01246. Next base: position 8,141,315 of record NZ_CP108484.1, on the reverse strand, counting down.
GTGGGTGTGCTCGGTGCCGCCCTGGAGGTAGATCCCCACCTCGATGTGGTCGTCGGTCAGCACCCGGTGGTCGCGGTCGACCCGGAGGCGGCCGAGCTGGTCGGTGCGGCAGGTCGCGCCGAGGTCGCCGAGGAGGTCCCGGGGGTCGACGTGCTCGTAGCCGGTGGCGAGCACCACCGCGTCCGACTCCAGGGCCGTCGTCTCGCCGGTGGTCAGCGAGCGGACCTCGGCGACGGCGCCGTCGGCCAGCTGCCCGACGCCGGTGAGCCGGGTGGCGTTGAGGATCCGCAGCCGCTCCCGGCCGGCCACCTTCTCCTGGTAGACCGTCCGGTAGAGCTGCTCGATCAGATCCCCGTCGACCACCGAGTAGTTGGTGTTCGCGTGGTAGTCGAGCAGGGTCCGCTTGGCCTCGTCCGGCGCGGCGTAGAACTCGTCCACGGCGGACGGGTCGAAGATCCGGTTGGCGAACGGGCTGTCGTCGGCCGGGCTGTAGCCGTAACGGGTGAGGACGGCGCAGATCTCCGCCTCGGGGAAGGTCCGGTGCAGGAACTCGACGGCCTCGGCGGCCGACTGGCCGGCGCCGACCACCGTGAAGCGGCGGTGGCGCAGCTCCGCGCGCCGCTCGATCAGGTCGGGGGCGCGGAACAGCAGGTCGCGGGTGTGGATGACGCGGTCCCCGGCGGTGACGCCCTGGGGCATCCGCGGCTTCAGGCCGGTGCCCACCGCGATGTTGCGGGCCAGCCGGACCTCGCGGTCGGCCGGGTCGGTGACCGACCGGGACTCCACCTCGACGACCTCGACCCGGCCGTCCGGGGTGGTCACCGGGCGGACCGCGGTGACCTCGCGGCCGTAGGCCGTCCGACCGGCGAACTCGGCGGCGCACCACTCGAAGTAGTCGTGGAACTCCAGGCGGGTCGGGTAGAAGGACTTCTGGTTGATGAAGTCCGCGAGCCGGCCGCGCTCCTGGAGGTAGGTCAGGAAGGTGAAGCGGCTGCGGGGGTCCCGCATCGTCACGAGGTCCTTGAGGAAGGAGACCTGCATGGTCGCCCCCTCCAGCAGCATCCCGCGGTGCCAGCCGAACGTCGCCTGCTTCTCCAGGAAGCCGACCTTGAGGGCCTGCTGAGGGTCCCGGCGGTTGTGCTCGTCGACGGCGATGGCCAGGGCCAGGTTGGCAGGACCGAAGCCTATGCCGACCAGGTCGTCGGCGCCCTCGCCTCGGTCGATTGCGCCGTTCTCGCTCGACATGATCGATCCTTCCGTTGCTTCTTGCTTCTCGGCCCCGCCGGTGTCCGGTCGACCGCCGCGGCGGCCGTCCGTCACTCGCCCACTCGCCATAGGTAAGGCTTACCTAAGTTCTACCACTTGATCGGGTGAGTCAAATTCGGATCGTGCCCGAACCGACCATCGCGACCTGCCGACCTTCCGCGCCGGGCGCCTCGCCTCGGCGCACCAGCGGCGCGTCGGGCACCACCTCGGTACCCACCGGCGGACCACCGAAGGCCGCCAGCACCCCGTGGCGGACCCGCCCGTCCAGCACCCGCGCACTGCCGACGCCGGCCCGGACGGCCCGCAGGCAGCCCTCCATCTTCGGGACCATGCCACTCGCCAAGTTCGGCAGCAGTTCGGCGAGTTGGGTGGCGGTCAGCGAGGGGACCACCTCCTGCGAGCGCGGCCAGTCGCGATAGAGCCCCGCCACGTCGGTGAGCATCACCAGCAGCTCCGCGCCCAGCGCGGCGGCCACCGCGGCGGCGGCGGTGTCCGCGTTGACGTTGTAGACGTCACCGCCCACGCCGCGCGCGACCGGGGAGATGACCGGGACCCTGCCGTCCGCCAGCAGCGTGCGCACCATCGAGGGGTCGACGGACGCGATGTCACCCACCTGCCCGATGTCCACCCGCTCGCCGTCCACGACGGCGTGCCGCCGGACGGCCGTCATGGTGTGGGCGTCCTCGCCGGTCATGCCGACCGCGAAGGGGCCGTGGCGGTTCACCAGGCCGACCAGCTCGCGCTGCACCTGACCGGCCAGCACCATCCGGACGACGTCCATCGCCTCCGGCGTGGTGACCCGCAGGCCGTTGGTGAAGTGCGACTTGATCCCGAGGCGCCCCAGCTGGGCGCTGATCTGCGGACCGCCGCCGTGCACCACCACCGGCCGGACACCCGCGTAGCGGAGCAGCACGACGTCCTGGGCGAAGGCCGCCTTGAGGCCCTCGTCCACCATCGCGTTCCCGCCGAACTTGATCACGACGATCTTGCCGCGGAACCGCTCCAGCCACGGCAGCGCCGCGAGGGGGCCACCCGTGCGCGAAGTTCCAGCAACCCCGGCGCGACGTGCGCGCCCGGCCAGGCCGTTCTCCACCGATCCCCCTGCACTCAGGATGCCCGCACCGGGATGTGCGGCGTTCGCTCCCCTCCACCCCGCCACCCGGCTTCGCGAGTGCCGGAGGGAGTGCGGTTCGGTCGCTCCAGAACCACTTAGGCAAGGGTAACCTTACATTTCTTCACCCTTCCCGTCACCATCCCGTACGAACGTCGCCCGCCCGTGCGAAACCGGGGCGCCCGGAGCACGGTCCGCCCGGACGCTCCACCGCGGCGGCGCGGTCACGGGCGCCAGTAGCCGAGCGCGGGCAACCGCCCCTTTGCGACGGCGAGTTCCCGGCGGGCGAACTGGGCCGGCGCCGGGCAACCAGACCCGCACCCCCATGGTCGGACGGACACCGGCAGCCGCGAGCAGCCCGCCGTCCGCGAAGCGCACCCGGCGGCAGTTCTCGGTGACGTCCTCGACGCCGGTAACCGTCAACGCGAAGTCCCTGCCCCGCCTCGGCTTGAGGACGACGCCCCACCAGCCGTGGCCGTGGCCCGCGACAGCCTCCAGCTCGGGCAAGCGTTAGGGAAGGCTAACCTCGCTGTCGGGATGGTGGACGTCGACCCTCCGGCCACCACCCGCCTCCCGGCCGGCCGTCGCCGCGGCTGCGGGACGCCGTCGCCACCGACGACCGGGTCGACCCGGCGTCACCGGCCCTGCCAGGGTCTCGCCGGACTGGATCTGCCCGATCATCAGCTGCTGGTCCTCCGACTGGCAGGCCGACTAGCTCCTCTCCGCCCCGCTCGGGTGTGGGCCGGCCTCCGGGCCGGCCCACACCCCTGTCGAGGAGGCGGTGCGGGCCCGGCGCGCTCGGCCCGTCGCGCCCGTCGGGAGGTCCGGCCGGGCGGCGGCCGGGCCGGGACCACACCTTCGAGTGGCGCGGTCCGGAAACGCCACCGGCCCGGCGGGCCGCGCGGCCATCATCGGTGGACCGACGAACTCCGATGTGACCGGGAGAGCACCGTGCGCGTCCGCACCACCGCCAGTCCCCCTGCCGCCCCGCTGCCGTCGTGCTCCGGCGCGTCCCGCCCGAGCACGGCCCGAACCGGGCTGCCGGTCGGCCGACTTCGCCGCCCCGGGGTCCGCGCCCGGGACGGCGCCGGGCGCGTCACCGCGATCCCCGGGCAGGCCTGACGGCCCGCTGCCCCGCCGGTCCCCGGCACGCCGCTCCGGTGACGACCGCCGGTCCGACCGGTCCCGGAGCCGCCCACCACCGGCGCGGCCCGCGTCCACCCCCCGTCCGCCCTGTCGGCGCACCGCCGCGTCCGGACCGTTCGCCGGCAGGGCCCCGTCAGGAGAGCCGTGAACCCAACCCCCATGCCCGACCCCGAGCTGGCCCGCTACCTCGTCGCGCACCCCGCACCGGCCGCCTGCGCCGACGCCCTGATCCGCGACCACCTCGGCCGGGTGCTCATCGTGGACCCCGACTACAAGCCGGGCTGGGACCTGCCCGGCGGCATGCTGGAGGACGAGGAGCCCGAACCCGCCCTGGTGCGCGAGCTCCAGGAGGAGCTCGGCCTCGACGCCGAGATCGGCCGCCTGCTCGCCGTCGACACCGCCCCGGCCGAACTGTGGGGCCGGGCGATCATCTCCCTCGTCTACGCCGCCCGCCCGAGGGCGGCGGTGGAAGCGGCCGCGCTGGTGCTGCAGCCCGGCGAGATCCGCGCCGCGAAGTTCGTACCGGAGCGGGAGGCGCTGACGCTGCTCGCGCCGACGGTGGCCCGGCGGTTCGCCGCCGCGGCGGCCGCCGAACGCGGCGCGCACACGGCGCTGCTGCGCGACGGGCACCGCCCGCCGATGCCGCCGCGCGACCACTTCGCCCAGCTGCCGGCGCCGATGGCGGCGGCCACCGTACTGGTGCGCGACACCGCCGGCCGGGTGCTGGTGCTCGATCCGTCCTACAAGCCGGAGGCCGAGCTGCCGGGCGGCATGGTCGAGGCCTGCGAGTCCCCCGAGCAGGCCGCCGCCCGCGAACTGCGGGAGGAGCTGGCGCTGGACCTCCCGGTCGGGCGGCTCCTGGTGGTGGACACCGCGCCCGCGACGGCCACCGGGCACGGCCGGGCCGTCACCTGCTTCCTGTACGACGCGGCGCCGCTCACGGCCGCGCAGGCGGGCGCGCTGCGGTTCGCCGACGGGGAGGTCCGCGCCGCCTCCTGGCTCGATCCGGGGGAGGCGGTGCGGCAGCTGCCCCGGCACCTGGCCGCGCGGCTGACCGCCGCGCTGCGCGCGCTGGAGGACGGCGGCATCATCCATCTCAGGGCCGGCGTCCCCGCGACGCCCGCGCAGGGCGCCGGTGCGACGGCGGGTGGCCGCGCACCGGCGCCGGCCGCCCGGCAGGATCCGCAGGGCGGTGGCGTGCGACGGTGGCCCGCCGTATGAGTCGACCCGCACCGGGGCGAAGCGCCACGGGGCGGAGCGACGACGGATGGAGCGACGACGGATGGAGCGACGGCAGGAATCGCGGTCGCGGTGAGGGTGGGAGCGGGGTTCGGCCGCCGGGAGTCGTGCGGGCGGCCTCAGGCCTCGGGGAACTGCTCCTCGTGGTCGGCCACCCCGGCGGGTTCCAGGAACGGCGCGCGCTCCACGGGCTGCAGGTGGTGGCGGTCCGTCTGGACGGGAACGGTCGCGGAAGGCTCGGAGAAGGGCTGCCACAAAGGGCGCAAGTCGGCGGTCACGATCACCAGTCTGCCAGTCCCGGGGCCCGCCCGGTGCCCGCCCGCCCACCGACGGCCGGGGCGGCCCCGCGCGACCGTCCCGCGACGGGGTGCGGCGCGGGCGGATCCGGCGGTGAACCGGCCCCGCGGCGGGGGCGGTGACGCTCCCCGCCCCGGTGGGTCCGGGCCGTCCGGGGCGGGTCGGCCGGGCGGCAACCGCCCTGGTAGCGTCGGGCGGCCAGCCAAAATGATCACAGGAAAGGCAGTAGCCGTGCAGGAAGTGACGTGCCACAAGGTCGACGAGGACCGCATCGCCCGGGCCCTCGACGACATCGGTGGACAGTCGTTCAACCGCTGGCACTCGCTTCGCTACGGCTCCTTGTCCATCGGGGGCCTGGTGCGGCTGCAGGGCGAACTCCTCGACCACGTCGGCGCCCGCACCCTGAGCGACCCCGCGCTGACCGGTCCGTCCGGCCGCGACGTCCTGCGGGCGGCCGCCGAGTGCGCACTCGGGGTACTGGCGCTGGGCAGCTTCCCGAACGGCGACTTCGAGGTCTACTTCCCGCTCAACGACCAGACCCTCGACAGCGGGGACTTCGCCTTCGGCGACGCGGTGGACGACGTGTCCACGGCGCGCACCTGGCTCGACACCTTCGCGCTCTGCGTGACCACGGACCTGCTCCACCGGCCGGAGCGGGTGGTCGGCCCCCTGCTCAAGGACTACGCGGCCGCGATCCGCGACGGGGTGCCGTACTCGCCGCTGGAGTCGGTGTCGGACCCCGGCGACCTCGCCGCGATGGACGCGCTGTGCGGGTACCTCGCCGACATGGTCGGCACCTGGCCCGCGACGCGGGTCGCCCCGGAGCCGATCACCAAGCCCGACGCGCAGGCCCGCGCCGAGGCCGCCCGGCGGCTGGACGCGGCCGGCGCCCTCACCCCGGACCAGCGGCTGCTTCGCGTGCTCCTGGACGACGACCGGGCCGCCTTCGAGCACGCCCTGACCGAGCGTCTCCGCCTCCACCGGGACGGCGTAGGACCGGACCCGGAGCCGAGGACCCTGCTGCCGGCCGAGACCGTCGCCCTGGCCGCCCTCGCCGTCCGGGCGCACGGCTGGCAGCTGGAGACCCGCTCCGGCTACCTGCCGGAGGGCCTGCTGGCCGACCCGCAGGAGTAGCCCCGCCCGACGCGCGGTACGGGCCGGCGGGAACTCCTGCGGCTTCCGCCGATTCGCCGAGCGGCGACCGGGTAGGCGCGCGCCGAGAGGAGAGGAGAACTGCGATGCCCCGAGGATCGAGCCCCAAGCGGGAGCGCCAGTACGAGCACATCAAGGAGAGCGTGCTGGAGCGCGGTGAGAGCGAGGACCTGGCGGAGGAGATCGCCGCCCGGACGGTCAACAAGGAGCGGGCCAGACACGGCGAGGCGCGGACCGCCAGCCGGAGTTCCACCCACGACATCTCCTCCGGCCGGCGGGGCGGACTGCGGTCCCACGAGGGCGCCGGGGGCCGCACCTACGACCAGCTGTACAACGAGGCCAAGCACCGCAACATCAAGGGCCGTTCGAAGATGAACAAGCGGGAGCTGGAGCACGCGCTCGACCGCTGACGCCACCCGCCGCACACCCGGAACGAGACCCGCCGCACCCCGCCGCACCCCCGAAGCGAGAGGTGGCCGTGATGACCAGACCGACACCCCCGAACCCGGACACCGAGCCGTTCCCGCACCCGGCCCCCGGGCCGCGCCACCCCGGCGAGGAACCCGTCCCCGTGCCGCCGCCCGTCCCACCGTTCCCCGACCCGGATCCGGCGCCCCCGCCGCAACCCGGACCCGCCGGGGTGTGAGCGGCCCGGGTGGCCGGTCCGGGCGGGCCGATCGCGGGCGGTCCGGGGTCACGGCCGGGAGGCACGGGACCGCGGAGAGCGACCGGTGGCGACCGGCCGTGACCGGCCGTGACCGGACTGCCCGGGCGGCGGCCGGGCGGCGGGGTCACACTGGACGTATCCGCCGTCCCCCGGGTTTGGAGGCCTCCGTGAGTGAACTCAAGTTCGAGCAGAAGGCCTCGCTGACGCGGCTCGAAGCGGCCGACCGGCTCACCGCGCTCGCCGACGCGCTGCGGCACGGCGCCAGCGCCGAGCTGGACCTCGGCCCCGGCACACTGACCGTGCGCGTCCCCGACGAACTCCAGATCGAGATCGAGGTCGAGGTCGAGGACGGGCAGATCGAGCTTGAGGTCGAGCTCAAGTGGCGGACCGAGTAGGCCGACCCGACAGCGCCACCCCGGGCCTGCCCCAGCCCGGTTTCCGGCCGGTCGCCGCCGGGCGCGCGGCCGGGATCCGCGACATCGTGGCACGGTGGCGGCTCCGCCCGGCGGGCGCCGCAGCGGCTGGCGCCGAACCCGATCGCGTCTGGTACGCCGCCTACGGCTCGAACATGTGCGCCGAGCGGCTGGCCTGCTACCTTCGCGGCGGCCGGCCGGCGGGTGCCGCCCGGACGTACCCCGGCTGCCGCGACGGGCGGCCGCCGGAGCGGGCCGTGCCGGTGACGCTCCCCGGGCAGCTGTACTTCGCGCTGCAGTCGACGGTCTGGGGCGGTGGCACGGCCTTCTACGACCCGGACCGGACCGGTATGGTGCCCGCGCGCGCCTATCTGCTGACCACCGGGCAGTTCAGCGACATCGCCGCCCAGGAGAGGCACCGGCAGCCGGGGGCCGACCTCTCGCCGGCCACCGCCCTGCGCACCGGGCGGGACCGGCTCTGGCCGGGCCGCTACGGGACGCTGGTGTGCCCCGGCTCCCTCGACCACACCCCCGTGCTGACCCTCACCGCCTCCGGCGGCCTGGCCGACGCCGACCTGCGGGCACCCCGCGCCGCCTATCTGCGCACCATCGCCGCCGGACTGGTCCAGGCCCACGGCTGGGACCTCGGACGGATCGCCGAGTACCTCGGCACCCGCCCGGGGGCCGACGCGCAGTGGACCCCCACCGCCCTCCGCCGGGCCCTGGCGGAGACCGCCGGCGACGGCTGAGGACCACACTGCGCTCCCGCCGGACCGCTCCCGAACATACCGGCCGGCCACCCTGTCGCCGCGCAGGAATGACGAACGTCCCTCTGGGGAAAGGGCGTTCATGACGGCGAATGGTTCAGACCATTGACGGCCCGGGGCCACAACTCCTACGGTGGGGACCACACCGACCTGGCGCAGGCATGCCAAGAGATCGACGGCCGCCGCACCCCCACGCGCGCGCCCTGCGTCGGGCGCACACTCCATCCACCCCCACGGAGGAGCACCATGCGCAAACGTCATCTCGCCGTCGTGGCCGCGGCCGCGGTCGCGCTGCCGCTCACGCTGGCCCTGCCGGCGCAGTCGCACGGCTTCATCAACCTGCCGCCCAGCCGGGCGGCCCTGTGCGGCGCGGGCGTCGTCACCAACTGCGGCGACATCCAGTGGGAGCCGCAGAGCGTCGAGGGCCCGAAGGGCTTCCCCAGCCGCGGACCGGCCGACGGCACCATCTGCGCCGGCGCCGACCCGCGCTGGGCGCCGCTCGACGCCCCGCGCAACGGCAACTGGCCGACCACCAACGTGACGGCGGGCCAGCAGCTCACCTTCACCTGGAACATCGAGGCCCGGCACGCCACCACCACGTTCAAGTACTACCTCACCAAGCCCGGTTACGACGCGACCCAGAAGATCACCCGGGCCAACCTGGACCTGACCCCGTTCCTGACCGTCAACTACAACGGGCGCCAGCCCGCCGCCACGACCACCCACACCGGGACCCTTCCCAGCGGCCGCACCGGCCACCAGGTCGTCGTGGCGGTCTGGGAGATCGCCGACACCAACAACTCGTTCTACTCCTGCACCGACGTCAAGTTCTGACCTGACGCCAGTGCCGCACCGACGCCCGTCGGCCCCCTGCCCGGCACAGCTGTCCGAGACCCGGCCCGGTGCACTCCGTCGCACGGCGGAGTACACCGGGGCGGGCGCCCCGGGGCGGGGCGACGGGCCGGGACCGTGTGCGCGAACCGCCCCCGACCTCGCCCCCGCCGTGCCGAACCGGCGGGTACCCGGGGTGCCGGTGGTGCCACTGGGACGGGTGCGAAGCAGCGCGGCCCGACGGTCCGAAAGGGTCGAACATCTGCGCTGTCGCACCTCTATGGCGGGCCCGAACGAATGGCTAGCATGGGCGGCCCGCACGGGAATCAGCCAAGGTGAATGGGAGGAACCACCCGTGAGTGCACTGGTACTGGACATCCGCGACGCCGGCCTACTGGACATCGACGACGAGGTGATCGCGTTCGAGGACGAGTTCGACGCCGACCTCGCCCCGGCGGCCTGTCTCGCCGACCCGTTCGTCACCTACGTCCCCACCCGCTTCGACTGCGCGGTGGACGCCTGACCCTCGCCGGACACCCGGCCTGCGGGCGGGCGCCGCCCGAACCGCCGTGCGCCGCAAGCCCGCAGGCCACCGCACCGGCTCGCACGCCGTACCTTCTCGCACCTGCCCGCCGACACCCGGCGGGGTACCCGTGCGACCGGACCCCGGGACGTGGTGGACTCGTGCCGTCAGCAGCAGCACCCACCGGCGCGCGGCCGGACCCCGGCGCCGCCGGGGCTCTGCGGGCCCGGATCGCCGCCCTGGTCGCGGCCGCCCCGGGCTCGCGCCGCCAACTGCACTTCGCTGACGACTGGTTGTATCTGCACGACCCCGACATGCCGGCGCTCCCGCACGGCTGGAAGCTCCATGTGTCGGCCCGCCCCGACCGGTTCCCGCACCTGCTGGACGTGGTGGTCCCGATCCTGCTGCGGCGCACCTGCGACGCCAAGTTCGCCGCCAGCACCGCCGTGCTGCGCGAGCTGAACACCGGACTGCGCGACCCGGCCGCCGTGGGCAAGGCCGTCACGGTCTACCCGTGCCCGGGCGAAGAGGCCGCCCTCGCGGACGAGTTGGCGAACGCGCTGACGGGCTGGACCGGCCCCCGGGTGCCCAGTGACCGACAGCTGCGGGCCGACGCCCCGGTCTACTACCGGTACGGCCTGTTCCGGGTCGCCGCCGAGGACTCGACGCTCCTCATGACCGGCCCGGCCGGCGAGACCTTTCCCGCCCCGGCCGCCCCCCACTATCGCCAACCACCCTGGGTGAGCGACCCGTTCGCACCGCGCACCGCCCCGCGACCGACGAGCAACCGGATCGGCGACGGCGGCCGCTACCGGATCACCGCCGGCATCACCCGCGCACCGGGCGGCCATGTGTACCGGGCGGTCGACGTGGTCACCGGCCGCGAGGTGGTGGTGAAGCAGGCCCGCGCCTTCGTCGCCGAGGACGCCGCCGGCATCGACGCGCGGGGCAGGCTCCGGCACGAGCGACGGGTCCTGACCGCACTGGCGGGCGTGGGCGGAGTACCGCGCCTGGTCGACTACGTCCGGCACGGCGAGGACGAGTACCTGGTGAGCAGCGCCTGCGGCCGGCGCGACCTGCGTCGCGACGTGCTCGAAGGCGGCCCCTACGAGGCCCGTGCCGCCGGGCCCGGCGGCACGCACGGGCCGGGCCGCGACTGGTGGTCGCTGGCGCGCGGACTGCTCCGGGCACTGGACGCGGTGCACGCGCGCGGCGTGGTGATGTGCGATCTGAAGCCGGCCAACGTGGTGCTCGACGCGGCGGGCGGGTGCGCGCTGGTCGACTTCGGCATCAGCGCCCTCGACGGCGAACGGCCGCCCGGGACGACCCGGGGGTACGGACTGCCCGGCCCGGCGACCACGACCGCCCACCCCAGCGACGACTACTACGCGTTGGGGACGACGCTGCACTACGCGGCCACCGGTCTCGACCCGGTGGTGATCGACCCGGGCCGGGCCACCAACCGCGACCGCACGCTGGCCTGCCTGGCCGGTGCGCTGCCCGACCCGCAGCACCCGGCGGTCGCGCTGGTCGCGGGCCTGCTCGGCTTCGACCCGGCGGAGCGAGCGGCGGCCGCGGACGCCCTGCGCCACCACGCCGCGCCGCCCGGCACGGGCCTTGCGGGCACCGTGGGCGAGCGCAGCGACCGCGCTCGGCGCGTTCCCGCGCCGCCGCGTCCGCCCCGGGTGACCGCCGAACTGCTCGGCGAGGTCGTCGACCACACCGTCACCACCTGCGTGCGGCTGGCCGGCGAGCTGGTCACCGCCGATGCGCGGAGCAGGGAGCCGCGCGCCCTGCTCTCCTTCTACGACGGCAGCGCCGGGCTCGGTCTCGAACTGCTGCAGCACGCCGACCGCCCCGACGCCCGGGCGGCCGCCACCGCGCTGGCCCGGTGGACGGCGGCACACCCCGCGATCGACCGGCTCGGCCCCGGCCTGTACGAGGGCCGCACCGGGGTCGACCTCTTCCTCGCCCGGGCGGCCGACGTGCTGGGCACCGAGGAGCCGCTCGGCGCCGATCCCGGTCCGGGTGACGTCCGCTCCACGGACCAGATCTCCGGCGCGGCCGGCCTCGGAACCGGCCGGCTGCTGCTGGCCGGGCGAGCACGCGCCGCGGGTCGCGAAGCCGAGGCCGAGCAGCACCTCGCGACGGCCCGGGCCTGCGCCCGGCTGCTCACCGACGGCCGGGCCGACGGGCCCCGGGAGACGCCGAACCCGGGTACCGCCGCACTCGAGGAGGGCTTCGCGCACGGGCGCGCCGGAGTCGCCCACTTCCTGCTCGGCCTGTCCGCCGCGTCCGCCACCGCTGCCACAACCGCGGCTCCGGCCGGCCGCGGCGGCCTCGCCCACAGCGCCGAAGACACCGAGGCGGCCGCGGCGGCGGCGCGCCGTCTGGTGGACGCGCTCGCCGAGGACGTCCCCCGGCTCGTGGTGGCCGCCGGCCGGCCCGGGGCCACCCGCCGGTACGGGTCCTGGTGCCGGGGTCTGGCCGGCATCGGCACGACGCTCGTCCAGGCGGGCCGGTACTACTGCGCGGACGAGTTCCTCACCCGGGCCGCCGACGCCGCGCGAGCCTGTCGCGAGTCGGCCCCGAGGACGGCACCCGTCGTCCAGTGCTGCGGGCTCGCGGGCGCCGGGGAGTTGCTGATCGACCTGGCGCTGGCCACCGGGGACGAGCGGCACTGGGAGGCCGCCGAGGAGATCGCCGGGCTGGTCCTGGCCCGCAGCGGCGGCCGCGCGGGCCGACCGGTGTTCCCGGCCACCGATCCCACCGTCGAGTCCGCCGCCTGGGCGGTCGGCACCAGCGGTGTGCTCTCCTTCCTGCGCCGGCTCCACCGCCGGGGCGGCCCCCGGCTCGGCATGCTGCTCCAGCCCTGAACTCCCGGGCGCCGCAGGGGCGACAGGGCCTGGGTCGTTACCGGGCCGGACCGGGAGCGACACTGGGCGCCAGCGGCGCCACCGGCCCGCCGGGGCACCCCGGAACCTCCTCGGTAGGACCCGTACCCACCCCGCCGGAGCTCCGCCCGCCGTCCGCGACCCTTGCGCGCACCACGCCGTGCAACAGTCACGGCCGGCTGTTACCCAGCCGATGGACAGCCGTGACACGACCTCCCGGGGACCGCGACAAGGCCCTCCTACTGTCGGTCGGGACGCGCCGACCGCACGGTCGGCGCAACGCGACAAGGAGAGACGCCCGTATGTCGAAGCACCGCTCCACCCGCACCACCAACTCGACCGCCCGTCGGGCCCTGGCGGGCTGCACCATCGCGGGGGCGGCCCTGTTCGCCACCGTCTCCGGCGGCCAGGCCTGGGCCGACGGGGTCCGGACCCCGTCCCCCACCGCCCCGGCCGTCGACCACCCCGACCAGCCCGCCGCGGCGCCCTCGGCACCCGCCGCCAAGCCCAGCCAGCCCGCGCGTCCCGCCCCGGCCGTCTCCCAGCCGGCGGCCGCCAACGGTGCCGCCCAGCCCGCCCCGGCCGCGCCGTCCGCCAAGGGCGCCCAGCCCGCCCCGGCCGCCCCCGCCGCGCCGACCGTCACCCCCAGCGGCGCGGCGCAGCCCAGCCGCGGCCCCGTCCCGCAGGACAACTCCCGCACCGACCAGCCGCAGGTCAGGTCGGTGCCCCAGGGCGCCGCCCAGGCCGGCGACGGCAGCGGGGCCCTCGACGACGCCGGCACCAAGCTGGTCGGCGGCAGCGCCGCGGCCGCCGTCGGTGCGGGCGCGCTGGGCTTCGCGCTGCTGCGCCGCCGGTCCGGTGCGCGCGGCTGACGACGGTTCCGGGCACTCCGACGGCTCCGCGGCGGCAGCCGCTCCCGACGGGTCCCCCGTCGCCCGGCCCGCGTACGGCGACGTACGCGGGCCGGGCGACGGTCCCGGCCGGGCCGGAGCCGGGCCCGGAACCGATCACCAGGCGCAGCCGGCCCCCGACCCGGGCCGGGAGCGGGCGCCGGGCAGCGGCCCGGGCAACGGCCCGGGCAACGGCTCGGACACCGGGCCGACCACCCGCCGGGCCCGGCGCAACGCGACCCGGTGGTCCGGCGGCCGGCGGCCCCGGCGGACCGGCTGTTCCGGGTCGGTCGGCGTTCGCCGGGCCGCGCTCGGCGCGGGCGGCGTGCTCTGCCTCGTCCTCGGCGCCTCCGTCGCGCTGTCGGGCACGCAGACCCCGGTGGTGCGCATCCAGCCCTCCGTGAACCGGGCGGACCCCGCCGTCCCGGCCGCCGACCGGGCGGGCGGGCCGGCCGACGGACCGGCCGCGGCGAGCGGGGCGGCCACCCCGGCGCCGCGGCCCTTCGCCGCGTCGGCTCCGACCCGGCTGGTCGTCCCCTCGGCCGGGGTGGACGCGCCGGTCTCCGGGCTGGGTCTGAACCCGGACGGCACGGTCGAAGTCCCGTCCGCCGACCGGGCCGACGAGGTCGGCTGGTACCGCAACGGACCGACCCCCGGGGAGACCGGCCCGGCCGTCCTGATCGGCCACTACGACACCGTGCACGGCCCGGCGGTCTTCGCCGGTCTGCCGAAGCTCCGCGCGGGCGACCTCGTCCAGGTGCGGCGCGCCGACGGCAGCACCGTGGAGTTCAGGGTCCGCTCCCTGCTCCAGGCCGACAAGGACCGGTTCCCGACCGAGACGGTCTACGGCAACACCAGCGCGCCGGAGCTCCGGCTGATCACCTGCGGGGGGCGGATCGGTTCGGACGGCCACTGGACGGACAACATCATCGTCCTGGCCGACCTGGTCCCCCCGGGCGCCCCGGCGAGCTGACCGGGCGAACCGGCCGGCCGACCGGCCCGACCCGACCAAGGGACCGGGCGAACCGACCGGCCCCGGCCGGGTGCCGAGGCCGTCGCGCCCGCGTGACGGCCGCGGCACCCGGCCGCCGGGGTCTCCCCGCAGGTGGGCGGTGCCCGGGCGGGCGGAACCACCCGGTAGCGTTCGGGCGACCTATCACCGTGGGCGAACCGACGCCTCACCGCAGACCAGGAAGAGGACGACCACCGTGGCAGCAGCACAGCCACCCCGCCGAGGGCCCCGGGCGGCGGCGCGCGGATCCGCCGTCGCCGTCCTCGGCCTGCTCGTGGCGCTGGCCGGGTGCGCGACCCCCGGGGAACTGCGGGACGCGGGGGCCGCCCGGCCCGTGACGCCGTCCCCCAAGCCGCAGCCGCTCTGGCCGACGCTGGCCGCGGCGCCGTCGCCGACCTCCCCCGCCGCGTCCGAGACGGGCCCCGCCGAGCCACCACCGGTACCGGTGCCGGGTGTCGCCGTGCCCGGCCCGGACCTCACCTCGGTGGACCTGGGCGCCCTGCTGTCCAAGGACCCGGCCCTGTCCGCGGAGGAGCGGCGCGCCCTGACCGGCTGTCCGGACTGCGCGGTCCGCGACCCCGAGTTCCGCGATCTCACCGGTGACGGCCGCCCCGAGCTGATCGCCGCGGTCGCCACCGGCGGCTCGGTCGTCCTGCACGTCTACACCCTGGGCGGCGGCGGGGTCGTGCCCGTCCTCCGGGTGGCGGTGCTCCGGGCGTTCAGCGCCGAGACCCTTGCCGCCGACCTCTGGCTGAACGAGGCGACCACCCCCTCCTCCCGCACCATCAGCCACTACGGCTGGAACGGCACCCGGCTCGTCCTGCTGGAGCAGCGGGTCGAGGCGATCGGTCCGGTCACGGCGCCCGGCCACGGCCCCACCCCCGCCGACCGGCCCTCCGAGCCGGCCGGAGCCGCCCAGCCGAGTGCCGCGCCGTTCTCCGCCAAGCCCGCGGTCTCGCCCTCCAGCGGGGTGAGCCAGCCCCGCCGCCCCGACCAGGCGGTCCCGGTCCCCGCCCCCCGCCCGGGCACGGCAGTGCCGACCCCGGCTCCCCCGACCCCGGCCGCCCCGGAAGCGAAGCGATGACTCCCGCCCCCGTCCACCCGCACATCCTGATCGTCGAGGACGACGAGGTGATTCGCGAGGCCACCCGGATGGCCCTGGAACGCTACGGATTCCCCGTCAGCACGGCCGCCGACGGGCTGGAGGGGCTGGAGGCGTTCCACACCGCCCGCCCCGACCTGATCCTGCTCGACGTGATGCTGCCGCTCCTCGACGGGGTCGGCCTCTGCCGGCGCATCCGCGAGGAGAGCCAGCTGCCGATCCTGATGATGTCGGCGCGCACCGACCCCGTCGACGTGGTGTCGGGGCTGGAGGCCGGGGCGGACGACTACGTCGTCAAGCCGTTCGAGAGCGCGGTGCTGGTGGCCCGGATCCGCACGGTGCTGCGCCGGGTCCCGGTGGCGCCGGCCGGAGCGGCACCCGCGCCCGAACCGGCGGCCGGCACCGGAGCGCCGGCCGGGACACCCGCCGGACCCGCCACGCCCACCGCCACGCCCACCGCGACACCCGCCTCCGCGCCCGCCGACGCCGAACCGGCACCGGCGGCCCGCACGGTGCGCGCCATCGACGGACTGGAGGTGGACACCGACAGCATGGAGGTGCGGGTGGACGGCCGCCTCGTCCCGCTCACCCCCACCGAACTGCGGCTGCTGCTGGAGTTCACCGCCGCGCCGGGCACCGTGCTGGAACGCTCCGGTCTGCTCGAACGGGTCTGGGACTACGACTGGGGGGCCGACACCAGGGTGGTCGACGTCCATGTCCAGCGGCTGCGAGCCAAGATCGGCTCGGGTCGGATCGAGACCGTCCGCGGCTTCGGCTACAAGCTGCGGCGCCCGGCATGACCCTGCGCCGTCAGATCGCCACCGCCGTCGCCACGATCTCCGTCCTGGTCGCGCTGAGCGTCGGTCTGCTGGTCCACCAGGCGATGGTGCGTCAGCACGTCGACCAGGCCCGCCGGTCCGCGCTCGGCGCACTGGACTCCGCCCTCACCGCCTACGGCCGCAACGGCGAACCCGCCCGCCCGGGCGTCACGCTGGACGATCCGGCGCTGCCGCCCCGGCTGCGCGCGCTCGCGGCGGACGGCCGCCAGGGCTCCGTCCTGGCCACCGGCCCGCAGGGCGAGGCGATGTGGGCGGCCGCGCCCGTCGACGGCGCGGTGCTGTCCGTCCGGGTGGACTTCACCGCGGACCGCGGCGCCATCGGCGACCTCGACCGGATCATCCTGATCACCGTCACCGCCTCGGTCTTCACCACCGTCCTGGCGGGCGTGCTCGTCGCCGACCGGATCAGCCGCCGGCTGCGCACCGCCGCGACGGCCGCCCGCGAGATCGCCGCCGGGCGGACGGACACCCGGATGGGCGAACTGGGCGACGGCCGGGACGAGGTCGCCGACCTCGCCGCCGCCGTCGACTCGATGTCCCAGGCGCTGCACCGCCGGCTGGAGGACGAGCAGCGGTTCACCGCGGACGTCGCGCACGAGCTGCGCACCCCGCTCACCGGTCTGGTCACCGCCGCCGAACTGCTCCCGCCGGGGCGACCCACCCAGCTGGTCCGCAACCGCGTCCAGGCGCTGCGCTCCCTGGTGGAGGACCTGCTGGAGGTATCCCGGCTGGACGCGGACGCGGAGACGCCGTACCTGTCCCCCGTGCCGCTCGGCCGGGCCGTCCGGCGGACGGTCACGATCACCGGCCTGACCGTCGGCCTGTCCGTGCGGGCGGAGGGCGACACCCCGACCGACCCGGCACCCGGTGCCGACGGACCGGTGGTGCGCACCGACCTGCGCCGGCTGGACCGGATCCTGGCCAACCTGCTGGTGAACGCGGACCGGCACGGCCGGGGCCCGGTGCTGCTGAGCGTCGACGGGCTGCGGATCACCGTCCGCGACCACGGCCCCGGCTACCCCGACGACCTGCTGCGGCACGGACCGCAGCGCTTCCGCACCAGCGTGCGCGAGCGCGGGCGCGGACACGGTCTCGGCCTGACCATCGCCCAGGGCCACGCCCGGGTGATCGGCGCGGAACTGACCTTCGCCAACCACCCGGACGGCGGCGCCGTCGCCTCCCTCGTCCTGCCGACCGGGAGCGCCGGTGAGCCCCTCGCCGAGGAGCTCGGCCCGGGCGAGCAGTCCGACCCCGGCGAGCAGACCGCCCCCGCCCAGCCGGACGGCGCGCACCCGTAGGCACCGGCACGACGCCGGGCGCCCCGGCCGCTCGATGCGGCCGGGGCGCCCGGGTGTCGGGAAGCCGTCGGTCAGCCGTTGCTCTTGCTGAACGCCTCCAGCCAGCTGAGCTTCGGGCCGAAGAGGCCGACCGAGGCCGCGCCCGCCGCCAGACCGGACGACGACGACGGCTGGGGCTCGCTGTGCGCCAGCGCCGCGGTCGGCACGGCCACTACGGCCGCGGCCGCCAGAACCGCGGTGACGACGAACTTGCCAAGGTTTCCACGCACGGACATCTCACGCCTTCCAAGGTCATCACTGCTCTGCCACCCGCCCTCACGAACGGGCCGGGCCCGGAACGGGCCCCAGAGGCGCCCGGTGAGGGGCACCCGCGAAACGTTTGCACACGAACGCGGGCAAGTCGCCCTTTTCGCCACCCGAGCGGTACGAACGGGTGACAGACGTGCCCCGGTCGGGTGAGCCGCCCCGGCGAACGGCCCAGCGCCCGGCGCGGCGCGACAGCCCGTCGGTCGGCACGCAGGCGGCGGCAGGCAGGCAGCAGCACGCGGCGTCAGCGCGCGCACGGCGGTGCGGTGAACCGGCGGGTCGAGGCCAGCGCCCGGGCGGACGGCCCGCAGGGCGGCCAGGCCCTCGACCGCGATCGCCTCCGAGGCATGGTCGTCGCTGCGGTGGAACAGCTCCGCCGCCTCGGCCTGCGCGGCGGCGGCCCGGCCGAAGCGGCCCAGCAGCATCAGCACGTAGGCCAGGTTGTTCAGCGACTCCCCGCGCCCGTGGTCGTCGTCGATGGCCCGGAAGACCTCGGCGGCCCGGCCGAGCGCGTCCTCGGCCGGCCGGAGCCGCTCCGCCCGCACCAGCATGGTGCCCAGGTTGTAGAGCGCCGAGGCCTCGCCCTCGCCCTCGCCGCAGGCCCGCTGCAGCTCGGCGGCCCGGGTGCCGGCCGCGACGGCCTCGTCGAGCCGCCCGAGCTCACCGAGCACCGCGGCGCGCGCGGTCAGCTCCGCGGCCTGGCCCTTCGGGTCCCCCGAGTCCGCGAAGACCGCGGCAGCCTCGTCGAGGACGTCGACCGCCTCGTCGGCGCGGCCTGCCGCCCTGAGCGTCACGGCGAGCCGCAGGAAGGGCCAGCGGACCGGCCGGCCCGTACGGCGGGCGGCGTCGAGTGCGGCCCGCCGTGCCCGGACGGCCTCCGCCGGGTGCCCGGCCCGCTCCAGCGCCTCGGCGAGGTGGTCCAGGAACCATCACCTCGCCCAGCGCGTCCTGGGCGTTGGCGGCGTCCCGGAACCACTCCAGGGCCCGTCCGCATGCCGCCCCCCGGCTCGCACCGTTGCCCGCCACCCCGCCGGCCGGTCGCCGTAGCGGGGTCCCCGCGGGCCAGGCTACGACGGAGGGGGCCGCCCGGGAGGGCGGTTGCGGTGTCCGGCGCGGCCGGGCCGGTCGCCGGCTCAGGTCCGCGGCGGCGCCAACAGGGCCCGGGCGGCGGCGATCTCGGCGCGGGCCGCCTCCTCGACCGCCGTCAGGTGCTCGGCGCTGCCGGGCCCGACCGGTATCCGCACCGGGAGCGGTCCGGAGGCTTCGACGATCCGGAGCACCTGCCGGGCGAAGTCCTCGGGCCGGCCGACCCCGGGCACCTCGGCCAGCGCACCGAGCGCACTGCGCATCGGGCCGGTGAACTCCGCGTAGTCCGGCGAGCGGCCGGCCGCGTCGGCGAGCGAGGAGCCGTACCGGGTGGCGTAGCCGCCGGGCTCCAGCGCGGCGACCCGGATGCCGAACGGGGCCGCCTCGGCCGCCAGCGCCTGGGTCATGCCCTCCAGGGCGTGCTTGCCGGTGACGTACGCGGCCAGGCCGGGGAAGGCCGTCCGGCCGGCCAGCGAGGAGACGTTGAGGATGTGTCCGCCGCGCTGCGCGCGCATCACGGGCAGCGCCAGGCGGGCCAGCCGCCACGGGCCCACCACCAGGATCTCCAGCTGGTCCCGGAGTTCGTCGTCGCCCACCTCCTCGACCGCTCCGAAGAGCCCGCAGCCCGCGTTGTTGACCAGGACGTCCAGGCCGCCGAGGCGGTCGACCGCCACCGCGACGGCCTCCGCGCACTGCCCGGGGTCGCGGACGTCCAGGGCGACCGGGACGACCCGGCCCCGGTGCTCGCCGACCAGGCCGTCCAGCGCCACCGGCTTGCGGGCGGTCGCCACCACGGTGTCCCCGGCGGCCGCCACCGCTCTCGCCAGTGCCAGTCCGAGCCCGGACGAACAACCCGTGACCAGCCAACGTCGTGCCATGACGGCCCCCCTGACCTCGTGTGCGGTGTGTCCCGCCACGGTCCCAGAGCCGTCCGCCGCCGCCCAGAGCCGGAACCGACCGCCCTGCGGCGCGCGGTGGCGCGAAGGGGCGCGGGAATCCGCCACGCGCCCCTCGGCCGGGGCGGCCCCGAAAGGGGCCCCGGGGCCGGGCGGCGCTCCGGCCTCAGCTGCTCGCGAGGCCGTCGGCGCGGAGGGCCTCCAGGATCTGGCGCCCGGTCGGGTCCGCGAGCGCGCGGTAGAGCCCGGACCAGCCCCGGGTGTCTGTCACCCGTCATTTCCAGCAGGTCGGCCGCCTGACCGACACGTGGCCCACGAGAGTCGGGGGCGCCCCGGGGCGGACCGTCGAGCAGTCTCACCCGGTGGCGCGAAGTCGCCTGCTCATGTCACACGCCGTTGACAGTCATCACACATCCCCCTCAGGATTTCACCCGCCCCACACAACTGACGGCACCTCACCGACCCGTCGGAGCCGAGCGGAAACCGTCGGACCCCATCGGGCCCGTGCAGCCCTCGCGCGCCGCCGCCACTCCCGGAAGGACTCCCCATGCGCCGCACCACCGCCCTGCTGCTGACCTCCCTGCTCGCCTCCGCCGCCGCGCTGGCCGCCCCGACCGCCGCCGAGGCGCGGGCCGGCGCCGACAACCCGACCACCGGCTCGTGCGTCGCCTACCCCTCGGGCCCGTTCGGCGTCGGCGTCTGTTCCGGCCTCGAACCCCGCCGGGCCTGGTCCGTCTCGGCCAAGTGCATGTCCGGCCTCACCGTCACCAGCGGCCTGCGGCTCGGCGACGGCACCGCGACCGCCAACTGCGGCAACAGCCGGGTCTACACCACCCAGGTCTCGATCGGTCCGATCCTCCCGTAGGGCCGGTCTCCGGACTCCGCCGGCCGAGCCGACTGGGCGGGCGCCCCCGGAGTGCACGGAACGCAGTGGCGCGTCGGCCCGGCCGTGACCCTCAGGCGTGCGGCTCGACCGGTCGACCCGCCGGATGGGCCGTGCCGAGCGGAGCCAGCACGGTCGCGGCCGCCGTCACCGCCTCGGCGACCAGCGCCGCGGTGCGGGCCGCCTCGTAGAGGTGCTCGCGGGCGTCGCGCGCGGCCCGCAGGGCCTCGTGGGCCCGCTCCCCGTCGAGCCCCTCGCCGCGGGCCGGACCGACGCGCCCGGCCGCCTGCTCACTGCTGAGGAACGAGGCGAGCTGGTCCAGGAGTTCGGGCAGCCGGGCGGTCACCCCGGCCAGCGCGGCGACGGCCTCGACCGCGTCCCCCGGGAGCACCAGGCCGGGCGCTCCCCCGGGTGCACCGCTGCGCACCGCGGCGCTGAGCAACTCGGCCGCCTCCGAGGACAGTTCGGCAACGGACAGCGAGGGCGAGGGCGGTACGGCATCACTCACGGCGACTCCTCCTTGGTGATCGGCAACCGGGCCCGACCCGGGTGCCCGGGGCAACTCCGCGGGCCCGTCTGCCCCGTCGGCGCGCAGCCAGGCCTGCGCCGGCCCACCGTGGCAGGAACCGGTCACCACCGGCCGGTCAGGGCGCGGCGCGACCGCCGGCCAGGCGGCGGCACCCCGCGCCACGGCCGGAACGGGCCGACCCCAGAGGATCCCGGCCGACGCACGGTGGCGGCGGCCGACCGGGACCGGGCAGGGCGACGGCACCGGTCGCGATCGCGCCGTCACCGCCCGGGAGAGGCCCGCGACCGGCGGCATAGCCCCGAACACCGCAGCGGTCTCACCCGCGCCTCACCGCGACCTCCTGGGCGGCGCCGCCGCCCGGGCCGGCGGTGCGCCCGCGCCCGGCCGCGCCGGCGGCGGACCCCACTCATGAGGCTCCGTCGGACCCGGCACGAACGGCCGGCGGACGTTCACCGGGACATGGCTCGGCGCCATTCTTTCCCACCGCCACCGACGTCAATCCGGCGACGGCGGACATTCTTCGGCAGCGCGGCTTCGTTCACCATTCGGCCACACCACGGCGCCGCAATATCCTCAACAGCCATTGTGACACCGCATGTTCGAAGGTAGAGTCCCGGTCCGCCGAGCGCGATGAGCGCTTGCGGGCAATTCTTTGGGGCGGGCATGTCACATGACAACAGCACCACTGGAGTTCCTTCCGACTTACTTGACGCGTTCACGGAAACCGTTGGCCGCTTTCCGGAGCGCCCGGCGATTGTCCGGCACGGCCGGGCCATCGGTTACGCCCGTCTGCACGCGGCGGTGAGCGACCTGGCCAGGCGCCTCGGGCCCGACCCGGGGGTGGTCGCCGTGCAGGCGCACCACATTCCGGAAACGGTTGTCGGGCTGCTCGGCATCCTCGCCGCGGGTGGGGTCTACTGCCCCACCGATCCGGCATTCCCGGCCCACCGGTCGCAGACGATGCTCTCGGCGGTCGGCTGTCGCACAATGGTCGCGGCCGATCCCGGATCGGCACACCGACTCGGCCTCGATTGGATCGCCCCGGCCCCCCTGCCGGAATTCTCCGCAAACCCGGGGAGAACGGCCCGGGCGGGCGTTCCGAATTCGCCCGGCACCGCGCCGGACGCCGTTCCCGGCACCGCACCGGACACCCTTCGCCCGCCTCCGGCGGAGCCGGGCCGGAGCGCGGACGCCGGCCGGAACGCGGACACCGGCCACAGCGACGCCCGCGACGGCGCCGGGAGCCGGAGCGGGACCACCGGCGGGGAACCGGCCTACCTCCTCTTCACCTCCGGCTCCACCGGACAGCCGAAACCCGTCCTCACCCCCCGCCGGGCCCTCGCCGCCGTGGTGCCCTCACTGCGCGAGCTCTTCGGCCTCACCCCCGACGACCGCGTGCTGCAGTTCGCCTCCCTCAACTGGGACACCTGCTTCGAGGAGATCCTGCCGACGCTCACCGCGGGCGCCACCCTGGTGTTCGACGACGAGGCGCACCGCGGGTCCTTCCCGCGGTTCCTGCGGATGGTCGAGCGCGAGCGGATCACCGTCCTCGACCTGCCGACCGCCTTCTGGCACGAGCTGGTGCTCCACCTGGCCCAGGAGGGCGCACCCCTGCCCGGCTGCGTACGGGTGCTGGTGATCGGGGGCGAGCCGGCGAGCCCCGCCCGGCTGGCCGACTGGACCGCGCTGGACACCGGGCGGATCCGCCTGGTCAACACCTACGGCTGCACCGAGACGACGCTGATCACCCACGCCGTCGACCTGCACGGCCCGCAGGCGCCCCCGAGCGGCTGGGACTGGCCCGGCGGCGCCCGGGCGCCGATCGGCCGCCCGCTCCGCCATGTCGTTCAACTGATCAGCGAACAGGGCGAGTTGCTGATCGGGGGGCCGTCCGTGGCGTTGGGCTACCACGGCCTGCCCGAGGCCACCGGCGCCAGGTTCACCGTCGTCGACGGCGTCCGCTGCTTCCGCACCGGCGATCTCGTGAGCGGGTCCCCGGACGGCCTCCTCACCCACCGCGGCCGGCTGGACGGCGAGGTCAAGGTCCGGGGCATCCGGGTGGACCCGGCGGAGGTGGAGGCGCACATCGCGGGCCACCCCGGGGTGCACGCGGTGGCGGTGGCCGCGGCGACGCTCGCCGGCCGGTCCGCCCTGGTCGCCTATGTGGTGGCGCGGGCGGACGCGACGGGAGGAACGCTGCACGCCGACGTCCTGGCGTACCTGCGCGCGGAGGTCCCCGGCCATCTCGTGCCCAGCCGGATCACCGTGGTGCCCGAACTGGTGCGCACCACGAGCGGAAAGGTCGACCGGGCCGGCTCGCACCGGCGGTACGCGGCCCCCGAACAGGTCAAAGGAGACCTTCGATGAACGTTGACACCACCCTCTCCACCGCCGTCCACGGCATACCGGCAGCCGCCGCGGAGCGTTCCGCCGCCGGGGTCGACGGCCTGGTGGCCCTCTTCCGCCGGGTGCTGGAGACACCCGAGGTCGCGGCCGACTCCGACTTCTTCCAGCTCGGCGGCGACTCGCTGATCGCCACCCGGGTGCTCAGCGCGATCGCCCGCGACCACGGCGTGGAGCTGTCCTTCGACGACTTCCTGCTCGCGCCGACGCCCCGGGCGCTCGCCGAGAAGATCGCGGCCGGCAGATGACCGACCCCGACGACGCCGCGGCGGCACCCACACCTCGGGAGCCCGGCCGGGTCAGGACCGCCGTCGTGGTCGGCGCCGGGCTCGCCGGCCTCACCGCCGCCACCGGGCTGGCGGCCCGGGGCATCGACGTCACCGTGCTGGAGGCCCGCACCCGGGTCGGCGGGCGCACCCGCGGCCTGCCGGTCGCGCCCGGCTGCCAGGTCGACGCCGGAGCCGCCTACCTGGGCGAGCGGCACACCGAACTCCTCGCCCTGGTCAAGGAACTGGGCCTGGACACCACGCCGACCACGATGCGGGGCGCCAGCCGGTTCGTCCTCGGCCCCGAGGGCACCACCCGGGACGGCCGGTTCCCGCCGCTCAACGCCGTGGCACTCGGCGAGCTCTTCGACCTGCTGGACGAACTCACCGCGGCCGTCCGCCCCGACGCGCCGTGGCTCACTCCGGACGCCGAGCGGCTGGACACCCTCACCGCCGCCGAATGGGCCGACCGGCGGCTGACCCACCCGGACGCCCGGCTCTTCTTCCCGCTGTTCCTCGGCGAGATGATGGCCGCCGACCCGGCCGACGTCTCCGTGCTGCACATGGCGTTCTACCTCCGCTCGGGCGGTGGCGTCCGCTACCTCAACGCCTTCGAGGGCGGCGCCCAGCAGGACCGGATCACCGGCGGCGCCCACCAGGTGTGCGAGCGGCTGGCCGGCCGGCTGGGCAGCCGGGTCCGGCTCGGCGAGGCCGTCCGCGCGGTCCACCAGGACGACGCCGGGGTCACCGTCCACGCGACGGCCGGCGCCCACCGGGCGGATGTCGCGGTGCTGGCGCTGCCGCCGCTGCTCGCCGACGCCGTCGAGCACCGGCCGGCGCCGGCGGTGCCCCGGGCGGGCGACCGGACGGCGCGGGGCTGCGCCGTGAAGGCGACCCTGGTCTACCCCGCGCCGCTCTGGCGCGCGCACGGCCTCTCCGGCTGGTCGGTCAACGCCGAGGGCCCGCTGCTGTCGACGGTGGACGACTCACCGGCCGACGGCGGGGTCGGCGTCCTGACCGGCTTCGTCACCGGGGCCGAGGCCCGGCGGTTCGGCGCGCTGAGCCCGCGGCGACAGCGCGCGGCCGTGGTGGAGCAGGCCGCCCGGATCTTCCCGATGCTCCCGCCGCCGACCGGCCTGCACATCACCGACTGGGTCGACGAGCCGTACAGCCAGGGCTGCTACGCGGCGCTGCGGGGGCCCGGCGACTGGCTCCGGTACGGGCCGACGCTGACCGCACCGCACGGGCGGGTGCACTGGGCCGGCACCGAGACCAGCACCGAGTACTTCGGGCTGATGGAGGGCGCCGTCCGCTCCGGCCACCGGGTCGTCGCCGAGATCCTCGCCCGGGACTGACCCCGGCACCCAGCCGGGTGCCCAGCCCGGCACCCACCGCGGCCCCGCCCCGGCCGGGCCGTTCACGAAGGCGCACCGGCAGCCGTCCCCGCCCCGGGGCACCGCCACCCGGCGCCCCGTCGTACCCGCACGCCCGCACCAACCGGTCCACGCCGCAGCGCGGGCCGGCCCCCCACCGTCGCCCGGCCCGGTTCCACAAGGACCCCGCCGGGCCACTCCCCCCAGGAGACCGCCATGAGCGACCGGAGTCCCCTCGCGCCCCTCGCCGCCCGGGAACGGCTGATGACCGAACCCGCCCTCGGCGCGGGCAACTTCCTGGACCACGCCCTCGCGGTCAACCCGAACCGCGCGGTCCCGTTCGCCTACAGCCACCACACCGACCACCGCGGCGCGGTCGTCCTGCGCGGCCACAGCCTGCTCGACCTCGCCGCCCTGCGCGACTGCTACGCCAGCTGGTACTGGGCCAACGGCGTGCGCCCCGGCGAGCCGGTCGGCATCGTCGTCGGCGAGGGCCTGGAACCACTGCTGCACTTCCTCGCGCTGACCGCCCTCGGCGCCGTCCCCGCGCTGGTCAACGACGCCATGCGGCACGACGTCATGGTCCGCTACCTCGACCACGTGGGCGTGGTCGGCATCGTGGCGGACGATCCCACCCGCCTCGCCTCGGCCTACCGCGAGGCCCCGAGCCGCCGCCCCCGGTTCATCGTGCCGGCCGCCGAGATCCGGGCCTTCGACGCCGGCGCGGCCCGGCTCCCCGAGGTCTACCCGTACCGGCACGCCGACGCCGACGTGGTCGCCCTGATCCACTCCTCGGGCACCACCGGCACGCCGAAGTCCACGATGCTGGCACACCGTCAGTTCTGGGACGGCAAGCAGCCGCGGATGGTGCGCTTCCCCGCGGAGCCGTACGACCGGCTGATGTCGATGATGCCGCACACCCACGCGGGCGGCCTCAGCTACTTCCTCACCGCCACCCTGCTCGGTCTGCCGACCGTGGTGATGTCCGACTGGCGGCGGGCGGTCGTGGAGCCGGTGATGGAGGCCTTCCGGCCCACCATGGTCGCCTCCTTCCCGCGCACCTTCGTCGAGCTGGCCACCGGCGAACCGCCCACCAGGGGCGCGGCCGAGGTGCACTCCTGGTTCAACACCGGGGACAGCGCGCACTACGGGCACATCCGGCGGCTGGTGCGGCTCGGGCGGCGGCCGGCCGGGCTGATCCGGCCGTGGCTGCTGCCCCGGCAGCGGGCCGAACAACCCGACCTGCCCGGTTCGCAGTTCATCGACGGCCTGGGCTCGTCCGAGATGGGCATGGCGCTGTTCGGCCAGGTGACCACACCGGAGAGCGCCCGCGACGACCGCTGCGTCGGCAAGCCGCTGGAGGTCGTCCAGCGGGCCTCGATCCTCAGCGAGGACGGCGAGGAACTCCCGGACGGCACGGTCGGGTTGCTCGGTGTCGTCTCCCCCTCGCGGACCCCGGGGTACTGGAACGACCCCCGGCTCACCGCGAGCTTCGAGCTGGCCGGCCACTGGCTCACCGGCGACGTGGCGCGCCGCGACGCCGAGGGCAACTTCTACCACCTCGACCGGACGGTGGACGTCATCGACACCGCGGCCGGCCCGGTCTACAGCCTGCCGATCGAGGAGGTGCTGCTGGCCGACTGCGGCGAGCTCGTCCAGGACTGCTCGGTGATCGGCGTGCCCGGGGCGCCGGGCGAGGGGCAACGGCCGCTCGGCGTCGTCCGGTTGCAGACCGAGGCCGCAGCGGCGACCGCCGAGGAGGTCCAGGAGGCCGCCAACAAGGCGCTCGCCGGCGCCGGACTGGCCACGCTCGCCGCGGTGAGCATCGCCCGGACACCGGAGGACTTCCCGCTCGGGCCGACCGGCAAGGTGCTCAAGCGCGAACTGCGGACCCGCTTCGCCACCCGCTTCACCGGCCAGTAGCGCCCGATGGACCGCCAACCCACCCGGCAGCCCTACCAGTACGTCCGGACCGCGCTGGCCGAGCCGGACTGGCGCCGGCTGCCGGGCTGGCGCCACGTCACCGCGGCGCAGTGGCGGGACGCCCAGTGGCAGCGGGCGCACTGCGTGCGCAGCGCCCGGCAGCTGCGGGGCGTCGTCGGAGCGCTGCTCACCGACCGCTTCTACGACGAACTCGCCGCCGACCAGGCCGGGTTCGCCACCATGTCGATGCTGCTGCCGCCGCAGATGCTGAACACCATGGCGCCGCACGCACCGACCGTGCCGCAGGCGTTCACCGAGGCCTTCCTGGCCGATCCGGTCCGCCGCTACATGCTGCCCGTCCGGGCGGACCGCCACCCGCGCTGGCCGAGCCACCCCAAGGCCGAACGCGACTCCCTGCACGAGGCCGAGATGTGGGTGGTGGAGGGGCTCACCCACCGCTACCCCACCAAGGTGCTGGCCGAACTGACCGCCACCTGCCCGCAGTACTGCGGGCACTGCACCCGGATGGACCTGGTCGGCAACTCCACCCCCCAGGTCACCAAGACCAGGCTGGCGCTGCGGCCGGTGGACCGTCAGGAGCAGATCCTCGACCACCTCAAGCGCACCCCGTCGGTGCGCGACGTGGTGGTCTCCGGCGGGGACCTCGCCAACGTGCCCTGGCCGCAGTTGGAGACGTTCCTGCTGCGGCTGCTGGAGCTGGAGTCGGTGCGCGACATCCGGCTGGCCAGCAAGGCGGTGGTCGGCCTGCCGCAGCACTGGCTCCAGCCGCGGATCGTCGAGGGGCTGGGCCGGGTGGCCGCCGTCGCGGCCCGCCGGTCGGTCAGCCTCGCCGTGCACACCCACGCCAACCACGTGCAGTCGGTGACGCCGCTGGTCGCCGAGGCGGCCCGGGCGCTGCTGGACGCGGGCGTGCGGGACGTGCGCAACCAGGGCGTGCTGATGCGCGGGGTCAACGCCACCCCCGAGGACCTGCTGGACCTCTGCTTCGCCCTCCAGGGCGAGGCGAACATCCTCCCCTACTACTTCTACCTCTGCGACATGATCCCGGGCGCCGAGCACTGGCGCACTCCGGTGCACCGGGCCCAGCGGCTCCAGGAGGCGATCATGGGCTACCTGCCCGGCTACGCCACCCCGCGGATCGTCTGCGACGTCCCCCAGCTCGGCAAGCGCTGGGTGCACCAGGCGGTCGCCTACGACCGCGAACGCGGCATCTCCTCCTGGACGAAGGACTACCGCACCGCGCCGGAGGCCCGCGAGAGCACCGACCTCGACGCCGTGCTCGACCGGCGCCACCTGTACTACGACCCGGTGGACACCCTCCCGGAGCCGGGCCGCCGCTGGTGGTCCGAGCAGCCCGGCGCCCCCTCGTCCGCACCCCCTCGGAAGGACACGCCGTGACCCCACCCCCGACCGCGCCCGGCGCCGGGCAGCTGCGCCGGATGTGCTGGATCTTCCCCGACCGGGAGTCGACCAGGATGGCGGCGACCTGGCACCCCTTCTTCTGGGACCTCTACGCGGAGGTCGCCGAGAGCCTGGGGATGAGCTGGACCAGGCACGCCCCCGACGCGGTCACCGTCGACGGCACCGTACGCGGGCGGCCGGTGGTCTACGTGGACGACGAGGCGGTCTCACCACAGGACACCCTCTTCGTCACCGCCCTCTACTCGCTGCCGTACCAGTCGATGGACGTCTTCAACCAGTACGCGCTCTACGCCGTGCTCGAACAGGCCGGGTTCTACCTGCCGTTCCCCCCGCTGATGTCGCTCATCGGCAACGACAAGCTGGCCACCCTGCTGCACCTCGCCGATTCCCCCGTCCCCCCGGTCCCGACCGTGCGGATCGGCACCGGCCGCGACATCGCCAAGCACCAGTACGAGGTGGCGCTGGGCGGTATGACCTACCCGGCCATCGTGAAGCCGGCCGGCTGGTGCGGTGGTGGCGGGATCAACCTGGCCCGCAGCGCCGAGGACCTCCGGGGCCTGGCCAGCCTGGCGCAGGGCGGGGACACCACGCTCGTGGTCCAGCCCTACCTCGGCGACGGGACGGTCGACTACCGGGTGTACGTGGTCGACGGCGAGCCGTACGCCGTGATGAAGCGGATCCCGGAGCCGGGCTCGCCGGTGGCCAACGCCAGCCGGGGCGGCGCCATGGAGTTCCCGCCCGTCCCGGCCGAACTCGCCGCAGCCACCGCCTACTTCGCCGAGCGGCTGCCGATGCCGTTCTTCTGCGTCGACTTCCTCTTCGACGGGGAACGGTACTGGTTCTCCGAGCTCGAACCGGACGGGGTGATCGCCCCGGACCTGGACGACCCGCAGCGCACCCTGCAACGGGACATCACCCGCGCCCGGTTCACCGCCTACCGGAACGCCCACGCCGCCTGGCTGTCCCGCCGCGGCGGCGAACCGGCCACGCCCACCTCGGAAACGGAGACCCGGACGCGATGAGCGAGCTGTTCTCACTCCCCCCGGACGCGGCCGAGCCGCGGCTGCACGTCGCCCGGCGCACCCTCGAACGTCTGTGCGGTGTACCGGAGTTGACGCAACGCTACGCGGACTGCGCGGCCCCGCGCACGCTCGACGGGCTCGCCGCGCTGCCGCCGCTGGACAAGGACGGCCTGAACGCCGCCCTCGCGCACCTCGAACCCCGGGCCGCCCCGGGCGCCGGGGCGACCTGGCTCTTCCAGAGCGGCGGCAGCACCGGAGCGCCCAAGGTCGGCCACGCCCCCACCGGCTTCTACATGGCCGGGGTGCACGCGCGGTGGCGGCCGCTGGAGCGCGACGACGTCTTCGTCAACGCCTGGGGCGCCGGCCGGATGTGGGGCGCGCACTTCCTCGCCGCCGCGCTGGCCGACCTCGCCGGGTGCCGGATCCTCGCGGTGGGCTCGGTCGCCACCGACGAGTACGCCGACTGGCTGCGGTTCTTCGCGACCGCCCGGGTCACCGCGATCGGCGGGACACCCAGCGTGCTCCGGCTCTGGTTCGCCCGCGCGCGGGACGCCGGGCTGGAGTTGCCGGCGCTGCGCAAGGTGCTCTGGCTCGGCGAGGCGTGGCAGCCGCAGCTGGAGGCGGACCTGGCCGCGGTCGCCCCGCGGGCGCGCCGGTGGGGCATGTTCGGCAGTACGGAGACCTGGGTGGTCGGGACCAACACCCCGGACTGTCCGGCCGACACCTTCCACCCGCTGCCCGAGCAGCTGGTGCACGTCGGCGCGGCGGAGCTGCTGGACTTCACCACGCTCGACCCGACGGTGCTCAACCCGGTGCTGCGCTACCGCACCGGCGACGCGGGGACGCTGCTGGCCTGTCCGTGCGGCCGGCCGGGCTCCGCGATGCGGGTCCTGGGCCGCCGGGACAGCGTGGTGCAGGTCCGCGGGCTGGGACTGCACGTGGACGAGGTCATCGCACGGGCGGAGCGGGAGCCGGGGGTGTCCCGGGCCCAGGTGGTGATCACCGAGGAGCACGGCCGGGCCGCCACGGTCGAGCTGCTGCTGCTCGCCGGCCCGGGCGGACCGCCCGACACCGAGCGGCTGCGCAGGGCCGTGCTGTCCGCGACCTTCACGCTCAGCACCGCCTTCCAGCACGATCCGGAGTCCTTCCGGGTGCGCCGGGTGGACGAGCTGGTCAGCAACGGCCGGACGGGCAAGACGGCCGGCCTCGTCGTCCGGGAGGGCTCGTGAAGCCGCGGAAGCCCGTGAAGCCGGAAGGGCTCGTGAAACCGGGAGGGTCCGTGAAGCCGGAAGGGCCCGTGAAGCGGCGCAGGCCCGTCTCGCTCGGGCGCGGGTTCAACCTGTTCTGGGCCGGCCAGACGGTCAGCACGGTCGGCGACCGGGTCACCGTGTTCGTCGTCCCGACCCTGATGATCTTCGTGCTGCACGCGAGCGCCCTCCAGGTCGGCGTCGTGGCGATGGCCCAGTACCTGGGCATCCCGCTGCTCGGCCCGGTCGCCGGCGTGCTGGTCGACCGCTGGGACAAACGCCGGACGATGCTGGTCTGCGACCTCGTCCGACTGGTCGCCGTCGCGGCCGTCCCGCTGGCGTACTGGCTGGACGCGCTCTCCACACCACTGCTGGTGGGCTGCGTGGCGGTGATCAGCGGCGCGACGATCTTCTTCAACGTCGGCTACCTCGTCGCCGTCCCCGCCGTCGCGCCGAAGGACCAACTCGTCCGCGCCTACTCCAGGCTGGAGGGCAGCGGCTCGGTGTCGGAGGTGGCCGGGCCCTCGATCGCGGCCGGCCTCTACAGCGCGCTGGGCGTCGCCGCCCTGCTCGTCGATGCGGCCAGCTACCTGGTCTCCGCCGCCTGCTTCCGCCGGATGCCGGCCTGGGGCGAACGGACGGTCGCCACCGGCTCCGTGCGGGAACGGCTGACGGCGGGCTTCCGGCTCAACCGGGCCGACCCGGTGCTGCGCCGGGTGGTGGCGGCCGCGGTGACCCTCAACTGCGGCGGGCCGATCTTCGTCACGGTGCTGCCCGTGCTCGCCTACCGGGGCCTCGACGTCTCGGTCGGCGTCTTCGGCGCGGCCATGTCGGTCGCCGCGGTGGGCGCGCTGGCCGGCGCGGTGGTCGCCCCGAGGATCAGTGAACGCCTCGGCCTGGGGCGCACGCTGGCCTGGTCGCTGCTGCTGCACTGCCTGGTCGGCCTCGGGGTGCTCGCCGCGCCCGCGCTGCCGGCCGGACCGGTGATCGCCGTGACGATGGGCTGCTACGGCTTCTTCATGTCCTGCATCAACGTCTGCAGCGCCCCCACCCGGCAGTCCCGGATGTCGGCGCGGCACCAGGGGGTGATGCACGCCGCCTTCCGGACCGTCACCTGGGGGGTGATCCCGCTCGCCGCCCTGGCCGGCGGGCTGGCCGTCTCGCTGCTGACCGGTCCGCTGGGGATCCTGGACGCGGCCCGGACGGTGATGGCCGGCGGCACCCTGCTGGCGGCGCTCTCCTTCCTGCCGGCACTCGGCATCCAGCCGCTGCTCGACGCGACCGAGCGGGAAGGGGCGCAGGAGCCGCCCGCCGACGCCGGACCGGCCACCGCCACCCCGCCCGCCCCGGCGGAGCAGACCTCATGACGCCGGACCGGGGTGTCCTGCTGGTCACCGGGGCATCCTCGGGCATCGGGCTGGCCACCGCCGTCACCGCGGCCGGGGCCGGATTCCGCACGGTCGCGACCGTACGCGAGCCCGGCCGGGCCGACGCCCTGCGCACGGCCGCCGACCGCGCCGGCGTCGCGGTGGACGTCCGCCGCCTCGACGTGACCGACGCCGACTCCGTGACCACCTGCCTCGACGAGGTGCGGGGGGCGTACGGCCGGCTGGACGCGGTGGTCAACAACGCCGGTGTCTCCAACTCCGATCCCACCCTGGAGATGTCGACCACTGCCGCGCTGCGGGCCAACCTGGAGGTGAACTTCTTCGGCGTCGTCGCGGTCAGCCGGGCCGCGATGCCGCTGCTGCGGGCCGCCCGCGGACGCCTGGTCACGATCGGCAGCGTGCACGGCGTCGTCGGCCAGCCGTTCAACGAGGCCTACTGCGCGGCGAAGTTCGCCGTCGAGGGGTTCATGGAGAGCCTGGCCCCGGTCGCCGCGGCGCACGGTGTGCGGGTGTCGGTGGTCGTACCGGGCTTCGTCCCGGACACCGCGTTCGGCGTGTTCCCGGACATCGACCGCTCGACCCTGCTGGCCGCCTCCGGCCCGTACGCGGGCACCTTCGCCGACTACCTCGACCGGCTCGGCGCCCAGGGCTGGGACGCCGCCGGCCAGCCCGCCCGGGAGGTGGCCGAGGTGGTCGTCCGGACCCTGCTCGCCGAGCGTCCGGCCTTCCGCGTCCCCACCAACGCGTGGTCCGCCGCCCACCTGGACCACAAGCTCGCCGACCGGGACGGCTCGACCGTGCAGCGCCTCGCCCACAGCTGGATCGGGCACCCGCACCTCCCGGCCTGATACCAAATTGACGGCCCATCAGCACATTTCCGGCCCACCGATCGACAGGAGGAGCAGTGCCCGCGAAACCGCTTCAGGAGCTGGTCGACTTCGCCCGCGGCCACTCGCCGTTCTACGCGGAGGCGTACCGCGACGTCCCCCGGATGATCTCGCACCTCACCGAACTTCCCCTCATCGACCAGACCGCGTTCTGGGCCGCCAACACCTGGCCGGACAACCGGCTGCTGACCGGCCCGCTCACCGACGCCGGCGTCTACAAGACCGGGGGCACCACCGGCGTCCCGAAGTTCTCCCCCTGGTCGCGCACCGAGCACGCCGACTCCGTCACCGCCTTCGGCGCGGGCATGGTCCGGGCCGGTCTGAAACCCGGCCACCGGGTGGCCAACCTCTTCTGCGCGGGCGAACTCTACGGCGGCTTCCTCTACATCGAGAACGCGCTGCACCACGCGCCGGTGGAGAACGTCCGCCTGCCGGTCGGCTGCGCCGCGCCGGACGACTACGTGGTCGACCTGATCACCGGCTTCGGCGTGCACGTCCTCGCGGGCGAGCCGATGAAGCTCAGCGCGGTGGCCGAGTGCCTGGTCCGGCGCGGGCGCAGCGCCGACTCCGTGGAACTGCTGCTCTTCGGCGGCGACCTGCTCTTCGCCGACCTGCGGCCGATCCTGTCCCAGGCCTTCCCGAAGGCGGCCGTCTCCTCGGTCGGCTACGCCTCGAACGACGCCGGCCTGGTCGGCGCGCCGGTGCCGGGCGACGACGTCCGCGTCCACGAGGCCTTCCCGGACCGCACGGTGGTGGAGCTGGTCGACGAGGTGACCGGCGAGCCGGTCACGGCCGCGGGCGTGCCCGGCCGGGTCGTGGTCACCAATCTGTTCCGCACCCTGATGCCGATCCTCCGGTACCCGACCGGGGACCGCGCCGAGTGGGTCGACCCGGAGCGCGGGACGTTCCGGCTGGTCGGCCGGTCCAACGAGGGCGCCCGGGTGGGCACGGTGGCCCTGCCGACCGAGGAGATCCGCGCGGTGCTGCTCGCCGCCGACCCCGACCGGGTCATCTCGGGCCTGCAGCTGGTGCAGCGCCGCTGGGACGGCCGGGACGGCCTCGTGCTGCGCCTCGGGTACACCGGGCCGCCGCCGGCGGCGCCGGGCGGGCTCGGCGAACGGCTGGTCGCGGCCGTGTACGCGGCCGTGCCGCTCTACCCGGCCGAGGTGGCGTCCGGCGCGATCCACCACCTCGCCGTCGAGTGGGTGCCCCGCGCCGAGCTGGCGACCAACCCCCGGACGGGCAAGCTCCGTCAGGTGGTGGACGAGCGGCCCCGGGACTGAGCAGCACGGGCGGCCGCGGGACTGAGCGCCGCGGGCGGGGCCGCCGGTCTGTCGCTGGTGGGCCGCCGGACGGGCCGGTCAGCCCGCCGGCGGCCGGCCGGCGATGACGACGCTCTGCCCGCGGAACTCCGCGACGACCTTGCCCGTCGCCTGCCGGACGGTCACGTCGTAGATCCCCTGCCGCCCGGCGCGGGCCCGCTCCACCGCCTCCGCGACCAGTTCGTCGCCGGCCTCGGCCGGGGCCAGGAAGGTCACCTGCGCGGCCTGGGCCACGGTCACCGGGCCGTGGCTGTTGCACGCGTAGGAGAACGCCGCGTCGGCGAACAGGAACAGGAAGCCGCCGTGCGCCGTCCCGTGGCCGTTCACCATGTCCGGGCCGACCCGCATGCGCATCAGCGCCCGTCCGGCGGACACCTCGTCGAGGACGATGCCCAGCGCGTGGCAGGCCCGGTCCCGGGCGTACAGCGCGTCGATCGCCGACTCCCCGGCCGGGGCCGCTCCGGTGTCCGCGTCCACGACGTCCCGCCTTCCCCGAGGGCCCGGCAGGTGGCCGAACCAGCACCGCCCGTCATCCTGCGCTCCGGATTACACCGAGCCACGGCACCGCCTGTCAATGACCCTCCTCCCGGACGGCGCGTGGCACACCGGCGGTCCCGGGGACGCCTTCCCGCCCGGACGACGGGACGCTACTGTTCGGTAACCATGGCCGGGCGCGGCCCCCGGCACGCCCCGCCGACCGCGTCCGGGGCACCACATCGTCCGAGGAGTGACCGTGAAGCGATCGAGACTCTCCACCCGGCTCCTGAGCGGTCTGCTGCTCGGCGCCGGGGTGCTGCACTTCGCCGCGCCCCGCCCGTTCGAGGCGACCGTGCCCGAGCGGCTCCCGGGCAGCCGGCGGGGCTGGACGTACGCGAGCGGCGTCGCCGAACTCGCCATCGGCGCGGCGGTCGCCGTACCGCGCACCCGGCGGGTCGGCGCCCTGGCCGCGGCGGGCCTCTTCGCCGCCGTGTTCCCGGCCAACGTGAAGATGGCCTACGACTGGCGGCACCGGCCGGCCCCGCTGCCGGCCCTCGCCGTGGCCCGGCTGCCGCTCCAGGTGCCGCTGATCCTGTGGGCCCTGCGGGTCGGCCGGCGACCGCGGGGCTGACCGGCCCCCGGCACCCCGGCCCACCAGGCCTGCTGCGCGCCCCCGGACCCCCGCCGGGCCGGGACACCGGA
Source organism: Kitasatospora sp. NBC_01246 (assembly GCF_036226505.1). NCBI lineage: Bacteria > Bacillati > Actinomycetota > Actinomycetes > Kitasatosporales > Streptomycetaceae > Kitasatospora > Kitasatospora sp. NBC_01246. The sequence goes on along the minus strand of NZ_CP108484.1, from coordinate 8,105,715 downwards.
CGCCACCCGATCGACCGAGTCGGCAGCCGCCGTCCGGGTGGCGCGCGGCGGAAACGGTCCGCACACGCATCGCCCGCTCGTTCTGCCGTACATGCCCACACAGACCGATCCACCGAGGTCCCGGTGCGCCTGATCGGACGGACCGCTTCGGCGGTCCTGTCCCTGACGATCCTGGTCCTCCCGGCGGTGGCCGCCGGCGGCGACCGGCCGGCCGACCCGGACCCCGTGCCCCGGCCGCCCGAGAACGGCCGCACCGGCTGGGAGGTCGCGGCGGGCGCCGCCAACGTCCGCCGCGACCACTCGGTCAACGACACGGTGCTCGGCCTGACGCACTGCGGCGACCGGGTCGAGGTCCTGGACACCTGGACCTCCCCGCTCGGCACCCGCTGGGGCCAGGTCGCGGTCACCCGCACCGGGGTCACCGGCTGGGTGCTCTGGTCCCTGCTCACCCGCCACGAGCCGGCCGCCGCACCCGTCGCGGACTGCCCGCCCCGGGAGTGCCGGCGCGCCGCTCCCCCGTGCGCCGGCGGGTCGACCGAGATCGGGCCGGCCCCCCGCTGATTCCGCCGATCCCCCCGGGCCGACCCGGTCGGCTCAGAGCTCGTCGGCCCAGAGCGCGTCGGCCCAGAGCGCGTCGGCTCAGAGCTCGTCGGCCATCGAGGCACCCCCGAAGAGGGCGAGCCCGGCCATCACGACCAGCAGGACGACGGCCACCGTGCGGTCCGCCGGATCGGGGCGCGGGCCGAGGCGGGGGTCGACGGCGCCTCGCGGGTCCACGGTCACCTGGAGCCGGTCACCGAGCGCGACGCGCCTGCCCCCGGTCCCGATGCCGGTGACCTCGGTCCCGTCGGCCAGCCGCACGTCGGCCCCGGTCACGGACGGCCCCTGACCGGCCATCGGGTCCGAGCCGGCGACCGTCCGGACCACTTCGGCCTCGGAGGTGACCCCCCGGTCGTGCAGCAGCTGCTGCTCCTGCATGCCGAACCCGCAGACGAGGAGGCCGATCCAGGAGGCCAGCAGGCCGAACAGGGCGGCCGCCGTCCGCTCCGCGTTCCCCGTGGCCAACCGGACCACGGCGGCCACGCAGCCCAGCACGACCGCCGCGAAGCAGCCCGCGGCCACCAGCGCCGGGCCGTGGTCCCGCAGTTCGAGGATCCCCCAGGCGCTCAGCACCGCGGGCACCAGCCAGCAGACCCCCGACACCACCACGAACGACGCCCCCGCCGCACCCCGCATGGACTCACCCCCGGACTCCCCTACCCGGCGAGGAGCGCGGCGACGCCCGCCGCGCCGGTGCACCTCGCCGACCGTCCTGGCGGCCTTCCCGGGGCGCAAGGTCGGGGCGTGGAGTGCCTGCCCGACACCACCGACACCGTGCTCGGCACCGACGACGGGACCCTCGGCGGCCACCTCCGCACCCTCCCGCTCCGCACCCCCTGACCGCGACTCCCCACCGCACCCCACGGCCCCACCGGTCGCGGCCGAGCCTCGCCCCTTCGGCCGCGCCCCGCCGGGCCGGTCAGCGGCGGCCGAACAGCTTGCCCAGCCAACCTCCGGCGGCCCGGCCGCCGTCCTTCCCGCATGCGCAGCGGTCGGCCCGGGGTACCCCGGCCAGCACCTGGTCCACGTGCATGCCGCACCCGGCGTAGCCCGGCTTTCCGCAGGACCGACAGACGACGCGTCGACACATGACGCCCTCCTTCTTCTTCGGGGCGGCCGGACCGGCCGCCCTCCCGAATATACCCGAGGGGGTATTTCTCCCGGCCGGCGCCGATCCTCCCCCCACCCCGCCCGAGCCGCTCCGCCCGACCCGGCCGTTCCGCGCGGCCGTTCCAGGCCGCCGCGTTCGCGCAGGTCAGAGGCCGAAGAACGTTCCAGCGTCCCGAATCAGCGGCAGGCCCTGGCGGCCGGAACGACCCCCAGGCCAAGGTCGAGCCCAGACCCGGCAAACCGGGTTCCGCACCGCACCACAGACACCGGGGGCCTCCCATGCGCACCACTCACCGCCGACGCACCACCGCCCTGGCCGCGACGGGCACCGCCGCGCTCGCCCTCGTCCTCACCGCCTGCGGCGGGAACCCCGCGGACAGCGGGACCGCCTCCGCCGCCGCACCGGCTCCCACGACGGCCGCGCAGTCCACGCCCGCCGCCACCGGGGCCACCACCTCCGCCGGCACCGCGCCGAACACCGCCGCCCCCTCCGGCGCCAAGACCGGCGCCGGCGCCGGTGCCGGGACGAGCACCCCCTCCGCGCGGCCGACCGGTGCCACGCAGGCGCCCGCCGATCCGGCGGCGGCGTCCGCGCCGCTCTGCGCCGTCAAGGATGTCGCCATCAGCGCCGCCCTCCAGGACGGCCCGCCCTACACGCACCTCGTCCTGACCGCGAAGAACACCTCCGGCCACAGCTGCCGACTCAGCGAGTACCCCCGGATCCGGTTCCTGGAGAGCCACCGCGAGAACGTGCCCGCCGTGGCCAAGAGCAGGCCCGCCGCGCCCGTCGTCCTCACCGCCGGCGCCCCGGCCTACGCCCTCGTGAAGCTGTCCGACGGCGGCGTGCACGAGAACAACGAGCCGGTGACCGCCTTCTCCGTCGCCCTCGACGGCGGCAGCGGCCCGGCCACCGTCAAGGCCCCCGGCAACGGCGGCATCGCCGTCGACCCGGCGGCCTGGGCCACCGGCTACTGGACGTACGAGCTGCGCAACGGCGCCGACGATTTCTGACCGGGCCCGCCCGGCTCCCGGGGCCGGGGGCGGCTGCTAGGTTCGCGAGGGCGGCTCCCGGTCGAGCCGACGCCGGACGGGGGCGGGTGACGCACCCGGCCGATGCGAACGACACCGACGGGAGACCGCATGACCTCCGGCCCGCACCCGACCGCCTGCACGGACCCGGCCGGCCCCCCGGCCCCGGTCGGCTCTCCGGCCCCGATCGACTTCTCGGCCCCGATCGACTTCTCAAACGTGGCCGAGCACGCCGCCGGGCGCTCCCTGGACGTGCGCTGGATCCACGGCTCGGAGTCGGCGAAGCACAACACCGACCCGGAGCTCCAGGTCCACCACTACGACGAGCACACCGTGATCCTCCGGCAGAACATGGCCGTGAACTACGAGGCGCCGTTCCTCTTCCTGCTCTTCGGCAGCGAGCGGGCGGTACTGATCGACACCGGCGCCACCGCGTCCCCCGAGCTCTTCCCGCTCCGCCGCGTGGTCGACGAGCTGGTCGCGCGGTGGCTCGCCCGCCACCCCCGCACCGGCTACCGGCTGCTCGTCCTGCACAGTCACGGCCACGGCGACCACGTGGCGGGGGACGCGCAGTTCGCCGACCGGCCCGACACCGTCGTGGTGGACGCGGCCGCCGACACCGTCCGGGCGTTCCTCGGGCTGGGCGACGATCCCGGCCTCCCGGCCCGGCTCGACCTCGGCGGGCGGACGCTGACCTGTCTGACCAGTCCCGGCCACCACGAGGCCGCCATCACCTACTACGACCCGTTCACCGGCTTCCTGCTCACCGGCGACACCGTCTACCCGGGGCGGCTCTACATCGCCGACTGGGACGCCTACGTCGCGACGATCGACCGGCTGATCGCCTTCGCCGCCGACCACCCGGTCAGCCACGTGCTCGGCTGCCACATCGAGATGACCGACCGGCCGGGGGTGGACTACCCGATCCGGTACACCTACCAACCCGACGAGCCCCCGCTGCAGATGACGGTCGCCCAGCTCCACGACATCCGGCGCGCCCTGGATGAGGCGGCCGCCCGCCCCGGCCGGCACGCCTTCGACGACTTCGTGCTCTCCTACCGCACGGGCTGACCGGGGCCGACAGGGGTCCCGGAGGTCCGGCGCGACCGGCGGTCGGGCACGGCGGAGCGGAACGCCCTTTGCCCGCCCGGCCGTTCGCCCCCAGCGCGCCGGCCGTGCTGGCAGACTGACGCCATGGCAACCACCTCCGCGACGGTCCGGCACCGCCCCCGCGCGTTCCTCTCGGCGGCCGCGCTCCTGCTCGCCGGGGCGGCCGTCACCGCGTGCTCCTCCGGCGGCGACTCCCGGCCCGGTCCGCCGCCCGCCCCGTCGACCGCCACACCCACCGGCCGGACCGTCGCCGTCTACACCCCCGACCACCCGTTGGACGAGGGGCAGCTGAAGCAGGCGGCCGAACTGCTGCGCAAGCGCGCCGAGGCGCGCGGCCTGCCGGACGCCCGGGTCGAGCCGGCGGCCGCCGCGCTGCGGCTCTCGGTCGCCGGACAGGTCGCCGGGGACCGCCTCGCGGCGCTCGGCCGCCGGGCCGCGCTGGACTTCCGCCCGGTCCTGGCCGTGGCGGTAGCCGGTACCCCGTCCCCCGGCGCGGCGGAGGTCGCCCCGACCGGCACGGTGCCGCCCGAACTCGCCGCCGGGTTCGCCGCGCTGAGCTGCGGCGCACCGGCCGCCGCCCTCCCCGCCGCCGTCGATCCGGGCTCTCCCGTGGCGATCTGCGGCACCGCCACCAAGGCGGCCCCGGTGGTGATGAAGTACGCGCTGGCCCCGGCCGCCCTCCAGGGCACCGACGTCACGAAGGCCTCGGCAGTGCTCGACAGCCAGACCGTGGGCCGCTGGCAGGTCCAGGTGGACTTCACCCCACAGGGCGGCACCGCCTTCGCCGCCCTCACCGGCAGGATCGCCCCGCAGCCGGAGCCCACCAACCAGATGGCCGTCACGGTGGACGGCACGGTCCTCTCTGCCCCCTACGTCGCCGAGGCGATCACCGGCGGATCGGCCGTGATCAGCGGCACCTTCACCGAGGACGAGGCCAAGGACCTGGCCGCCGCCCTCACCGCCGGCAGCCTGCCCGCCCATTTCACGGCCGCGCTCTCCACCCCGACCGGCTGACCCGGGTGCCGGGTCCCGCCGCCCGGCCCGAAGGCCGACGCTTGCGCGGCGCCGCAGCCGCCCGCGGTCCCGCCGCCGTCGAGTCCAGCGGTCCGGCGGTCCGCCGGGGGCAGGAACGTGCGCCGGGGCCGGCACGCCGAGGCATGCCGGCCCCGGGCGGGGCGTCAGGCGCCGCTGTGGCGGAGCATCTCCTCACGGTCGACGACCTTGACGCGGTCGCGGCCCTCGGCCGCGCCGAGGGCGCGCTCGTGCGCGTCGAGTTCCTTCCAGCCGTCCCAGGTGGTGAAGCGGACGCCCTGGCCGCGCAGGTGGGCCACCACCGCGTCGGGCTCGGGCGCGACGGCGCCGGGGAGGCGACCGGCGGCGTGGTCGGCCAGCAGGCAGGCGACGGTCTCGTTGGCGTCGCCCTTGGTGTGGCCGATCAGACCGACGGGGCCGCGCTTGATCCAGCCGGTCACGTAGGTGGCGGCGAGGTGGGAGCCGTCGGCGGTCAGGACGCGGCCGGCCTCGTTGGGGACGGTGCCGCTGATCGGGTCGAAGGGCACCTTCGGCAGTTCGTCGGAGTAGTAGCCGATGGCGCGGTAGACGGCCTGGACGTCCCAGTCGGTGAACCGGCCGGTGCCCCGGACGTTGCCGGTGCCGTCGAGTTCGGTGCGCTCGGTGCGCAGGCCGCTCACCCGGCCGTCCTCGCCGATCACCTCGACGGGCGACTCGAAGAAGTGCAGGTGGACGCGGTGCGGGCGGTCGCCGACATCGCGGATGGCCCAGTTCTCGATGGTGGAGGCGACCATGTCGGCGTGCTTGCTGGCGCGGCGCTCGGCGATCGAGCCGTCGTCGTACTCGATGTCCTCGGGGTCCACGACGACCTCGATGGTCGGGGAGTGGTCGAGCTCCCGCAGCTCCATGGGGCTGAACTTGGCCTGGGCCGGGCCGCGTCGGCCGAAGACGTGCACCTCCAGCGCCTGGTTGGCCGTCAGGCCGGCGTGGACGTTCGGCGGGATCTCGGTGGAGAGCAGTTCGTCGGCGGTCTTGGCGAGGATGCGGGCCACGTCGAGCGCCACGTTGCCCGCGCCGAGCACGGCGACCTTGCGGGCCTCCAGCGGCCACGTCCGGGGGACGTCGGGGTGCCCGTCGTACCAGGAGACGAAGTCGGCGGCGCCGTAGGAGCCGTCCAGGCCGACACCGGGGATGTCGAGTGCCCGGTCGGCCGTCGCACCGGTGGCGAAGACCGCCGCGTCGTAGAAGCGGTGCAGGTCGTCCAGGGTGAGGTCGTTCGGGTAGTCGACGTTGCCGAACAGGCGTATGCCGGGCTTCTCCAGGACCTGGTGCAGCGCGGTGACGATGCCCTTGATCCGGGGGTGGTCGGGGGCGACGCCGTAGCGGATCAGGCCGAACGGCGCGGGCATCCGCTCGAACAGGTCGATGGAGACACCCGGGGCCTGGGCGGCGTCGGACTTGAGCAGGGCGTCTGCGGCGTAGATGCCGGCGGGGCCGGCTCCGACGATCGCGATGCGGATCGGGCGGGACATGGCGGGCGTTCCTCCGGACGGGCGAGCGGCAGACGGACGTTCGTAGCAAACCTCTGCAGTCTGCACTGCTGTAGGGGGCCCGGAGCTATGACCTCATAGAGCCAACCTATGGGCGGGGCGCGGAGGTCTCTGGTACCGGGCTCCGCCGCACCGGCCGCTGCCCGGGGCCGCCCGCGATGCCCGGCGGCAGGCCGGGGCCACCCACCCGCGCCGCGGAGTGTGAGAGGCTCCGGGGACTCCGGCATGCCCCCGACCGACCCGTCCGAATGGCCGCGGCACCGGCGCGGCGGCAACGGAGGGCACGGCGGGACGCGGGCTCACCGGGCTTCGTACGGGGGTGTCCGACCACTGCGGACGATGAACGGGAAGGAGGTCGACCCACTCCTTTCCACTCCCAACTTATAGCGCACCGGGGGGCTTGCGGCAAGGCCCCCGTCGTACCGCAGAATTGTCCGCCGAGGCCGGGACCTGCGGATATGGAGGCGCAGCGGCCCGGATTCGCGCCCCCGCGGCGCTCGGCGGCGCCGGCTTCCGGGTCCGCCGTTTCCCAAGATCATTATCCTGAGTGTCCCCGTCCCGGGCCGCCGGCCGAGCGCAGGCCCCGGCCCCGGGCCTTCCCGTGTCGCACACGGCGGTCCTCGCACCGCCACCCTCGGTCGCCCGGTCGGTCGAGGACCCCTGAGTCAATGGAGCTGGCCATGGTCCCCACGTCGTCGTCCTCGTCCGAACGTCCCGCCGGTGTCGATGCCGGAGCCGGGACCGGGGCGGGACCGGGCGCCGCCCTGCCCTCCGACGACTGGCGGGCCCGGGAGCTGCGGGCGGAGAACGCCTACGTCGGCCGGCTCTACGACCGGCTGGAGAGCCGGCGCGAACTCGCGACGGCCCGGCTGCGCGCGGTCCACCGCCAGGAGCAGGGCGGCACGCTCCAGTCCCGCCTGGAGCGCGACACCATGGAGCTCCACCACACCCGCCGGCTGGCGGAGCTGTACGCCGCGGAGTACGGGCTCTGCTTCGGCCGGCTCGACACCGCCGACGGCGAGCGGCAGTACATCGGCCGGATCGCCCTCGCGGACGACGACCACGAGCCGCTGCTCACCGACTGGCGGGCGTCGGCCGCGGAGCCGTTCTACCGCGCGACGCCGGCCGCGCCCGGCGGGGTGACGGGGCGACGGCACCTGCGGACCAAGGGGCGGACCGTCGTCGACTTCGACGACGACGCCTTCGCCATGGGTGACCTGGAGAGCCGGGACGGCTCCGGCCTCAGCGGGGAGAGCGCCCTGCTCGCCTCGCTGACCGCGGCCCGGACCGGCCGGATGGGGGACATCGTCTCGACCATCCAGGCCGAGCAGGACCGGGTGATCCGCTCCGAGCTGAGCGGCGTGCTGGTCGTCCAGGGCGGCCCGGGCACCGGCAAGACCGTGGTCGCCCTGCACCGCGCCGCGTACCTCCTCTACACCCACCGCGACCGCCTGGCCAAGCGCGGTGTGCTGGTCATCGGGCCGAACAGGACGTTCCTGCGCTACATCGACCAGGTGCTCCCCGCGCTCGGCGAGAGCGAGGTCGTGCTGAGCAGCATCGGCGCCCTCTACCCGGGCGTGACCGGGACGGACACCGAGACGCCGGAGGCCGCCGCCGTGAAGGGCGACGCCCGGATGGCGCGGGTGCTCGCCACCGCGCTGGAGGGCCTGCGGCAGCTCCCGGAGGAAGAGGAGCCCTGGACCATCACCGTCGGCCGCAGCTCGCCGCACCAGGAGGAGCTCGTGATCGGCCGGGCGCTCTGCGAGCGGGCGCACGCCGCCGCGCACCGGACCGGCGAGCCCCACAACGCGGCCCGGGCCGCCCTGGTGGAGCGGCTCTCCTCCGAGCTGGCCCTGCGGATCGCCAGGGACCGGGGCGGTGAGATGGCGCTGGACGACGTGGTGGACCTCGCCGACGCGCTCGTCGTCGAGCGCGACTTCCAGGCCCTGGCCGAGAAGCTGTGGCCGCTGCTCGGTCCGGAGCAACTGCTCACCGCGCTGTTCGCCTCCCCGCAGCTGCTCGCGGACGCCATGCCGGACTTCTCCGAGGCCGAGCGCGCCGCCCTGCTGCGCGAGCGGCCCGGTCCGGACGAGCTGGCCGCTCCCTGGACCACCGACGACGTGCCGCTGCTCGACGAGGCCGCCGAACTCCTCGGCCCGCTGCCGGGCAGCGCCGTCACCCGCCGGGCCGACGCCGCCGCCGAGGCCGAGCGGCTGGAGTTCGCCAAGGTCGTCCTGGAGGACTTCGGCGCGGGGCTGGCCGAGATCGACGCGGAGCTGCTGACGCGCCAGTACCAGGGCGAGGGCGAGTTCCGGCCGCTCTCCGAGCGCGCGGCCGAGGACCGGACCTGGGGCTTCGGGCACATCATCGTGGACGAGGCGCAGGAGCTCTCCCCGATGGCCTGGCGGCTGCTGACCCGCCGCTGCCCCGGCCGGTCCATGACGATCGTGGGCGACCTGGCCCAGACCGGCGCCCCGGCCGGGCTGAACTCCTGGGGCGAGGCGCTCGACGAGTACACCGCCGGGCGCTGGCGCACGGTGGAACTCACCATCAACTACCGGACCCCGGCCGAGATCATGCGGGTCACCGAGGGCGTCCTGCGGGCGGTCGACCCGGCGCTCACCGCCCCGACCGCGGTGCGCGGGGGCGGGACCGTTCCGTGGAGCCTGCGGATCCCCGAGGAGAACCGGGGCGCGGCCCTGCGCGCCGTCGTCGAGCGGCAGATCGCGGAGCTGGACGGCCGCCGGATGGCGATCCTGCACGCCCCCGGCTTCCCGGTCGAGCTGGTCGACGAGCTGGCCGGGCTGGCCGGTGTGGCGCGTGCCGACGGCCCGGCGTCGCTGGACTCGCCGGTCGTCCTGATGACGGCGGCGCAGTCCAAGGGGCTGGAGTTCGACGCCGTCCTCGTCGTGGAGCCCGACGAGATCCTCGCGGCGCACTCCCGCGGCGGGAACGACCTCTATGTCGCCCTCACCCGCGCGACGAAGAGCCTCGGGGTCGTGCACAGCCGGGAGCTGCCGGCGATGCTGGAGGGCCTGGAGGCCCGCTGAGGCGCGGCTCCCGCGCAGGCGTGTGCCGCCCGGTCGGGTGGCACACGCCTCATCGGCGGGAGGTCACCAGCGCTCGTGGACCTGGGCGCGGATCCGGCGGTCGTAGAGGTCCCGGACGGCGGCGAGGGTCGCCCCGGGCAGCGGCGGGAGGGCGGCCGCGGCGGCGTTCGCCCGGGCCTGCTCGGGGTTGCGCGCACCGGGGATCACCGCCGTGACGCCCGGCTGCTGGATGATCCAGCGCAGTGCGGTCTGCGCCGGGCTCGCCTCCCCGGGCGCGAGTGCGGCGAACTCCGCCGCCGCCTCGACGCCGGTCGTGAAGTCCACGCCGGAGAAGGTCTCTCCCTGGTCGAAGGCCTCGCCGTGCCGGTTGTAGGTGCGGTGGTCGTCCGCGGCGAACGCGGTCCGCGCGGTGTAGCGGCCGGAGAGCAGCCCCGAGGCGAGCGGCACGCGGGCCAGGATGCCCACCCCGGCGGCCGCGGCGGCGGGAAGGACCAGCTCCAGCGGCTTCAGCCGGAAGGCGTTCAGGATGATCTGGACGCTCGCGACACCGGGCCGGGCGATCGCGGTCAGGGCCTGCGCGCAGGTCTCCACGCTGACGCCGTAGGCGGCGATCCGCTCCTCGGCGACCAGGGTGTCCAGGGCGTCGTACACCTCGTCGTCGGAGTAGACCGGCGTCGGCGGGCAGTGCAGCTGCACCAGGTCGAGCCGGTCCACGCCCAGGTTGGAGCGGGAACGGTCGGACCAGGCACGGAAGTTGGCGAGGTTGTAGTGCTCCGGGCGCTGCTCGGCCCGGCGGCCGAACTTGGTGGCGACGAAGACCCCGGCGTCCGGGCGGCCCTTCAGGTAGTGGCCGATCAGCTGCTCGCTGCGGCCGTCGCCGTAGACGTCGGCGGTGTCGAAGAGGGTGACGCCGGCCTCGACGGAGGTGTTCAGGACGTCGAGCGCGTCCTCCTCGCGGACGTCACCCCAGTCCGCGCCGAGCTGCCAGGTACCGAGCCCCACGACGGAGACGGGTCGGCCGGTGCGGCCGAGTACACGCTGTTCCATGGGGCGAGCCTCTCACAGGGGCGCCTCACCGGCGGCGAGGCGGCGCGATGGCCCGGCCCGGCCCGCCCCGACACGTCGGGGCGGGCCGGGCGGCGGTGCGTACGGCCGGCGGTGCGTACGGGCGCTACTCGCCGACGGTCAGCACGACCTTCCCGGTGACCCGGCCGGTGTCACCCAGGTCGTGCCCCTTGGCGGCGTCGGCGAGCGGGAAGACGGCCTCCACGACGGCCCGCAGCTCACCCGCCTCGACCAGCCCGGCGATCGCCCGCATACCGGCCTGGTCGGCCTCGACCAGCAGCGGGACGGCCTCGACGCCCCGGGCCGCGGCCTGCTCGGCGAGGTCGGCGGGCAGCGCTCCGAGCGCGATGCTGATCAGCCGGCCGCCCGGCTTCAGGGTGTCCAGCGAGCGGATCGCGGTGTCGCCGCCGATGGTGTCCAGGACGAGGTCGACCGGGGCGATCCGGGTGAAGTCCTCCGTGCGGTAGTCGATCAGCTCGTCGGCGCCCAGTTCGCGCAGCAGCGCGTGCTTGGGGGCGCTGGCCGTGCCGATCACGTACGCGCCGCGGGTCTTGGCGATCTGCACGGCGAGGTGGCCGACACCGCCCGCCGCCGCGTGGATCAGGACGCGCTCGCCGGGCCGGACGCCCGCCGCGTCGACCAGCACCTGCCAGGCGGTCAGCGCCGCCAGCGGGATCGCGCCCGCCTGGACGTGGTCGACCCCGGCCGGCTTGCGGACCAGCGCGCGGGCCGGGGCCACCGCGTACTCGGCGAACGCGCCGACGCCGTAGGGGTAGGGCAGCATCCCGAAGACCTCGTCGCCGGGGCGGTGGATCGTCACGCCCGGGCCGACCGCCTCGACGACGCCGGAGACGTCCCAGCCGAGGACCAGCGGGAGGCGGTCGAGGAAACCGGGGTTCTGGCGGTGCTTCCAGTCGGTGGGGTTCATGCCCGCGGCCCGGACGCGGACGAGGACCTCCGACGGACCGGGCTCCGGGCGCTCGGTCTCGACCTCGCGCAGGACGTCACTGCCGCCGTAGGTGTACTGGGTGATGGCTTTCATGGTGCTCATGCATCCAGGATGCTCCGGCCCCGACCAGCGCGGATAGCGGCCCGAAGGTCATGCTGTGCAAGAATTGGGCCATGCACCGCATCGTCGTCCTGGCCCTGGACGGAGTCATCCCGTTCGAGCTGAGCCTCGCCTCCCGGCTCTTCGGAGCCGCCACGGACACCGAGGGCCGGCCCCTCTACGAGGTGGTCACCTGCTCGCTCGACGGCCGGCCCGTCCGTACCTCCGCCGACTTCTCCATCAGCGTCGAACACGACCGCAGCGCGCTCGCCGGCGCCGACACGCTGGTGATCCCGGCCTCCGAGGAGTTCGCCGGCATCGTCGACCGGGACTCCCTGCCGCCGCGCGTCGCCGAGGCACTGGCGCTGCTGCGCCCCGACGCACGGATCGCCGGGATCTGCATCGCCACCTTCGTGCTCGCCGCGGCCGGTCTGCTCGACGGCCGGGCCGCCGCCACCCACTGGCGGCACGCCGACCGGTTCCGGCGGTTCTACCCGGAGGTCGACCTCGCCCCCGACGTCCTGTTCGTCGACACCGGGCGGATCCTCACCTCGGCCGGCGCCGCGGCCGGCATCGACCTGATCCTGCACCTGATCCGCTCCGACCACGGGAGCGCCGTCGCCAATCTGGTCGCCCGGTGCTGCGTCGTCCCGCCGCAGCGCGAGGGGGGCCAGGCCCAGTACGTACAACGGCCCGTCCCGGAGAGCACGGACGCCGGGACGTCCGCCACCCGGGCGTGGGCCCTCGACCGGCTGCACGAGCCCCTCCAGCTGACCGACCTCGCCGGCCACGCGGGCATGAGCCGGCGCACCTTCACCCGGCGCTTCCGGGCCGAGGTCGGGCTGAGCCCGGGCCAGTGGCTCACCCAGCAGCGCGTCGACCTGGCCAGGCACCTGCTGGAGAGCAGCGACCTACCGGTCAACCGGATCGCCGAGCGGGTGGGCTTCGGCACCGGCGCGTCCCTGCGCCAGCACCTGCACTCCGCGATCGGCGTGCCGCCGGGCGCCTACCGGCGCACCTTCCGGGCCTGACGCCGCAGGCGCAGGCGATCGCCCTCGCCGAGGCCGCCCCAGACCCCGTACCGCTCGTGCGCCTCCAAGGCGTAGCGCAGGCACTCGCGCCGTACGGGGCAGCCGGCACAGACCTCCTTCGCGGCGCTCTCACGCGAGTCGTGGGCCTCGCCGCGTTCGCCGACCGGGTGGAAGAAGAGACCGCTGTCGGCGGACCGGCAGGCACCGTGCCGCTGCCAGTCCCACCGGTGGTCGAGGGCCCCGGGCAGATGTGCGATGTTCGTCATGGCGCTGACTCCGTCCCTTCGGAGTGTTGTCGGGTGGTGTCGGGTGGTACCGAGACGTGTCGGGTGGTACCGAGACGTGTCGTGCGGTTCGTTCGGGATGGCGACGGGTGGGCGTGCGGCGCGGTGGAGCGCTCAGTACCGCCCGCCGTAGTACGGGCCGTAGTAGGCGCCGAAGGTCTCCAGGTAGGCGATGTCCTCGTCGTACCCGATCGGCTCGAACGTCGGGCCGTTCTTGATCTCGTCCTTCGTCCGGTCGACGTAGACCTTCTTCTCGTCCTGCTCGACGCGCAGCACCGTGCCCGCCGGCAGCAGGACCTGGCGGCCGAAGATCCACGGGCCGGTGTCGACGACGAGGTACTGCGAGCCGGCCTCCGGCGAGTGCCGGTCGACCTTGCCGATCGGCCCGTCGGTCGCCTCCACGTGAAAGCCGACCAGATCGCCGTCGGCGACGTGGCCGGAGGTCGACCGGAACGCCCAGATGTCGATGTCGCTCGTGTCGCTCATGCCGGATTCCTTCCGCTCGGTGCCGCCCGGACCGTCCCGGGCGGCGCGTCCTCGCACCCCGGCTGCCCCGGACGCGCCGCTCCACACCCTTGGGGCGGACATCCGTCCGATCCCGGCCGAGGGTCCGTCAGGCGTGCCCCTCGGCGGCCGCCGCGGCGAGGTTCAGCAGGACGACGGCCTGCTCGCGCATCTCGACCTTCCGGATCTTTCCGGTGACGGTCATCGGGAACTCGTCGACGAGGTGCACGTAGCGCGGGACCTTGTAGTGCGCGATCCGGCCGGCGCAGAAGGCGCGCAGCCCCTCGGCCGTCAGCTCGGGGGCACCGGGGCGCAGCCGGATCCAGGCCATCAGCTCCTCGCCGTACGTGGCGTCGGGGACGCCGATGACCTGGGCGTCCAGGACGTCCGGGTGGGTGTGCAGGAACTCCTCGACCTCCCGCGGGTAGATGTTCTCGCCGCCGCGGATGACCATGTCCTTGATCCGCCCGGTGATGGTGAGGTAGCCCTCCTCGTCCATCACCGCGAGGTCGCCGCTGTGCATCCAGCCGTCGGCGTCCAGGACTTCGGCGGTCCGGTCGGGCTGCTCCCAGTAGCCGATCATCACCGAGTAGCCGCGGGTGCACAGTTCGCCGGGGGTGCCGCGGGGCACGGTGCGGCCGGTCCGCGGGTCGACGACCTTCACTTCGAGGTGCGGGCCGACCCGTCCGACGGTGGAGACCCGGCGCTCCAGCGGGTCCTCCGTCCGGGTCTGGACGGACACCGGGGAGGTCTCGGTCATGCCGTAGCAGATCGACACGTCGCGCATGCCCATCCGCTCGACGACCTGCTTCATCACCTCGGTGGGGCACGGCGACCCGGCCATGATCCCGGTGCGCAGGCTGGAGAGGTCGTGCTCGGCGAAGGACGGGTCGTTGAGTTCGGCGATGAACATGGTCGGGACGCCGTAGAGCGAGGTGCAGCGCTCGGCGGCCACCGCGCGCAGGGTGGTCGCGGGCTCGAACCCGGCGGCCGGGATCACCACGCAGGCGCCGTGCGAGAGCGCGGCGAGGTTTCCCATCACCATCCCGAAGCAGTGGTAGAACGGCACCGGTACGCAGATCCGGTCGTGTTCCGAGTAACCGCACAACTCGCCCACGAAGAAGCCGTTGTTGAGGATGTTGCGGTGCGACAGGGTCGCGCCCTTCGGGAAGCCCGTGGTGCCCGAGGTGTACTGGATGTTGATCGGGTCGTCCGGGCCCAGCGCCGCGGCGGCGGCGTGCAGCGGGCCGCGGTCGGCGTGCTCGGCCCGGGCGAGCAGGTCGCTCCAGGCCGGCGAGCCGATCAGCAGGACGTCCTTCAGCGCGGGGCAGCGCGGGGCGGTCTCGGCCAGCATGGCCGCGTAGTCGGAGGTCTTGAAGGCGGCCGCGGCCACGATCGTGCGGATGCCCGACTGCCTTAGGACGTACTCCAGTTCGTGCACCCGGTAGCCGGGGTTGACGGTCACCAGGACGGCGCCGATCCGCGCGGTGGCGTACTGGGTGAACACCCACTCCGCGCAGTTCGGCGCCCAGATCCCGACCCGGTCGCCCCGGCCGACGCCGAGCGTCAGCAGCCCCAGCGCGACCCGGTCCACCTCCTCGGCCAGCTCCCGGTACGTCCACCGACGGCCGGACGGCAGGTCGACCAGGGCCTCCCGGCCGGGAAAGGCGCGGACCGCGCGGTCGAGGCTCGCGCCGATGGTGTCGTCCAGCAGGGGCGTGGCCGAGGTGCCGACGGCGGAACTGGGGGACGGGTTGGTCATGCGCTGACTCTCCTGGACTCGCCCGGACGAATGGCGACCGAGTCTATGCAAGGCCGCGCCCGGCGTCATCGCCCCTTCCCACCCGTGACAATGACGGGACGTCACCCGTGCGGCCCGTCGGAGGGGACCGCATGACAGGCCGGTTCGACGCCGCGGTCGAGAGGGCCGGGGCCGCCTCGACGGCACGGGGAACGGGCCGGGGATCGGCGGTCGGCACGGTTGCCCCCGGCCGCCGATCCCCGGCCCGACCTGCACTTTCGGGCAAAGATCACCCAGGATCGTCAGGATGGACACGGTCAATTGTGTACATTCGGCATTGACTGAACTTCTGTCAGCGGGGGGCGCTGCATCCGGGGCCGATCCTCGGGCCCTCCGTTCCCGCACACGCCCGAGACAGGACCGCCCATGCCCCACCCGAAGCCCGCCGTCACCCGGCGCACCCTCGTCACGGCGATCGGTGCCACCGCCGCCGCGCTCGCCGTCACCCCCGCCGCGTCGGCCGCCGCCGGCAGCGGCACCGGCGCCGGCAACGCCGCGGGCACCGGCGCGGGTGGGGCCCGGCCGCTCGCTGCCCGGACGGCCCGCGTCCCCGAGACCCGGGCGCTGTCCGCGGTGGGCCGCGAGGCCACCACCGTGCGGGCGGACTTCCCGATCCGCTACGTCGGCGTCAGCTGGGACGGCCCCGCCCGCGGCGCCGCCATCCGGCTGCACCGCGACGACGCGACCCGCGGGGCGTGGCAGCCGCTGCCCGCCGGCTGCGCGGGCGGCCCGGACGGCGCCGACCGCACGGTCGGGACCGCCACCGCGCTGATCGCCGCCGACGGCGCGCCCGGCTACGACCTGCGCCTGCCCGACGGGGCCGCCAACGTCCGCTCCGCCGCCATCGACACCGTGCACGGCCCGGCCCGCACGGTCTCGCTCGCCCCGACGACGCCCGTCACCTTCTGCGGGGTCGAGTACCTCTCCCGCGCGGCCTGGGGCGCCGACGAGTCCAAGCGCTTCAAGAACGGCGTGGAGAACTCCCCCGCGAAGTACTACCCGCTGCAGACCCTGACGGTGCACCACACCGACACCGCCAACGCCGACCCGGACCCGGCGGCCACCGTGCGGGCGATCTACGAGTACCACGCGATCACCAACGACTGGGGCGACATCGGCTACCACTTCCTGATCGACGAGGCCGGACGGATCTACGAGGGCCGCTGGTCGGGCGACGACGGCATCCCGGCGCACGACGCGGCCGGGAACGCCGTGACGGCCTTCCACACCGCCGGCTTCAACTCGGGCAACATCGGCATCGCCCTGCTGGGCACCCTCAGCAGCCAGGCGCCGACCGCCCCCGCCCGCACGTCGCTGACCGCGCTGCTCGCCGTGCTGACCCGCGCGCACAACCTGGACCCCCAGGCGCACGTCACCTTCGTGAACCCGGTCAACGGCGTGACCAAGCCGGTCGAGATGATCAGCGGCCACCGCGACTGGCTGGCCACCGACTGCCCCGGCGGCACGATGTACGCGGACCTGCCGGCGCTGCGCGCCGACGTGGCGGCCGTCCCCACCCCCGGGCACTGACCCGGCCGGCCGGGGCGGTGCGGTGGTGTCCCCCCGCACCACCCCGGCCCCGTCGCTAGGCTGTGGGCATGCCCCTGGATCCGCTGCCCGAGCCGCCGGCGGTCGGCGCGGCCGACCCGCCGGACGACGCCCTGGGCGAGGTCGCCCGGCTGCTGGCCGGCCGGAGCGTGGCGGTGCTGACCGGCGCGGGGCTGTCCACCGAGTCGGGCATCCCCGACTACCGGGGCCCCACCGGTAGCCTGCGCCGCCGGACGCCGATGACCTACCAGGAGTTCGTCGGGAGTCCCGAGGCCCGGCGCCGCTACTGGGCGCGCAGCCACGCCGGGTGGCGCTCGATCGCCGGGGCCCGCCCCAACGCCGGGCACCTGGCCGTCGAGGAGCTGCACCGCCGCGGCCTGGTGTCGGCGGTGATCACCCAGAACGTGGACGGCCTGCACCGGGCGGCCGGCACCGTGGACGCGGTGGAACTGCACGGCGGGCTCGACCGGGTGGTCTGCCTCGGCTGCGGGCGGGGCAGCGCGCGGGAGGACCTCGACCGGCGCCTGCGCGCCCTGAACGGCGCCTTTCCGGAGGACGGCGCCCTGCGCAACGCCGACGGGGACGTCGAGCTGCCCGACGCCCTGGTGGCGTCCTTCCGGGTGGTGGCCTGCGGGGCGTGCGGCGGGATCCTCAAGCCCGATGTGGTCTTCTTCGGCGAGAGCGTGCCCACGCCGCGCGTCCGGCACTGTTTCGACCTGGTCGACGGGGCGCGCGGGCTGCTCGTCCTCGGCTCGTCGCTGGCGGTCATGTCCGGTCTGCGCTTCGTGCGGCACGCCGCCCGGGCCGGGAAGCCCGTCGCGATCGTGAACCAGGGCCCGACGCGCGGCGACGACCGCGCCGACATCCTGGTCGACCTCCCGCTCGGACCGGCCCTGACGGCGCTGACCGAGCGGCTCGCCGCCGCGCCGCCGGCCTGAGGGACCGCCCGGGCGCCCGGCGTCAGCAGTGGCGCAGGAAGCGGTCCAGGACGCGCGTGCCGAACTCCAGGGCCTCCACCGGGACCCGTTCGTCGACCCCGTGGAACAGGGCGGCGAAGTCCAGTCCCGGGGGCAGCCGGAGCGGGGCGAAGCCGAAGGTGCGGATGCCCAGGCGCTGGAACGACTTGGCGTCGGTGGCGGCGGACAGCATGTAGGGCAGCACCCGGGAGCCCGGGTCCTCGGCCGCCAGCGACAGCGCCATGGCGTCGACCAGTTGGCCCTCGAAGGCCGTCTCGACGGCCGGCAGGCTGTTCCACTCCTGCTCGATGCCGGGCCCCAGGAGCGCGGCGACCTCGGCCCGGAAAGCCTCCTCCCGGCCCGGGATCACCCGCGCGTCGATCTCCGCGTGGGCGGTGGAGGGCACCACGTTGGCCTTGTGGCCGGCATCGAAGCGGGTGGTGTTGGCGGTGTCGCGCAGGCTGGCCCCGATCAGCCGGGCCGCGTGCCCGAACCGGGCCAGCGCCGCCTCGGGGTCGCTCTCGTCGAACGGCACCCCGGTGATCTCCGCGGCCCCTTCGAGCAGTTCGCGCACCGCGGGGGTGAGGACGACGGGGAACCGGTGCGACTCCAGCCGGGTGACGGCGGCGGCGAGCCTGGCGATCGGGTTGTCGTCGTGCAGCAGCGAGGCGTGGCCGGCCGTGCCCCGCGCCTTGAGGCGCAGCCAGACCGCGCCCTTCTCCGCCGTCCCGATCAGGTAGGCCCGGGTGGCGTCACCGAAGCTGACGGAGAATCCGCCGACCTCGCCGACCGCCTCGGTCACGCCCTCGAAGAGTTCCGGCCGGTGGTCGACCAGCCACCGGGCGCCCTGGAAGCCGCCCGCCTCCTCGTCGGAGACGAAGGCGAAGACCAGGTCGCGCGGCGGCAGGACGCCGTCGCGCCGGTGACCGCGGGCCACGGCCAGCATCATGGCCACCATGCCCTTCATGTCGACCGCGCCCCGGCCCCACAGGTAGCCGTCGGCGACCTCCCCCGAGAACGGGTGCACGCGCCATTCGGCCGGGTCCGCCGGGACGACGTCCAGGTGGCCGTGGACCAGCAGGGCGCCGCGCTCCCGGTCCGCCCCGGGCAGCCGGACGACGACGTTGCCCCGGCCCGGGGCGCCGGCCTCGACGTAGGTGACGTCGTAGCCGACCTCGGCCAGCTTGGCCGCCACGTACTCGGCCGCCGGGCGTTCGGTGCCCACCCCGCCCGCGTCCGCGGTGTTGGTGGTGTCGAACCTGATCAGGTCGCTCGCCAGGGCGACCACCTCGTCCCACGGCCGCGGCGACGAACCGCCGGGGCCGGTCGGGGCGTTCGCGGACGGGCCGTCAGGCGCGCCGTGAGCGGGCGGCGGGGAGGGCGAGGTGGTGCGCGGCGCCATGCTGGGGCTTCCTCCCTGCTGGGCGGGCGAGCGGGCGGCCGCTCCCCCGGTGACCGGTACCCGTCGATCAGTACCACAGGACCGGGCGCTCCCGGGGGCCGATCGTTCACTCCGGCCACCGACGCGAACGGATCCGCCGACGCGCACGGATCCGGCGCCACGGCGGGATCCGGCGGTGCGACCGGATCCGGCGCGCCCGGCGTGCCCGGCGTGCCCGGCGTCAGAAGACGGACCAGCCCGTGGCCGTCGTCAGCGCGTCCAGGGCCGCGACCCCCAGCACCGAGTTCCCGGCCGCGTCCAGGCCCGGGCCCCAGACGCAGACCGTGCCCCGGCCCGGCAGCACCGCCAGCACGCCGCCGCCGACCCCGCTCTTGCCCGGCAGCCCCACCCGGTAGGCGAACTCCCCCGCCGCGTCGTAGGTGCCGCAGGTGAGCAGCACCGCGTTGATCCGCTTGGCCTCGCTGCGCGACAGCAGCCGCGAGCCGTCGGCGCGGGTCCCGTGCCGGGCGAGGAAGAGCCCGGCCAGCGCGAGGTCCCGGCAGCTCGCCTCGATCGCGCAGTGCGCGTAGTAGTGCGCGAGCACGCTGTCGACCGGGTTGCGCAGGTTGCCGTAGCTGGCCATGAAGTGCGCCATCGCGGCGTTGCGGTGGCCGTGCTGGGCCTCGGAGGACGCCACCGAGTCGTCCACCGCGACGGCCGGGTTGCCGGACTCCGCGCGCAGGAAGTCCCGGACCGCGCCGACGGCGTCGCCGGTCAGCTTCAGCAGCCGGTCGGTGACGACCAGCGCGCCGGCGTTGATGAAGGGGTTGCGCGGGATGCCGTTCTCGGACTCCAGCTGGACCAGCGAGTTGAACGGATTGCCGGACGGCTCGCGGCCGACCCCGCGCCACAGCTCGTCGCCGCCGTCCGCCAGCGCCAGCGCCAGCGCCAGGGTGAACAGCTTCGACACCGACTGGATCGAGAACGGGTGCTCCCAGTCCCCGGCGCCGAACACCGCGCCGTCCACGGTGGCGATGGCCATCCCGAAGGCCGTCGGGTCGGCCTGGGCGAGGGCCGGGATGTAGTCGGCGACCCGCCCCCGGGCGGGCGCCCGCCGGGCCGCCTCCATCGCCTCCTGGAGGAGCAGCTGGTAGTCCTTGTCGTTCACGCTGCCATTGTCGGCCACCCCGCCGGCCTGGGCCGACCCGGCCCCCGGGGTCGGGGCCGGGCCCCGATCCCGGGGGCCGGCGGCTGCTTCTAGAGTGGCGCCATGACGCGCCCCAATCCTGTGACCGCCGACGACGGCCGGACGCTTCGACGGCTGATCGGCGACGCCGGCCTCGGCCCCTGGGAGGGTGAGCTGATGGGGCTGGCCGAGCACGGCATCGCCCTGGGCCCGCGCCCCGCCGGCCACCGGGGGCCGGAGCCGTTCTCCCGGTGCGGCGGCGTACCGGCCGTGCCGCCCGGCTTCGTCTGGCCGGGGGCGGAGCCGGGGCCGGACGCGCTGCCGGACTGCTTCGTCGCCCAGATCGACCTGGCGGAGGTCGCGCCGGCGGACGCCAACCACCTGCTGCCGCCCCGCGGCCTGCTCTACTTCTTCTTCCCCGGCCACGACGGCTTCGGCGGCCGGGACGCCGTCACCGTGCTGCACTTCCCGGACGCCACCGCCGAGGGCACCGCGCCCTACGACGTGGCGTCCGATCCGGCGTTCGCCGATCCCGAGGCGGGCTGGGGCGCCCCGCCGTGGGAGTTCACCGGGCCGCCCGCGCCGCTGTACGCCGCCGGCAAGGCCATGCTGGCGCAGGCCGTGCGGTTCCACGACGATCCCCCGGTCGACCTCCCGGAGGAGGCGGTGGACCGGCTGACCGCGCTGCCGTCCGCCGCCCTGGACGTCGCGCCGCGGCACGGTGCCTGGATGGTGCTGCTCGGCCCCGATCCGGAGACGGACCAGTACGTGGTGCCGCCGCGCGGCCGCGGTCCGGAGCGCATCCTGCTCGCGGCGGGCCGCCCGGAGTTCACCGGGTGCCCGCTCTACTACGTCATCCGCGACGAGGACCTGGCCGCCGCCGACTTCAGCCGGGTCGAGGCCGTCACCGTCCAGCACTGACCGGTCCGGGGTGAGGCCGCCTCCCCGGCGGAGCGCCGGTCAGCGCGGGCGGACCGCCTCGGCGAGCAGGCGGTAGGAGTCGAACAGCGCCGCGCGGTCGTACGTGCTGGTGGTGACGAGGAACTCGTCGGCCCCGGTGCGGGCCACCAGCGCGGCGAGCTCGGCGGCGGCCTGCGGCGGGGTCCCGGCGATGTGGCCGCGCAGCGACTGCTGGTAGGCCGCGCGCTCGCGCGGGCCCATCTCCCGGCCGAGCACCTCCTCGGCGGGGGCCAGCGGCGGGAACTCGCCGTGGGTCCGGGCGTGGGCGCTCGCCCAGGCCTCGGCGACCAGCAGCCGCTCGGCCTCTTCGGCCGTTCCGGCGACCGCCACCGTGCCGGAGACCACCACGTACGGCCGGGCCGCCTGTGCGGAGGGGCGGAACCGGGCGCGGTAGCGGTCGATCGCGGCCAGCATCCGGTCCTCGCCGCGGACGGCCCCGATGACCAGCGGCAGCCCGGCCTCGGCGGCGATGTCCGCGCCCGCGCCGGTGGCCAGGACGAAGGCCGGGACGTCCAGGCCCTCGGCGGGGCGGGCGTGGACGTCCCGGTGAGTGCGCCCCGACCCGTCGAAGTAGCCGAGCAGCTCGGCCAGTTGCTCGCCGAAGCGGTCCGCGGCGTCCTTGTCCCGGCCGAGCGCCCGCCGGACGCCGTCGGTGAAGGCCACCGAGCGGCCCAGCCCCATGTCGATCCGGCCGGGGAAGAGCGCGGCGAGCACCCCGAACTGCTCGGCCACGACCAGCGGCTGGTGGTTAGGGAGCATCACGCCGCCCGTGCCGACCCGGATCCGGTCGGTGGCCGAGGCCACCGCCGCGGCGAGCACAGTGGGCGCCGACCCGGCCACGCCGGGGACGCCGTGGTGCTCGGACACCCAGAACCGGTGGTAGCCGAGCCGCTCGGCGTGCCGGGCGAACGCCACCGTGTCCCGCAGCGCCCGCGCGGGCTCCTCCCCCCGTCTCGTCCGGGAACGGTCGAGCACCGAGAGGCGGATCGCAGGCGCGGCAGTAGTCACCTCAGCGGCAACCACCACCGTCCGGGACCGCATTCCCGGCGCACCGGCGCCGGGGTCACCGGCGCCCGGTCACGGCGCGGACTCAGGACGGCGGGCGGGGCTCAGGCCGGCGGGTCGGCCGCGCGGAGCTCGCCGGTGCGGACCACCTCCGCGTACCAGCGGGCGCTGTCCTTGGGCGTGCGGCGCTGGGAGGGGAAGTCCACGTGGACGATGCCGAACCGCTTGCCGTAGCCGTACGCCCACTCGAAGTTGTCCAGCAGGGACCAGAGGAAGTAGCCGCGCACGGGCGCGCCGGCGGCGATCGCGCGGTGGACGGCGGCCAGGTGGGACCGCAGGTAGGCGATCCGCTCGGGGTCGCGCACCGCGCCCGAGGGGTCGCCGTAGTCGTCGTAGGCGGCGCCGTTCTCGGTGATCAGCAGGGGCAGGCCGGGCAGCTCGTCGCGGAGCCGGGTGAGCAGCTCGTACAGGCCCTCGGCGTCGACCGGCCACCCCATCGCGGTGCGCTCGCCCTCGGCCGGCAGGAACCGGATGCCGTGGTCGGCGGGCCAGGGGGAGCGCTCGCCGCCGTGGCCGTCCTGGCGCGGGGCCGGGTCGGCCGGGTCGTCGGCGGCGACCACCGTCGGGGTGTAGTAGTTGATGCCGAGCGCGTCGAGGGGGCGGGAGATCTCGGCGAGGTCGCCGTCGCGGACGAAGGACCAGTCGGTGACGCCGGCGGTGTCGGCGAGCACGTCGGCCGGGTAGCGGCCGTGGAACACCGGGTCGAGGAAGATCCGGTTGGCCAGCCCGTCGATCCGCCGGGCGGCCTCGCGGTCGGCCGGGTCGTCGCGGTGCGGGCGCACGGCCGCCAGGTTGAGGGTGAGCGAGACCCGGGCCGTGGCCGGGAGTTCGGCGCGCAGCGCGCCGACGGCGAGGCCGTGGGCGAGCAGCAGGTGGTGGTGGGCGGTGAGGGCGGCGGCCGGGTCGGTGCGGCCGGGGGCGTGGACGCCGCTGCCGTAGCCGAGGAAGGCGCTGCACCACGGCTCGTTCAGGGTGGTCCAGGAGTCGACGCGGTCGCCCAGCCGGGCGGCGGCCAGGGCCGCGTACTCGGCGAAGCGCCGGGCGGTCGACCGGTCGGTCCAGCCGCCGCCCGCGGCGGGGCCGCCACCGGCCGGGGTCTCCAGTTCCTGCGGCAGGTCCCAGTGGTAGAGCGTGGCCACCGGGGTGATGCCGTGCTCCAGCAGCCCGTCGACCAGCCGGTCGTAGAAGTCGAGCCCGGCCTTGTTGACCGGGCCGCTGCCGCCGGGCTGGACGCGCGGCCAGGCGATCGAGAAGCGGTAGGCGGGCAGGCCGAGTTCGGCCATCAGCGCGATGTCCTCGCGGAACCGGTGGTAGTGGTCGGTCGCGATGTCACCGGTGTCGCCGTTGCGGACCTTGCCGGGCGTCCGGCTGAAGGTGTCCCAGATGGACGGGGTGCGGCCGTCCTCCCCGGCGGCGCCCTCGATCTGGTAGGCGGCGGTGGCCGCGCCCCAGAGGAAGTCGGCGGGGAACACGAGGGGTCGGGCGTGGTCGGTCATGTCACCTTCCGGTGGTGTGGGTCGGGGTCAGCCCTTGACGGCGCCCTGCATGATGCCGCCGACGATCTGCCGGCCGAGGACGCCGAAGACCAGCAGGACGGGGAGCGTGCCGATCAGGGTGCCGGCCATGACGATCGACTGGTCGGGAACGTACCCCTGCCCCAGGGACTTCAACGCGACCTGCACGGTGGGGTTCTGCGAGCTGAGGGCGACGACCGGCCAGAAGAAGTCGTTCCAGGTGGCCATGAAGGTCAGCATGCCCAGCACCGCCATGCCCGGGCGGGCGGCCGGGAGCACGATCGAACGGAAGATCCGCAGCAGCGAGGCGCCGTCGACGCGGCCGGCCTCGACCAGTTCGTCCGGCAGCGCCTGGACCAGGTACTGCCGCATGAAGAACACCCCGAAGGCCGAGACCAGCGAGGGCAGGATCACCGACGGCAGGGTGTTCTGCAGGTCGAGCCGGACGATCACCATGAACAGCGGGATCACGCCGAGCTGCGGCGGGATCATCATGGTGGCGACGGTGACCGCCAGCAGCAGGCCGCGGCCGCGGAAGCGCAGTTTGGCGAAGGCGAAGCCGGCCAGCGTCGAGGAGAGCACCACCCCGGCCGTGACGGTGGCGGCGACGATCAGCGAGTTCAGCAGCGCGTCGCCGATCGCCGCCTGCTCCAGTGCCGCGCCGATGTTGTGCAGCAGGTTCGGTCCGGGGGTCAGCGACGGTGAGGCCGAGCTGAGTTCGGCGTTGGAGCGGCTGGCGGCCACCAGCGTCCAGTAGAAGGGGAAGGC
Organism: Kitasatospora sp. NBC_01246; assembly: GCF_036226505.1. NCBI lineage: Bacteria > Bacillati > Actinomycetota > Actinomycetes > Kitasatosporales > Streptomycetaceae > Kitasatospora > Kitasatospora sp. NBC_01246. The sequence continues at coordinate 8,081,144 of NZ_CP108484.1, read as the reverse complement.
GAACACCAGGGTGGCGGTGATCAGCACCACGTGGACGAGCGGGCCGCCGTGCAGCGGGGAGCGCGGGTTCGGTCGCATGCGGGTCACCGGTCCGTACGGTTGCGCCGGGCGGCGATCGCCGCATTCAGCAGGGCGAGGACGACGATCAGCAGGAACATCACCCAGGCCACCGCGGCCGCGCGCCCGAGGTGGAAGAAGCTCCAGCCCTGCTCGTAGAGGTAGAGGCCGAGGGTCTGGTACTGGTGGGAGATCCCGCCGCCGGCGTTCCCCTCGTAGAGCAGCGGTTCGCCGAACAGCTGGGTGGCGCCGATGGTCGACACCACCACGGTGAAGACGATGGTGGGGCGCAGGCCGGGGACGGTGACGTGGCGGAACTGCTGCCACCGGGAGGCCCCGTCGACCGCCGCCGACTCGTAGAGCTCGCCGGGGATCGCCTGCATGCCGGCCAGGTAGATCAGCGCGTTGTACCCCGTCCACCGCCAGGTGACGATCGCGGAGACGCCGAACTGCGAGGCCCAGGTGCCCGCCTGCCAGTCCACCGGGCTCAGGCCGACCTGGCCCAGCACCCAGTTGATCAGGCCGTAGTCCCGCCCGAAGAGCTGGGCGAAGACCAGCGTGGCGGCCGCCACCGAGGTCGCGTACGGCATCAGCATCGCAACCCGGTAGAAGGACCGGCCGCGCAGCCGGTAGTTGAGCAGGTGGGCCAGGCCCAGTGCCATCAGCAGCTGGGGCACGGTAGAGACCACCCCGATGGTGAAGGTGTTGCGCAGCGCGTTCCAGAAGAACGGGTCCGCCAGCAGGCGGGTGTAGTTCTGCGCGCCGACCCAGTCCATCCGGTCGGTGGTCTGCAACTCGACCCGGTGGAGCGAGACATAGGCGGTGTAGAGCAGCGGGAAGAGCCCGAAGGCGGCGAAGAGGACGAAGAACGGGGCGAGGAAGCCGTAGGGCGCGAGCCGGCCGGCCCGGCGGGCCCGGGGCTTCGCCGGGTCGGCCGCGGGCAGGCGGGCGGCGGAGGTGATGGCCATCGTGGTGGTCTGCCGATACCCCGTCAGTTTCCGTTGGCCTTGGCGATGTTGTCCATCGCGTGCTTCCAGGCCGCGTCCGGGGCGGTGCCGGTCCGCTCGACCTCGCCCAGGGCGTCGGTGAAGGCCTTGCCGATCACGCCGTCGTCCACGCCGAGCACCTGGGCCGGCATGGCGGCCGCCGACTCGCTGAAGATCCGGCCGATCGGCGCGTTGTTGAAGTACGGGTCGGTCACGTCCTTGATGGCGGCCTGCGCGCCGGTGGACGACGGGAAGGAGCCCTGCTTCCTGAAGAGGGTGGTCTGCTGCTCCTTGGCGGTCAGCCAGGCGATCAGCGCGGCGGCCTCCTTGGGGTGCTTGGCCGTCCTGGGCACGGTGAGGTAGGAGCCGCCCCAGTTGCCCGTCCGGCCGGGGCCGGGGGCGATGTCCCAGCTGCCCGAACCGGCCTCGCCCGCCTGGCCCTTGATGTAGCCGAGCATCCAGGCGGGGCAGCTCAGGGTGGCGAACTTCCCGGTGCTGAAGGCCTTGTTCCACTCCGGGGTCCACTGCGGGAGCTTCGCACTCAGCCCGTCCGCGACCAGCCGGCCGGCGTCGGCCCAGGCGGTCCGCACGGCCTGGCTGCTGTCGAAGACCGGCTTGCCGCTCTCGTCGGCGTAGCGCACCTTCTGCTGGCCGACCTCGGCGGTGAAGAGCCCGGCCGCACTGTCCGTCCAGGTGTTGCCGGCGCCGGCCGTGGCCACGTACTGCTTGCCGAGGTCCAGGTAGCCCTGCCAGGTCGACCAGCGCTGGGCCAGCTCGGTGCGGTCGGTGGGCAGGCCGGCCGCCTTGAACAGGTCGGTGCGGTAGCAGATCGCCTCCGGGCCGATGTCGGTACCGGCCCCGAGGACCCGGCCGTCGGCGGTCTTCACCGCGGCGCCCTTCCAGGGCACCAGTTCGTCGTTGACCGAGCCGAGCCCGAGGGTCTTCAGGTCGGTGAACTTGTCGGCCTGCTTCTGCAGCACGCTCGCCACCCGGCCGACCTCCAGCCCCTGGATGTCGGCCAGGCCGCCGCCGCCCGCGAGCTTGGCCTGCAGGGCCTGCCAGTACTGGCCCTCGTCCTGGGTGTCGGTCTGCTTGACCGTGACGTTGGGGTGCAGCTTCATGTACTCCTCGTAGAGGCCGCTCTCCTTGAAGCCGAAGGTGCCGAAGAGGTCGACGGTGATGGTCACCTTGCCGTCGGCGGCGTCGGCCGATCCGGCGGAGCTGCCGCAGGCGGTGAGTAGGAGGGTGGCGGCGAGGGCGGTGCTGCCGAGCACGGCGGCGGAGCGGCGCATGAGGACTCCCTGGCGGGGCGGGTGGGGTGCGGTTCGGGCGGCGCGGGGCGAGCGGGGGGTGTGGGGATGCGCGGACGAGGGGCGCGGGGCGGTGCGTCGAACGGGTTCTGAGAGCGCTCTTGAGAGCGCTCTCAGTGCGTTGAGAGGAGAGTGCCGTGCGGGCGGCGCGATGGTCAAGAGGCCGAAACCCGAACGTAATCTCCGGGATATCGTCGACCGGCGTTCAGGCCTTGAACGCGGGGGTGGAAAGGGTTACTCCGGGCGGGACGGCGAAGCGCCCGACCGCTGGGGCCCCGGCCGGTCAGGTGCCCGCCGGTCAGGTCCGGCCCGTCAGACCGAGACCGGTCAGGCCGAGGCGCGCAGGACCAGCCGGGTGGGGGTGATCACGGAGGTGGGGCCCCCGGGGCGCAGACCCGACGGGAGGCCGCCCGCCGCTCCGCCGGCCGCCCCGGGCCGCGCACCGGCACCGGCACCGGCACCGGCACCGGCACCGGCACCGGCGAGCCGGCGCAGCAGCAGCCCGGCCATCAAGCGGCCCATCTCCTCGATGTCCTGACGCACCGTCGTCAGCGGCGGCTCCGTCCAGGCCGCGATCGACTCGACGTCGTCGAAGCCCACCACGGCGACGTCCTCCGGCACCCGACGGCCGGCCTCGCGCAGCACCCGCAGCGCGCCCGAGGCCATCGCGTCGGAGGCCGCGAACACCGCGTCCAGGTCGGGCCGGCGGGCCAGCAGTTCGGCCATCGCCCGGCCGCCGCCGTCGGGGGTGAAGTCCCCCTCGGCGATCAGCGCCGGGTCGCCGTCGGGCAGCACGTCCCGGTAGCCGTCCAGCCGGTCCATGGAGGAGGTCTGGTCGAGCGGGCCGGTGACGGTGGCGATGACCGTGCGCCCGAGGGCCCGCAGGTGGCCGACCGCCAGTCGGGCGCCGCCCCGGTTGTCGCTGTCCACGTAGACCAGGTCGTGGTCGGACTCGGCGCCCGGCCAGCCCGGCCGGCCGCCCACCACGAAGGGCAGCCCGACCTTGCGCGCCATGTCGGGCAGCGGGTCCGGCTGGTGCAGCGAGAACAGCAGCGCGCCGTCCACGTGCCCGCCGGCCAGGTAGCGGCCGACCCGCTCGTAGTCGTGCTGGTCCTCGACCATCATCAGGACCATCTGGTGGTCGGCGGCCGACAGCTCGCGGCCGATGCCGCGCAGCTGCTGGGCGAAGAACGGGTCGGAGAAGAGCCGGCTGCCGGGCTCGGCCACCACCACGGCGACCGCCCGGTTGTGCCGGGTGACCAGCGTCCGGGCGGCCGGGTTCGGGACGTAGCCGAGCTCGTCGACGGCCCGTCGGACCTTCTCCCGCAGGGCCTCGCGGACGCCCTCCCCGCCGTTCACCACCCGCGACGCCGTGGCCCGGGAGACCCCGGCCCGTTCGGCGACCGACTCCAGCGTCGGACGCGGCGACTGCTCCGGCACCGTGGGCTCCTCTCGCGTGTGAACGCTTCGTCCCCAGAGCCTAGCGGGTCGGCCGCCCGTCGCTGAGAGCGCTCCCAGAACCCCCGGGCGGGCACGCCGGAGCGGTGGCGGGCGACTACCGCCCGCCACCGCCCGGCACCCCGGGTCAGGTGGTGCTGAACGTGAACCAGTTGACGTTGACGAAGTCGGCCGGCTGCCCGCTGGTGAAGGTCAGGTAGACGTCGTGCCTGCCGGTGGTCGCGGCGATGTTCGCCGGGACGGTCGTCCAGCTCTGCCAGCCACCCGTGTTGGCCACGGCGAAGGAGCCGATCGGCGCGGCGGTCCGGCTGTCGAGGCGGACCTCGACCAGTCCGCTGACGCCGCCCGCCGCACCCGAGGCCACCCGCGCCTTGAACTGCCGGGCCGGGGCCGTCCCGAAGTCGACGCCCGGGTACAGCGCCCAGTCGCCGTTGGCGAGCGCGGCGAGGTTCTGGCCGCCGCCGCTGTCGGTGGTGGCCTCCCGGGCCGTCCCCGACTGCCCGCCGTAGGCCTCGGCCTGGATGGTGCCGTACGCGCTCCCGGTGCCGCCGGGGGGCGGCGTGGTCGGCGGCGCGGTGGTCGGCGGCGGCGTGGTCGGCGGCGTGGTGCCGCCGCCCGAGCGGTAGACCGCGACGTAGTCGACCAGCATCGGCACGCCGGAGGCGGTCGCGGCGGTGGGCGTCCGGTGACCCGCTACCGGGTCGGGGAAGGCCCCGCCCATCGCGACGTTCAGCAGGATGAAGTGCCCGTGCGCGGTGGCCGCGTCCCAGGTGGCGGCGTCCATCTGGGCCGAGGTGACGGAGTGGAACTGCACGCCGTCGACGTACCAGCGCAGCTGCTGCGGGCTGACGCTGCGGTCCCACTCCAGCGCGTAGGTGTGGAAGTTGCCCTGGCAGGCCGAGCCCGGGCAGGCGTGCACGGCGCCGAGGCCGGTGGTCTCGTTGCACGGGCCGCCCGGGTTGCCGCCGCAGTGCAGGGTCCCCCAGACCTGGTTGACGCCGTTGACGTTCTCCATCAGGTCGAACTCGCCGATGGTCGGCCAGTTCCAGTAGTTGCCGCGGTACGGCGCGCCCAGCGTCCAGAAGGCCGGCCAGTAGCCGTCGGCGGCCGGGCCGGTCACGTTCGGCATCTGGATCCGGGACTCGATCCGCAGCTTCCCGCCGGCGGGCGGTTCGAAGTCGCTGCGCCTGGTCTCGATCCGGCCGGAGGTCCAGTTGCCGGCGGCGTCCCGGATCGGGGTGATGCGCAGGTTCCCGGCGCCGTCCTGGCGGAGGTTGGCGGTGTTCGCGGTGTAGCTCTGGACCTCGCCGGTGCCCCAGTTGGCGGCGCCGCCGGGGTAGCTGGTGCCGGTGTCGACGATCCAGTCGGCGGCCGCCGGCAGGGTGTCGGCGGCGCCGCCGAAGTCGTCGCTCCAGACGGTGGTCCAGCCGGCGGGCGCGGGCGGGACGGCGGCCGTGGCGGTGCCGAGCAGCGCCGCGCAGAGCGCGGTGGCCGCGCCGGCGGCGGTCAGCACGGTGGTCAGTGCGCGGCGCGGGCGCCGTCTGCGGGTGGCGGTGGTCGCGGGCGGGGTGTTCGTTCCGGACACGGTGGTGCACCTCCGTGGGGGGACGGTCGTGGGGGTGACGGTGCGGTGGGAGCGCCGGGGCGGGGCCGCGCGGCCCCGCCCGCCGGCCCGGACTACCAGCCGATACCGAGGGTCAGCCCGGTGGGCGGAGCCGCGTTGCCGAGGATCTGGACGGACGACTGGTCGTTGATGTCGTCGTAGGGGAAGGCGTAGGAGCGGCCGCCGAGGCTGATGCCGTGCAGGTACCCCGCGTAGTCGTTCGCGGCGTCGGCGCCGCGGTAGTAGGCCGCGGGCCGGTACCAGTCGGCCGGAGTGAGCGCCACGCCGCGCTGGAGGGCCGCGCACAGCTCCGCGCCGAGCTGCTTCTCGGTGTCGTCGCCCGCGGCGAGCGGGCCCGCGCAGGCCATCACGTCCGGCGAGGCGGGCTTGGCCAGGTGGAACGGTCCGGCCCCGTTCTTGGTGAAGGTCAGGGTGTCGCCGGTGACCCGCCCGGTGAACGTCTCGCCGAGCCGGGTGAGGGTGAACTGCCGTGCGCTGAAGGCCGACCAGAACCGGTCGATGGCCGGCTGGAGGTAGCCCTGCTGCGCGCCGCCCGCCTGGAACAGGGCGGACGACCGCGGGGCGGTGATGCGGTAGGTGCCCTGCAGCGCGCGGAAGGCGGGCCCGACGGCCGCCGCGTAGCCGGCCATCACCTCGGCGCGGGTGCGGGTGATGCCCTCGGTGGAGTCGTAGCCGCTGGCGGTCTGCCGCAGCCGGGCGGTCATCGGGAAGCCGAACCCGTCCACCTGGGTGGTGTTGCCGCCGAACGGGACCTCGCCCTGGACGTAGGTGTACTCGTACCAGTCGTAGTAGACGTCGTTGTTCGGGTCGGCGGGGTTGCGCGGGTCCGGCCCGCCCCAGCCCTGGTCGTCGGGCGAGACGGGGATGTACAGCGGCGAGCCGAGCGAGATGTAGACGCGGCCGCCGCGGATGGCGGCCGGGGAGGGGACGGTGGCGGCCCGGTCGAGCGTGAAGGACATGTTCGGGTAGTCGACGCCGTTCTTGGTCAGGTGCCCCGGGGCCTGCGCGGCGCGGTGGTCGATGTGTGCCGTCGTGCCGTCGGGCCGCAGGTAGGACCACTGGCCGGGGGTGACCATGCCGAGCACGGTCACGTAGACCTGGGCGTCGCTGAAGGCTCCCCGGGTGTTGTTCACGAAGGTGAGCGGGAAGCTGCCCGTCGCCCCGCCGCCGGTCGAGCCGCCCGCGCCGACGGTCACCGTGAAGTGCGGGGTGTCGTAGAGCGGTCCGGCCTTCTCGTAGGTGAACCAGTACTCCAGGACGGTCCCGGCCGCCAGGCCGGTGGCGGTCGTCTCCCACCGGCTCGCGCCCGCCGTCATCCGGACGTTCTGCTGGCCGTCGGCGGCGGGCCGGTAGTGGACGTCGACCAGGGCGGCGGGCGTGGCCGGGGTGAAGGCGAAGAGGACCGAGCCGGGGGCGACCGTGGCCGCCGACTGGGTGTAGTCGGCGGCCGCCCGCGCGCCGGCCGCCGTCCACAGACCGGCGAGCAGCAGGGCGAGCACGGTGAGGACCGCGACGGCGCCGCGGTGGCGGGGCGCTCGATGGCGGGGCGCGGCTCCGCGGGCGGGGCCGGGCAGGGGTGGGGTGGCCGTCATGGGGATGCCTTTCCCTCGGCGGTGGCAAGGCGGCGGAACCGTGTGAGAGCGCTCTCAAGCGTCGACACACTGTCTCGCCCCGCCGGACGGCGGTCAAGAGACGAAGCGGTGGAACTTCCTTGTGGGCTCTGTGACTTCACCTTGTGAAGGGTAGGCCTGCGGCGAATTCCTGGACATGTGTCTATAATTGCTGGACGACAGTCCAGAAAGGGGCCCCGTCATGGGCATCGTCGCGAGCACGCTGGTGGGCCTGGTGGCCGCACTGCACGGATACATCCTGGTGCTGGAGATGTTCCTCTGGGAGCGGGCTCCCGGGCGGAAGCTCTCCGGCTTCGACCCGGAGACGGCCCGGGCCACCGCGCCGCTGGCCGCCAACCAGGGCCTCTACAACGGCTTCCTGGCCGCCGGCCTGGTCTGGGGCCTGATCGCGGCGGACCCGACCGGCTTCCGCGTCCAGGTCTTCTTCCTGTCCTGCGTGGTGGTCGCGGGCCTGTACGGGGCGGCGACCGCCAACCGCCGGATCCTGTTCGCCCAGGCCCTGCCCGGCGCGCTCGCGCTGGCCGCGGTACTGGTCGCCGGATGACCGACGCACGGGCCGACCGCACCCGCGCCCGGCTGCGCGAGGCCCTGCTCGCCGAGTGCGCCGAGCGCCCGCTGGCCGAGGTCGGCGTGGCCGCCGTGGTCCGGCGCGCGGGCGTCGGCCGGGCGACCTTCTACCTCCACTACGAGGACCTTCGGGCGCTCGCGGTGGACGCCTGCGCGGAGGTCGTCCGGGACGCCGTGGACGCCCTGCACGCCTGGCGCGGCATCCCGGACCCGGCCGCACCGCCGCCCGCCCTCGGCGCGTTCCTCACGGAGGTCGAGCGGCACGCGGCGGTCTACCGCTCGCTGCTGCTGCCCGGCGGCGCCGGACCGCTGGGCGAGCTGCTCCACCGCGAACTCCGGGAGCGCAGCCGCACCGAGCGGGAGCTGGCCGGCGCGCCGTACGCCGAGCTGGTCGCCACCGCCGTCGCGGCGACCTTCACGGCGCTGCTCGCGGACTGGCTGCACGCCCTGGTGCCCGCCACCGCCGACGAACTCGCCGCGCACAGCTGGCGCCTGCTGATCTCGCTGCACCGCACCCCGTTCGGCTGACCGGCCCGCGGGCAGTGCGGGCGCCGGTCAGGCGGCCGGCGGGCGGTACAGGCACCGGTCAGGCGGCCGGCCGGCGGTACAGGCACCGGTCAGGCGGCCGGCCGGCGGTACAGGCACCGGTCAGGCGGCCGGCGGGGGCTCGGCGGCCTCGGGCGCCGGCTCCGCGGCGGCGGGCCGGCGCAGCGAGGCCGCCAGACTGCCCGGGGCGGGCGCGGCCGGGGGCTGCTCGGCCCGCAGGCCGTCCAGCGAGATCCGGGACCAGTCGGCGTCCGCCAGGTGCTTCGCCAGCAGCTCGACGCGCTCGCGGTACAGGGCCTCCCGGTCGAGGTCCGAGAAGGCCGGCGGCAGCACCTCGCGCAGCGGCTCGAACCGCTCCCCAGCCCCGGCCAGCAGGCTGCGCAGGACCCGCTCCCAGGTGACGCCGCGCAGGCCGATCGACAGGTGCAGCGACGGCTCGTCCGTGGTGTCGCCGACGTGCACGAAGCCGCGCGGCAGGTAGAGGCACTCGCCCTCCTTGAGGACGACGTCGAGCACCGGTTCGCCGACCTCGGACGGGGCCACCGGGCGGGCCCGGCTCGGCAGCCGCCGCACGGGGGCGCTCACCCGCCAGCGCTTGGAGCCGTGGAGCTGCCGAAGGAAGATGCCCACCAGGTCGAAGTGCGGCGCCGCCCCCCGGGCCCGAGGCGGCGTCAGGAAGGCGGTGCAGTCGGCCTCGTAGCCGGTCTCGCGGGCCACCTCGGCGGCGAAGCGCGCCACCTCCGGGCTGTGGTTCTGGAGCTCCTCCAGGGTCAGGGTCGCGCCGCCGGCCACCTGCTCGGCGACCTTGGTGCCGTCGGCGAGCTTCTCGCGGCTCCGCGGGTTGCTCCCCCGGTTGCGCAGGACGAGCTCCGGTGGGACCAGCTCGCCGTCACGGAAGAGCCGTACCGCGCTCATCGGCAGGCTGCTGTGGATCAGCCGCTCGGCGGTCTCCAGGGAGAACACGTCACCGAGGTCGCCCAGCCCGGTGCTGACGAACGGCTCGCGCTCCCAAGCGGTTTCGAGCGTCGGCAGGTCGTCCACGAGCCGGAGCAGACTGTCCACGGAGGCCTCACAGGGTGGTCGGGTGCCGGGCGGGAAGGCGACGGCCGGCCTGCGCGGTTGCACCCGCACAGACCGGCCCGGCCTCGTCCCGCCGGGGTGGTCCGGCCCGGCGGCGAGTCGGCCGATGACGAAGCGTCGGGCTAGACGCCGGCGGGGCCGTCCGCGGCGCTGGCGTTGAACTGGATCCCGCAGCCCGCCAGGTCCTCGTCGTCCTCGCCCACGCTGTGGGCCTGGACCTCGTCGTCCACGGCACTGGCGTTGAACTGGATCCCGCAGCCCGCCAGGTCCTCGTCGTCGCCGCCCACGCTGTGTGCCTGCACCTCGTCGGACATCGGAACTCCTCTCGCTCGCGCTCGGACGTCGGCCGACGTCACAGTGCGACGCTAGGAGCGGGCGGTTGAACTCCGGTATGTGCGTGGCTTCCTGGCAGCTTGTCCTGTCCCACTCGACCCCCGGGCACCGCTGTTCACCAATCGCTCACCACGTCCTTGCCAGACATCCTCTTCTCGGCGAAGCTACCCGTCGGAGTACAGACGAAGGCGACCGGCCCCGATCGGGCCGGCCCGACCTGTGCCCAATGCGTGGCGCGCTCTGGGGGAGGGGCCATATGACCGGGAACACCGGTGCGGAAAGAACGCTGCGTTTCACGATGCTCGGGCCGCTACAGGTCCGGTCCGGCGAGGACCTCCTCGAACTCGGCCCGTACAAACAGCGATTACTCCTGGCCGCGCTGCTGTGCCGGGCGAACACCGTGCTGTCGGTCGACCAGCTCATCGACGCGCTCTGGGACGGCGACCAGCCCCGGACGGCGCGCAAGAACCTCCAGGTGTACGTCTCCGCCCTGCGCAAGGTCCTGCGGGACCGGATCGGCCACGTGCCGTACGGCTACACCCTGACGGTGACCTCCGAGGAGTCGGACCTGCTGCGGTTCGACGAACTCGCGGCGGCCGGGCGGCAGGCGCAGCGGGCGGGCCACCCGGCCGGCGCGTCGGCGCTGTTCGGCGAGGCGGTACGGCTCTGGCAGGACCGGCCCCTGGTCGACCTGCTCGGCAGCCCGTTCGCGGCCCGCGAGTCGGAGCGCCTCGCCGACCGCTTCCTCGCGGTGTACGAAGACTGGGCCGAGCTGGAGGTGGAGGCCGGCCGGGCGCTCGGACTGCTGGACCGGCTGGCCGAGTTGACCGCCCGGCACCCGTTCCGCGAGCGGCTGATCGTGCTGCACATGACGGCGCTCGACCAGGTCGGCGGGCGGCGGCAGGCGCTCGCCTGCTTCGAACAGCACCGGCAGTACATCGCCCGGGAGCTCGGCCTCGACCCCAGCCCCGTGCTGCAGCAGACCTACCGGGCGATCCTGGCCGGCGGGGGATCGGCCCGGCCGGGCCGCGACCGGCCGCACGAGCACGCCAGGCCCTCCCAACTCCCCCGCGACCTGGCGGACTTCGTCGGCCGCCGGGACGAGGTCGAGGCGGCGGTGGCGGCCCTCACCGGCGGGGCCCGATGTACCGACGTCACGGCGGTGTCGGGCCCGCCGGGGGTCGGCACCACGGCGCTGGCCGTCCACGTCGGCCACCGGATCGCCGACCGCTTCGCGGACGGCCAGGTCTTCGTCCCGCTGGGACACCCCGACGGAACCCCGCGCGACTGGCACGAGGTGCTGACCGAGCTGCTGCGGAGCACCGGTCTCGACCTCACCCCGCCCCGGGAGGAGACCGCGGCGCTGGCCCTGTGGCGGTCCTGGATCGCCGACCGGCAGGTCCTCCTCGTCCTCGACGGCGCGACCGGCGAGTCCCAGGTCCGCCGCCTGCTGCCGGGCCGCGGGCCGACCCGCACGCTGGTCACCTCGGCCCGCCGGCTCAGCGGCCTGGAGTGCGTCCACCGCATCGAACTCGACGAGTTCACCCCCGGCGAGGCCCGCGAGCTCCTGGCGCGCGTGCTCGACGAGCGGCGGCTCGTGGACGCGGACCGGACGCTGCGCCGCCTTCAAGAGGTGTACGGGCTCTCCCCGCTGGTCGTCCGCGCGCTGGCCGCCAAGCTCACCACGCTGCGGCACCTCTCGCTGTCCGAGTACGCGGAGCAGCTGGGCCGGCTGCCCGCCGGACCCCACGAGCTCTCGGTCGGGGGCTGCTCCGTCCAGGACGGCTACCGCCGGTTCCACCAGGGGCTGGATCCGCAGCAGCGGGCGGCGCTCGGCGCGCTCGGCGCCCTGCCGGGGCCGGCCTTCGACCAGGCGGTGCTGCTGGCGGCGCTGGGCGGCCTCGCGGAGCCGGCCGAGCGGATCGTGGAGGAGCTCATCGAGGCCCATCTGGTCACGGTGGCCGAGGACGACGAGGTGCGGGCGCACGCCGTCCGCTACCGCATGCCGAGGCTGGCCCACCGGTACGCCGCCGCCCTGCACCGCGGCCCGGGTCCGCTGCCGGGCGGCTGCTGACACCTGGACGAGACCGGGTGGCGGGCCGGTGCCGCTGACCGGGACGGCCTCGCCACCCGGCCAGCGCGCCGCCCCGCCGCCCGGTCAGCGCGCCATCGCGGCGAGCACCTCGTGCAGGGACTCGACCAGCCGCAGCCCGCTGGCCCGCTGCTCGGGCGCCAGCGCGCCGAGGACCTGGACGATGCCGGCCAGCCGCTCGAACTCCGCACCGCCGAGGGCCAGCGCGCTGCGGGCCGCCCGGCTGCGGACCAGGCCGTGCAGGGCGAGCCCGGCCTGGCCGGCGAAGGCCACCAGCAGGTCCAGGTCGGCCAGGCTGGAGCGGGACTGCGGGTGCGGGTCGAGCACCTGGATGACGCCGAGGATCTCGTCCCGGTGGACGACCGGGGCCGCCATGATCGCGTCCGGCACGTAGCGGGTCCGCTCCGCGAGGTCCTGGGCGAAGATCGCGCTGCCGCGCAGGTCGTCGACCGTCACCGGCTCCCCGGTGTCGGCGACCCAGCCTGCGATCCCCCGGTGCGCCGGGAACCTGGTGCCGACCAGGAAGTCCTCGCCCTCCCCGGAGACGGCCTCGAAGACCAGCTGGTCCTCCTCCCGGTCGAACAGGAAGATCGAGCTGGCGGCGGCGCCGAAGATCGAACGTGCCACCCGCACGATGGAGGACAGCAGTTCGCGGTCGTCCGGGCCGGGATCGGCCAGGGCGCCCGAGATCGCCGCGATCATCGCCGTGGAGTCCGCCGACTGGTCCATGGATCTCACACTCCCCGCACGTTGGCTGCCGTCAGGTAGAGGATCGTCTTCAGCTCGAAGCTCGTCAGACGAGGGTGCTTGCCGAGGATGAGCGCGCTCAGTCCGGTGACGTGCGGCGCCGCGAAGCTGTTGCCGGTGTTGCGGGTGGTGCTGCCGTTCGGCCCGGCGACCTGCACCGCCTGCCCCCGGGCGAAGAACTCCACCGGCGGGTCCGGGTTGTAGAGCACGAGGTCCGAGTCGTCCTCGGCGTGGCTGCCGACCGAGATCACCGAGGAGAACCGCCAGGGGAAGCTCTCGATCCGGGAGTTGTGCGCCGAGGCGACGATCACCGAGCGGTTGAAGTAGGCGTCGTCGGCCATCTCGCGCAGCACCTGGCTGAACTGCGGGCGCGAGGTCGACAGGCTCAGGTTGATCACGTCGAAGCGCTGCTCGATGGCCCAGCTCAGCCCGGCGAGCAGGGCGGCCCCCGTCCCGCCGCCGTTCTCGCCGAGGATCCGGACGCTGTGCAGTTCGCAGCCGGGGGCCACCCGCCGGACGATGCTGGCGCAGGCCGTGCCGTGGCCGCAGGTGTCCATCGGCTCCACCCGTTCCACCGTCAGGCCGCCGTCGCACCCGACCACGGCGTGCGAGGCGACCACCTCGCCGACCAGCGGATGGCCCGCCTCGACGCCGCTGTCGACGACGCAGACCCGGACGCCGCTGCCGTCCGCGCCGCCGTACGCCCAGTCGGGCGTGACGGGCACGGTCTCGGAGGTGGCGACGGGGATGTCGGCGGGGCGGCGGTCGAGCAGGTTCCAGGTCAGCGTGGTGGCCCGGGTGGCGGTGTTGGTCCAGTCGGCGCCACCGGTCCGGTCGGTGACGGTACCGGTCCGGCCGGTGGCGGCGGTCCGGTCGGCGGTACCCGGGGCGGAACCGGTCCCGGTGGCGGTCATCGGCTGCTCCCCTCTCCCGCCGGCCCGCCCGGCCCGTCCGCCCCGCCCGGCCCGCGGTCCTGCTCCCGGCCGGGGTCCCGGGCCAGGCCGAGCTCCTCCGCCAGCAGCCCGGTCCGGGCCGCGCCGACCAGGTGCCCCTTCGCCTCGAAGCGGCGCCGCGCGGCCAGCAGCGCCGCCCGGGCCTGCTTCGGCCGGCCGACCAGGGCACGGGTGTACGCGAGGTCGAGGCAGGCGGTCGCCTGGTCGGCGGGCGAGTCGGTGCGGTGGGCGAGCAGCACGGCCCGCCGGGCCAGCGCGAGGGCCTGCGGATGCTCGCCGCCGAGCGCCCGGATCCTGGCCTGGACGCCGTACCGGTTGGCCTGCACCACCGGGTGCGCGTCGGCGACCGTCAGGTCCTCCACCAGCTCGGCGGCCCGGCGCCACTGGCCCGCCGCGAGCTGGGCGCGGGCCAGTTCGAGCGCGGTGGTGCGGACCAGGCCGCCCGCGTTGAGGGCCCGGGCCGCGTCCAGCGCCTCGCGCAGGGCCGCCTGCGCCTGCTCCGGCCGGTCCGCCAGCGCGGCGAGCGTGCCGTCGAGCAGCGGCCCGAACACCGCGCCCTCGCCGTAGGCGAGCGCCGCCATCGCGCGCCGGACGTCGGCCAGGCACTCGGCGGCCCGGTCGGACCGGCCCTGGAGGGCGTGCAGCACGGTGAGCGGGAACCCGAGCGTGACCCGCACGGCCAGCCGGTCGGCGCCGTGGGTGGCCAGCAGGTCCTCGCACCGGGCGGCGGCGGACGGCGCCGGCTCCGGGCCGTGCCAGAGCGAGAGCCCGGTCGCACCGAGGGTGTTGGCGAGCTCCCGGTCGGCCGCCGCGGCGAGCGAGTGGGTGAGGGCGTGGCCGAGCGCCGCCACCGCCTCGCCGTGCTGCCCGCGCCGCTGGCAGGACCCGGCGAGCACCAGGCGGCTGCGGGCCATGCCGAGTTCGTCGCCGCAGGCCCGGAAGACCGTCAGGCCGTCGACGGCCGCCCGTTCCAGCTCGGCGTCGTCGTGTTCGGACGCGGCGAGGTGCAGCCGGGCGTGGGCGGCCGTTCCCGCCGCGCCGTGCTCGCCGGCCTCCGCCACGGCGCGGACCAGCACCTCGCGCGCCTCGTCGGAGCGGCCGAGTGCCAGCAGCACCTCGCCCAGCCGTTGCAGCACCTCGGGCCGGCCCTGGTCGCCCGGGTCGGCGAGGTCGGCGGCCCGCTGGAGGAGGGTGAGCGCCCACGGCAGGTCGACCCGGCCGAGCGCGCCGACGCCGGCCCGGGCCAGGTGGCGCAGCGCCCGCCGGCGCAGCAGCGGATTGCGCTCGGTGCGGCGGCCGACCGCACTGCGGTACCGGTAGGCCTGCTCCAGATGGGTGCCGACCAGCGCGTCCGGGCGCCCGGCGCGCAGCAGGTACTCGGCGTAGCGCTCATGGAGTTCGCCGCGCCGGACCTTGGTGAGCCCCTCGTAGGCGACCCGCTGGGTCACGCCGTTGACGAAGCAGTAGGCGGCGCCGGCACCGAACGGCCGGCGCATCGGCTTCACCAGGCCGCGCCGGGTCAGGGTGCGCAGCACCGCCGTGCTCACGGCCGGCAGCCCGGGCTCGCCGGCCAGGGCGCCGAGGTCCTCGGCGTCGAACTCGCGCCCCACCACCGAGGCCTGGCGCAACACGGTCCGGTCCGCCTCGTCCAGCCGGTCGATCCGGGCGGCGAGCAGCGCGTGCAGGTTGGGCGGCAGGCCCTCGGTGCCGCCCGCCTCCTCGACCGTCGCGGCGAGCTGTTCCAGGTAGAGCGGGTTGCCGTCGGCCTGGGCCACGATCTGCTCGGTGGCCGCCGGGCTGTGCAGGGCGAGGTCGACCAGGTGGGCGGCGAGGACGGCGGAGTCCGCCGGGGAGAGGCCGGTGACGGTCACCGTGGTCGAGTTCGCCCGGCCCGTTCCCCAGCCGGGGCAGGAGTCCATCAGCTCGGGGCGGGCCAGGCAGAGCACCAGGACGGGCAGCCGGCGCAGGTCCTCCACCAGCCGGTCGAGCAGGGCGAGGAAGGGCTGGTCCGCCCAGTGCAGGTCGTCGACGACGAGCAGCATCGGGTGGTCGCCGGTGCGCACCGTGAGCACGTGGGCGACCGCCGCGCAGGTGTCGTCCTCGGAGGGGGCCGGGGTGCCGTCCAGCAGCAGCCCGGTGCGCAGCAGGGCCAGCGCGGCGGCGGTGGCCGAGCCGTCGAGCGCGTGCCGCCCGGCCTCCTCGGCCAGCGGGGCGACGCACTCGGCGAGCGCGTGCAGCGAGCCGCCGGTGCCGGCCGCCCGGCAGCGGCCGGTGCCGACCGCCTCCGCGGCGGGGGCCGAGCGGCGCAGCCATTCGTCGACCAGGCGGGTCTTCCCGATGCCCGCCTCCCCGAGCAGGGTGAGGACGTGGACGTCGCTCTCCTCGGCCACCCGCCGCCAGGCCAGGTCGAGTTCGCTGAGGTAGCGTTCGCGGCCGACGAAGGGCACGTCGGAGCGGGGCGCGCGCTCGGGCTCGGAGAGGCCCAGCAGGCGGCCGGCCTCGATCGGCCCGGCCACGCCCTTCAGCTCGACCGGTCCGACCTCGGCGACGGTCAGCCCGGAACCGCAGGCCCGCCAGGTCTGCGCGCTGAGCAGGATCTCGCCGGGGCCGGCGGCCTGCTCCAGCCGGGCGGCGACGTTGACCACCTCGCCGGAGACCAGCGCCTGCCGCCTGGCCGGATCGGCCGTGGTGACCACCTCACCGGTGTGCACGCCGATCCTGACCCCGAGCCGGACCCGGTGGTCGCGCTCCAGCTGGGTGTTGAGGCCGTCGAGGGCGGTCAGCATGTCCGCCGCCGTCTCCAGCGCCCGGCGCGCGTCGTCCTCCTGCGTCGCGGTGAGGCCGAAGACGGCCATCACGGCGTCGCCGATGAACTTCTCCACGATCCCGCCACGGGAATCGATCTGACGCTCCATCAGTTCGTAGTAGCGCAGCAGGATCGACCGGAGCACCTCGACGTCGAGCTTGCCGGACAGCTCGGTCGATCCGACGAGGTCGCAGAACAGCACGGTGACGACCCGGCGTTCCTCGGCCGCCGGGGTCGGGGGGGTGACCGGGGTGCCGCACCGGGCGCAGAATCGCGCGTCCGCGGGGAGTTCCGTGGCGCAGGACGGGCAGCTCATCGGTCGGGCCCTCCGGTCAGTACGCCGTCATGTTGCCTATGCACCAGGGGGCTTCGCCGTCGTCCCCGTCCGCGGAGTGCAGGACGACCTCCGGTTCGTCGTCGGCCGGCGCGGCGCCCGGGAGGGTGTCGGGCAGGTCCGACAGGTCGTCGAGCAGGTCGTCCGACAGGTCGGGGGGCAGGTCGGCGGGGGTCGGCTCGGGCACGTCGATCAGCCCTCTTCCATGACGTCGAGGTCAGGCGTTCTGGTCGTCGCCATGAGCCTAGGAGCGGCCAGTTGGGGTTCGGTTTACGTCCGGTATGCCCCCGTCGGCGCCCCGGTCGCCCCACCCGGGCGGACGGTGGATGCCCCGGCCGTCCGACCCGGCCGGAAGCTGCCCGTCAACCTGTCGCATACCGGCGGCAAACCACGGCTGCCTAGCCTCGCGCTGTCAGGGCCCGCCGACGGCGGCCGTTTCCCGCCGACCCCAGGGAGAGCAATGATCGGCACCCGGCTGGACGAGGTGGACGCGCCCCGCCTGATCAGGAGCGACCGCGGCTGGTGGTTCATCGGCAACCGGACGTGGACCCTGCTCAAACCGGAGCACGTCGCGGCCGACGGCCGGGTGCGGCCGGACATCGACGAGTTCCTGCGCGACGCGGGCGCGTACCGGGAACGGACCGCGAAGTCCTTCGCGCTGACGGTACTGACCAGCACGGCCTGCAACCTCGGCTGCGGCTACTGCTTCCAGAACACCGGCCAGGACCCGAAGGGCGGCCACCGCCCGCCCCGGATCAACCTCCGCCGGCTGAACACCCGGACCATCGACCGGATCGTGGACTTCACCGCCGAGCGGATGGCGCAGGCCGGCCTGGACCGGCTCTACCTGCTGCTGTTCGGCGGCGAGCCGCTGCTCAACCCGCGCGGCTGCGTGGAGTTGCTGGAGCGCTGCACGCCCCTGGGGCTCGCCACCGCCGCCATGACCACCAACGGCGTGCTGCTGACCGGGCGGCGGGCCGTCCAGCTCGGCACCGCCGGGCTGCGCGCGGTACAGATCACCTTCGACGGCAGCCGGGAGGACCACGACGCGACGCGGGTCACGCACGCCGGCGGGGGCACCTTCGACACCATCGTCGCCAACGTGGCGGCGGCCACCGAGGCCACCCGGCTCTCCTGGAACTTCCGGGTGAACGTCTCCCACCACAACGTGGACCGGATCGGCGCGCTCTTCGGCCAGCTCGACGGCAAGGTCGACCCGAGCCGGTGCACGTTCACCTACGCCTGGGTCGGCGACTCCGGGATCGGGTACCGCAACGACCTCGCGCGGGCCCGGCAGGTGGAGGACCGCTTCGTCGAGTGGGCGGTCGAGGCGCTCGAACGCGGCTACCGCTTCGCCAAGCCGAGCATGCGGACCACCTGCCAGATCTGCTCCGAGCCCGGCGGCCGCGAGGGCGCCGTGATCAACGCCGACGGCACGCTGTTCAGCAGCTGGCAGTCGGCCGGCAAGCCGGGCTTCGAGGTCGGACACGTCGACCACGGCTACCTGGAGACCGGCTCGGTGGCCGACCGCTGGGTGACCTGCGGCTACGAGTACGAGCAGGCCGACACCGAGGTCATGACGCGCTTCCAGGACAACGTCGACGCGCGGATCCTCGACCACCTGCACGCCACCGGCCGGCTGTAGCCGGGAGGGGGCGGCCATGCTGGCTGGCGTGCTGCGCACCAACCGCGACTTCCGGCGGTCCTTCCTCGCCGACCTCACGTCGAACCTGGGCTCGGCGATGTCGACGATCGCCTACCCGCTGCTGGTGCTGAGCCTGGGCGGCAACGCGGCGCAGGCCGGGGCGGTCGCCACCGTCGCCCTGGTGACCAGGCTCGGCTTCCGCCTCCCGGCGGGCGGTCTGGTGGACCGGTGGAACCGGCGCCGGGTCATGCTGACGACCGACCTGGTGCGCCTGGTGGCGGTGGCCACCATCCCGCTGGTCGCCCTCTGGGGCTCCCCGTCCTACGCCCAACTGCTGCTGGTGGCCGCGGTGGAGGGCATCGCCACCGCGATGTTCGGGCCCGCCAACACCGTGCTCACCCGGGACGTCGTCGCCAAGGAGGACCTCGCCGACGCGCTGGGCATGGGCCAGGCCCTCCAAGCCGCCGTCAGCCTGGCCGGTCCGGCGCTGGGCGGCGTCCTCTACGCCGCCGACCGGATGCTGCCGTTCGCCGTGGACGCGCTCTCCTACGCCGTGTCGGCCGCCCTGATCTGGCGGATCGCCGTCCGCCCCACGGCCGCGGAGCCGCGGGCCGAGGACCGCGGGCTGACGGCGGGCATCCGCTGGCTGGTCCGCCGGCGCGAGCTGTTCGTCATCCTGGTGTACGCGGCCGTCATCAACCTGGTCGCGGCCGCGATCGATGTGATCGTCATCCTGGAGCTGCGGGCGAACGGGGCCTCCGGCTGGGTGATCGGGCCCGTGCTGTCCTGCGCGGGCGTCGGCGGGATCGTCGGCTCCCTGCTGGCGCCGTGGTTCGTCAAGCGGCTGAGCGTGCCGACCATCCTGCTCGGCATCGGGGTGGGCTGGACGGCGGTGCTGGCGGTGTTCACGCTGACCTTCGCGCCCGGGGTGGTCGCCGCCCTGCTGACGCTGCTGATGATGCTCTCGCCGGCCGCCGGCGTGGTGGTCGGGCACGCCCTGTTCGGGCAGACCCCCCGGCACCTGATCGGCCGGGTCAGCGCCGCCACCGGCCTGCTGCTCAGCGGCCTGGCCGCGCTGGGCCCGGTCGCGGCCGGCGCGCTGCTGCAGGGCCTCGGCGGGGCGGGCACCTGGGCGGTGATGGCGGTGCTGACGGCGGCGGTCACCGCGGGCGGCTGGATTCCGCTGCGGACCACCCAACGGCTCGCCGCCGGGCCGGCGGCCGACGGGGACGCGCAGCCGGCGGCCGGGCCACCGGCCACCCCGGACCTGGACGCGAAGGCCGGACCGGCCCCGGGCACCCGGACGGCCCCGGCCCCGGAGGCGGACCCGGAGCAGCCGGCGGAACCCGCCGTCGTCGCGCACGCCGCCCCGCCCGCCCCCGGCCGTGCCCCCGCGCCCGGCACCGGACCCACCGCCGCCCCGGCCGGCACCGACCCCGGGAGGAGCTCGGATGACTGACGGCCCGCCACCGCCCGACCCGTACCGCTGGCTGGAGGACGCCCACGACCCGGCCGTCCAGGAGTGGACGGAGAAGCAGGACGCCCGCTACCGCGCCGCCGCCGACGGCTGGCGGGCGCGCGCGAGTGCCGAGGCCCGGCTCACCGAGCTGTCCGAACGCCTCGGTGCCCGCTCCGCCCCCCGCCCGGCCGGCGCGCGGCTGTTCCTCACCCGCTCGCTCCCCGGCGCCGAACACCCCGAGCTGGTCGTCGTCGAACCCTCCGGCGCCGTCCGGGTCCTGGTGGATCCGGCGCTGCTCGACCCGACCGGCGGCACCACCCTGGAGGAGTGGGAGCCGTCCTGGGACGGCCGCCGGCTCGCCTACCAGGTGGCGTCCGGCGGCACCGAGAACGCCGCCCTCTTCGTCCTGGACGTCGACACCGGCCGCGTCCTGGACGGCCCGATCGACCGGGTCCGCCGCAGCACCGTCGCCTGGCTGCCCGACGCCGACGGCTTCTACTACGTCCGCCGGCTGCACCCCGCGCTCCACCCGGGCGAGGGCCAGTACCACCGCCGGGTCCAGCTGCACCTGATCGGCGCCGACCCCGAGCAGGACGCGGTGGTCTTCGGCACCGGCCGGGCGAAGACCCAGCACTACACCGTGCGGATCAGTGCGGACGGCCGCTGGCTGGTCGTCGGCGCCGCCGCCGGCGCGGTGCCCCGCCGGGACCTCTGGATCGCCGACCTGACCGAGGACCGGCCGGACCGGCCCCGACTGCGCCCGCTCCAGGAGGGCCTCGACGCGCGGTCCCAGCCGCACCTGCGCCCCGGCACCTCGCCGGACGGCCGCTGCTGGCTCACCACCGACCTGCACGCGCCCCGGGGCCGGGTCGTGGTCACCACCCCGGGCGCCCCCACGCCGGACACCTGGACCGAACTGATCCCGGAGGACCCGCAGGCCGTCCTGGAGGACTTCGCGATCCTCGACGGTCCCGATCCGGACCGCCCGCTCGCCCTGGTGGTCCGCACCCGGCACGCCGTCGGCGAGGTCACCCTGCACGACCTGGCCGACGGCCGGCCGCTCGGCCCGGTGCCCGTCCCCCCGCTGGGCACCGTCGGCAAGGTCCGGGTCGCCGCCACCGACGCCCACCGGGCCTGGTTCGTCCACACCGACTTCGCCACTCCCCCGGCCGTGCTCTGCTACGACACCCGCACCGGTGCGGTGACGCCCTGGCCCGTCCCCGGGGCCGCCGTGGCCGAGCCCGGCGTCGACCCGGCCGACGGCCTCGAAACCCGCCGACTCGCCTTCACCTCCCGGGACGGCACCACCGTCCGGATGTTCCTGCTCGCCCGGCGCGGCGGCCCGGACCGCCCCCGGCCGGCGATCCTCACCGGCTACGGCGGCTTCGGACAGTCGCTGACGCCCGGGTACGCGCCGGAGGCCCTCGCCTGGGTCCGGGCCGGCGGGGTCTACGCCGTCGCCAACGTGCGCGGCGGCGGCGAGGAGGGCGAGCAGTGGCACCGCGACGGGATGCTCGACCGGAAGCAGAACACCTTCGACGACTTCCACGCCGCCGCCGACCACCTGGTGACAACCGGCTGGACCACCCCCGGACAGCTCGGCATCTGGGGCGCCTCCAACGGCGGCCTGCTGGTGGGCGCCGCCCTGACCCAGCGGCCCGCGAGCTTCGGGGCGGTGGTCTGCATGGCCCCCCTGCTCGACATGGCGCGCTACGAACTCTCCGGCCTCGGGCCGAGCTGGACGGGCGAGTACGGCACGGCCGCCGATCCGGAGCAGCTCGCCCGGCTGCTCTCCTACTCCCCGTACCACCACGTCCGCGCCGACACCCGCTACCCCGCCGTCCTGTTCGCCGTCTTCGACGGCGACAGCCGGGTGGACCCGCTGCACGCCCGCAAGATGACGGCCGCCCTCCAGGCCGCGACCGGCAGCGGGCAGCCGGTCCTGTTCCGTCTGGAACGCGGCGCGGGCCACGGCGCCCGCGCCGCCTCCCGCCGCACCGCGCTCTTCGCCGACCTCCTCGCCTTCTTCGCCGACCGCCTCGGCCTTCCGGCGGGCTTCTGACCCGGGGGGCCGCAGCGCGGCTCACCCCGGGCGTCGCTCCCGCGACGACGGGCCCGTCCGCGGCAGCAGGAGCTTCGCCACGGCCGGCTACGGGACCGATCCGCGCGGGACCACCACCGGCGGCCACGACGACACGACCGCGCGTACGGTCGCCGTCCGCGAGGGCGAGGAGTTCGACGAGCCCGCCCTCGGGGCGGTGTTCCGGCGGATCATCGCCGACAACCGGGCCGGCGGCCGGCGTGCGCCGGAGCGCGGCGGGTGGCCGGGCGCGCCCACCAGGCCGGCCCCCGACGGGTCCGTCGGGGGCCGGGCAGGGCGGCGGAGCGGGGTGAGGGGCCGGTCAGCAGGGTGAGCAGGTCAGCAGGTCAGCAGGTCAGCAGGTGAACTTGATCAGCCGAAAGGTCGCGTAGTGGTCGCCGGTGTAGTAGTCCTCCCGGTACGCCTGGCCGGTGACGATGCGGCGGGCGCCGCGGGTGGGCGAGCCGGGGGTCACCACGGTGTACTCGTGGTAGTAGCCGGTGGACCTGCTCGGCAGGACGCGCTCGCGGTTCTGGAAGACGACGCCGTCCTGGGAGTACGGGAACGGGCCGTTGCTCGCGATGAGGTCGAGGGTGTGGTCGGCCTCGGCCGGCAGCGCGGAGAGGCACACCGAGCCGCTCACGGTGGCGTGGGCCTCGGTGGCGGTCACGGCAGGGGCGAGGGTCAGCAGGGCGACGACGGTGACGGCGGCGGCGCGCGTCTTCCACGCGCGTAGAGTGCGGGTCATGACAACAGTGTGACCAGGCACGGAGCGGCACCGGAAGGCCTGATCCAACTCTTCACCTGCGGGTAAGTCGCCGGACGGACGGGCGACTTGAACCGTACTCGGGCGGCCGGAAACCCGGCGCACGGACGCCCGCGCGCCGAACGTGCGCCCGGGCCGTCCGGACAGCTCCGAACGGCCCGGTCGGCCCGGTCGGCCCCGTCAGCCTCATCCGGTCGGTCAGCCCCGGACCCCGCGCCCGCCCGCCGCGGCCCCCTCCCGGAGCAGCGCGGCCAGCGACTCGGCGTACGGCGACGGGCGCCGGCCCCGGGCGACGGCGATCCCGAAGTGCCGGGCGGGGCGGGGCGCCACCACCGGCACCACCCGGGTGCCGGGCAGCACCGGGTCGAGCGCGACGGACGGGACCAGCGAGACGCCGACCCCGGCCGCGACCAGGGTGCGGGCGAAGAAGTAGTCGGTCGTGGAACCCGCCACGCGCAGTTCGAAGCCGGCCACGGCCGCGTACCGGCGCAGGAAGGTCTCGGTCTTCAGGCAGCCCAGCACCCAGCGTTCCTCGGCGAGTTCGGCGAGGTCCAGGGCCTCGCGACCGGCCAGCCGGTGCCCGTCGGGCAGCACCACCGAGAGCGGATCGTCCATCAGCGGGGTCCAGTCGAGGCCGGAGCGGTCTCCGGGGAGCACCGGCAGGGGGCCGTCGAAGTGGTAGGCGAGCGCGAGGTCGGCCACCCCCTCGCGCACCATCGGCAGGCTGTCCTCGGGCTCCCGTTCCAGGATGCGCAGTTCGACCTCCGGGTGGTCGGCGGCGAACCGGGTCAGCGCCGCCGGCAGGAGGTGCCGCCCGCCGCTGGTGAAGGTGGCGAGGGTGAGCCGGGGCCGGGCCGCGCCCAGCCGGCCGATCTGCTCCTGCGCGTGGCGCAGTTCGGCGGCGACCGCGGTGGCCGCCTCCACCAGCAGCTGTCCGGCCTCGGTGAGCCGCACACCCCGGGTGGAACGCTCCACGACCGCCGTGCCCAGGCCCCGCTCCAACGCGGCGACCTGCTGGGACACCGCGGACGGCGTGAGCCGCAGGGCGGTGGCCGCCCGGTTGAAGCTCCCGTGCTCGGCGACCGCCCGCAGCACGCCGAGCCTCCGTACGTCGATCATCGCGCTCCCTCGGTCGACAGCTCTGCTGATGACTCGTTCAGCAGGTCGGTAGTTCCGCTGATGACGGTACGGCAGCAGA
The DNA here is from genome assembly GCF_036226505.1 of Kitasatospora sp. NBC_01246. NCBI lineage: Bacteria > Bacillati > Actinomycetota > Actinomycetes > Kitasatosporales > Streptomycetaceae > Kitasatospora > Kitasatospora sp. NBC_01246. The sequence goes on along the minus strand of NZ_CP108484.1, from coordinate 8,057,472 downwards.
GTGGGGGCATGCGAAACGTCTGCGTCATCGGCGGAAGCCGGTACTTCGGCCTGCACCTGGTCACCCTGCTACGGGACTCCGGTACCCGCGTCACCCTCGTCAACCGCGGCTCGACCCCGCCGCCGCCCGGGGTCGACCACGTCCGCGCCGACCGGTCCGACGAGACCGGGCTGGCCGCCGCGCTCGGCGGCCGCGACTTCGACGCGGTGATCGACCAGGTGCTCTACACCCCCGTCCAGGCGGCCGTCGCCCGCCGGGTGTTCGCCGGCCGCACCGGCCGGTACGTGATGACCTCGACGATGGAGGTGTACGACCCGGCCACCTCGCCCCTGGTGCGCACCACCGAGGGAGTTCCGGTGCCCGAGTCCGCCGTCGACCCGCTCCGGGCCGTCCCGTCGGAGCTGCCGTGGCACGATCCGGCGGCGCTCGCCCGGCGCACCGACGAGGCGACCGGGTACGCCGAGGGGAAGCGGCAGGCCGAGGCGGTGCTCGCGCAGGATCCGCCGTTCTCCTGGGCGAGCGTGCGCAGCGCCCACGTCCTGGGCGGCGGGGCGCGGGACTTCACCGGCCGGCTGGCGCACTACACGGAGCTGATCGCGGCCGGGCGGCCGGTCGCGGTGCACGCGAGGCCGCGGCCCACGTCCTTCGTCCACCACGAGGAGATCGCCGCCGCGCTGGTGCGGTCGGCGGCCTCCGACGACGCCGGTCCGGTGAACGCGTGCTCGCCGGACGCGCTCGACGTGGTCCGGCTCTGCGAGCTGATCGCCGACCGGCTGGGGACCACCGCCCGCTACCGGGTGACGGCCGGCGAGGACGCCTCGCCGTTCTCCTTCGACCGCTGGTACCCGATGGACGACCGGCGCGCCGTCGCGCTCGGCCTGCGGTTCTCCCCGCTGGCCGACTGGCTGCCGGGCGCCGTGGCGGACGCCGCCGCCCTCTCCCCGAGGGAGGTGTGACGTGCGACAGCGCACCATCGGCGCCGCGGCCGTCGGCGCGATCGGGCTGGGCGCGATGCCGCTCTCCGTCGAGGGCCGCCCGGACGAGGCCTCCGCCCTGGCCACCCTGCACAGCGCGCTCGACGCCGGGGTCACCCTGATCGACACCGCCGACTCCTACCACTGGCACGCCGGCGAACTCGGCCACAACGAAAGGCTGGTGGCCCGCGCGCTGGCGAGCCGGACCGCCGCCGACCGCGCCGCCGTGCTGGTCGCCACCAAGGGCGGGCGCGGCCGGCCCGGTGACGGCTCCTGGACGGTCGACGGCCGCCCGGACCGGCTGCGGCAGGCCTGCGAGGGCTCGCTGCGGCGCCTGGGCGTGGCGGCGATCGACCTCTACCAGCTGCACAAGCCCGACCCCCGGGTGCCGTGGGCCGAGTCGGTGGGCGCCCTGCGCGAGCTGCTGGATGCCGGGAAGATCCGGGCCGCGGGGATCTCCAACGTCGACGAGGGGCAGATCCTGGTCGCGCGGGACATCCTGGGCGCCGGCCTGGTCTCGGTGCAGAACCGCTTCTCCCCCGCCGTCCGCCGCGCCGAGCCGGAGCTGCGGCTCTGCGAGCGCCTGGGGCTGGCCTTCCTGCCGTGGAGTCCGCTCGGCGGGCTGTCGCGCAGCGTCCTCGACGGCCCCGACGACGTCGCCGTCACGTCCGGCGCGTTCCACCGGATCGCCGCCGAGCGGGGCGTCTCGCCCCAGCGGATCGGCCTGGCCTGGCTGCTCGCACTGTCCCCCGCCGTCGTCCCGATCCCGGGCGCCCGCCGGTCCGCCAGCATCCGCGACTCCGCCGCGGCCGCCGACCTCACCCTCACCCCGGCCGAACTCACCGAACTCTCCGAACTCAGCTCACTCGCCGCACCGTTCGGCCCGGCACAGCCCGGGCCCACCGGGTGAGGCGCCGGCCGTCGAAACGGCGGAGGGCCGGGGCACGCGGTCGCTGCGCGCCCCGGCCCTCCGCCGGCCCTGCCCGGATCAGCCGTAGATCGTGAAGACCGAGTCGCCCTGCCCGCCGTAGGCGTTGCTCAGGGCGAAGACGTGGCTGCTCGGACGGAAGATCCCGAAGGTCGTCCGGCCCCGGCCCAGCCAGTCGCCGACCACCGGAAGGTCGCCCTTGACGCCGTAGGCGGCGGTGGAGACGCTGCCGTCGTCGTGCCGCAGGATGAACAGGTTCGGGTCGCCCTCGTTCCGCCCGGGGCGGAAGACGCCGAACTGGGCGTGGTGCACGCCGTCCCAGTCACCCACCACCGGAAGGTCGCCCTGGTCGCCGAAGCCCATGGTGGAGACGCTGCCGTTGTCGTGCCGCACCGCGAGGGTGCTGGTGCTCGGACGGAAGATGGCCAGCTGGTCGTGGCCGTTGTGGTCCCAGGCACCGACCACCGGGAGGTCGCCCGGCTCCCCGAACTGGACCGTGGAGACGGACTTGTCGGAGTGCTGCAGGGCGAAGGTGCCCGTGCTCGGACGGTAGATCCCGGACTGGCACTGGCAGGTGTTGTCCCAGGCGCCGACCACCGGAACATCCCCCGGGTCCCCGAGGCTCCAGACCAGGTTCGCCTGGCCGGAGGCCTTCTGGTAGGAGAGCGCCCAACGGCCCTTGTCGAAGAGCCCGACGTGGCTGGTGGGGCCGCCGAAGTAGCCGGCGAACGGCACGCCGGCCTGCGGACCGGCGACGTACAGCTGGGTCCCGGTGCTGCCGGTCCGGCCGTGGTCGTCGACGACGGTCTCGGTGACGGTGTACGTGCCGGCCACGCCGTAGTCGTGGGTGACACCGCTCGGCGGGGTCGGTCCCTCGCTGACGGCCGGGGCCGTGCCGTCACCGAAGTCGATGACGTAGCGGGCCACCGGCCAGGGGCTGACGGTCCGGTCCGTGACGGTGACCCGGGCGACGGTGCGATCGGGCTGGTACACCCCGAAGGACGGGCGGAGCTCGCCCACCGGGGCCAGCTTCACCGTCCCGGTGGAGGTGCGGACCAGGCCGGTCTCGCTGGTCGCGGTGAGCGTCAGCGTGTAACTGCCGCCGGCCGGGTAGTCGTGATCGATCGTGATGTTGCCCGAGTTCACCGGGACCGGCGCGGTGCCGTCACCGAAGTCCAGGGTGGCGCCGACCGGTGCCCAGCCGGGGGTGTACCAGACCGTGGCCCGGGCGTTCAGCGGGTGCCCGGTGGTCGAGTAGGGCAGCGCCGACACCATGACGCTCATGGTGTCCTGCAGTTCCACGGCGCCGCGGTCCTGGTAGCCGTTGCCGGTACCGGTGTTGGCGATCTTCGGGTGGTCGGCGCGCGGGTCGCCGTAGAGGTCGGTGTCCAGGGCGCCGGGCGCCGAGGCGTCGGCGGCGTCCGTCAGACCCTCGACCGCGATCGGCCGGTAGTCCGAGGTCGACTGGGAGAAGCCCGGGTCGGCCCCGTTGTCGTGGGCGCCCTGGCCGGTGGCCCGGAAGGCCGCCGCCGTGGCGTAGGAGGTGCCGCCCCACGCGTAGGCGGCCGCGCCCGGCGCGGGCTGGACGCTGTTGTAGTCGACCTTGGTGCCCTGGGTCGAGCCCGCCGACACCGTCAGCGCGACCGAGGAGACCGGTACGCCGCCGCACCAGTCCGCCGGGCGTTTCGCCAGCACGTTGTTCTCGACGGTCGCGCCGGAGGAGTTGCCCGCGAGTTCGATGTCGCTCAGGCAGTTCCGCCCGAAGGTGTTGCCGACCACGACGGTGCCGGGGGCGTCGGTGACCAGCACGCCCCGGCCGTCCGTCTCGGTCACCAGGTTGGTGGTGAGGACGGTGCCCGTCACCCCGGCCTCGACCGCCACGCCGATCGGGCCGGCCGAGGCGATCTGGCTGCGGCTCACCGTGACGCCGGCGCTGTGGCCGGTGATCCGGACTGCCGGGCCCGGCTGGGCCGCGCCGCCGCTTCCCGCGCCCACGATGGTGCGGTCCAGGACGATCCGCTCGGAGTCCTTGACGAGCACGCCCTCCTGCGGGGCCATGATCTGCAGGCCCGTCACGGTGACGTCGTGCACGCCCGAGATGAGGAAGCCGTAGCCGGGTGCGTCCGGCCCGTCCTGCTGACCGACCTCGACGCTCGTCGCCGGGACCTTGTAGGGGATGTCGGCCTTGAAGACGATCGGCTTGCCGGGCAGGCCCGAGCGCCTGACCGTGATCATGCCCTGGTAGGTGCGGTTCGGGGCGATCTGGACGGTCTGCCCCGGCTGGGCCGCGTCCGCGGCGGCCTGGATGCCGCAGTACGGCTGGGCCTGGGTGCCGACCCCGGCGTCCGAGCAGTGCGCGGTGGTGCTGTTGTCCACGTAGAGCACGGCGGTCTCGGCCTGCGCGACCGAAGGCAGCGCGGTTCCCGCGCCGGCCGAGCAGGCGACGGCGATGGCTATGCCAACGCGACGGTGGAACGACAAAGTTGATCCCCCTGGTGTGACGTTCTGGTGGCGCGCCGATCCAGGGGACGCCGAGAGACCCAGGGCGTCCCTCCTGCGCGGCGATCAGTATCCACGACGTCGCCGCAGCTCCGCACCCCGGTATCGGAGCTGCGGCGGCGGGCCCCGGGCCGGGGGTCAGGACAGGTCGTCGGCCGGGGTCTTCTCGGGCTGGACGGCGCAGACCGCGTTGACGCCGCCCGGGCCGAACAGCAGGGATCCGCCGACCAGGGTGCCCACCACGCCGCGGCAGACGGCGGCCTCCTGGGGCGTCTTCGGGCCTTCGGCGGCCGCCGGGTGGGCGGCCAGCAGCGGAGCGGCGAGCAGCAGGACGGCACCGGCCGCGCGGACGGCGTGGCGGAGCGGCTTCGGCATCGGGCTGAGCAGGAGCATGGGTCGGCCTTTCGGATCGGCGGGGGAGGAGCCATCGCGGATCGGCGATGGACGAGCCATCCCTATCGGACCGGCCGTGCGCGGCGCCGGACTCTGCGCCGTCCGTGGGCGTGTCAGCCCGTGCCCGTCCGCTCAGCGCTCGTCCGGGTAGCCCCACTCGACGGCCGGGCGGGCGTGCGGCGCGACCTTCCCGACGGCCTCGGTGACGGCGCGCTCGAACGCCGGCCGCCAGGCGTAGAAGCGGGTGATGACCAGCGGGTACTCGCTCTCGCCCGAGACGATGAACTCCCCGTCCAGCTCGCCCACGCCGATCCGCACCTCGTCGTCGATCCGCTCGTCCCGCAGCACGGCGGCGAGGGCGTGCACCACCTCCCACGCCTGCTCCCGGCCGGTGAGGCCGTCGACGAAGAGGGCGAGTTCTATGTTGACCGACACGGGGGGAATGGTATCCGGGCCGCCCCCGCCGACCGGCGGCGGGCGGGTCAGCGGGGGCCGAAGGACGCCCCGGGCGAGGCCAGCACCCTGGCGGCGCAGCGGTGGCCGCGCTCGGTGGCCTCGCGCAGGCCGACCTCGGCCAGGAAGCCGGCCAGGAAGCCCGCGGCGAACGCGTCGCCGGCGCCGGTGAGGTCGCGGACCTCGCCGACCGGCGGGACGGGGACCGCGAAGGGGGCCCGCCCGGGCGCGTCCACGGTGGTCGCCGCCGCGCCGGCCTTGGTGACCACCGTGGTGCCCGCCAGCCGGGCCCGCTCCGGGCCGGGCCGGCCCTCCACCAGAAGCCCGAGGAGAGCGGCCTCCTCCTGGTTGGCGAACAGCAGGGTGGGCGTCAACTCGGCGGCCAGGGCGAGGAAGCGCTCCCGGCCGAAGCCGGCGAGCATGCCGGTCGAGGAGGCGTCGAGCGAGGTGGTGCCGCCCGCCCGGCGCACCCGCCGCAGGGCGTCGGCCGCCGCGCTCCCGACCGGCTCCCCGTCGAAGGAGTAGGCGGGCACGTGCAGGTGGGTCAGACCGGCGAGCCACTCGTCCGGCACGGTGTCCAGCAGGGTGGCCGCGCCCCGGTCGGGGAGCATCGTCCGCTCCCCGGCGTCGTCGACGAGGACGACGATGCTGCCCGTCTGCCCCCGCCTGACGACCCGTACGTCGACGCCGTGGCCCGCCAGTTCGGCGACCAGAGCGTCCCCCGCCGGGTCGTCGCCGACGCAGCCGAGGAACCGTGCGGGCCACTGCCCGGCGGCGAATCCCGCGACGTTCGCCGCGCTGCCGCCGCGCCGCCGGAAGACCCTGGCCGTGGAGTCGGTGCCGTGCCGCAGCGGCCCGTCGACCCAGACGACGACGTCCTCGACGAGGTCGCCGAGTACCCCGAGCACCTCGATCACCGGCGCTACTCCCCGCCCCGCAGCGCCGCCAGCGCGGTGGCGATCCGGCCGCCGAGTCGGACGTTGCCCCGGTAGACCGCGACGTTGACGTCCAGGCTGCGGCCCTGCGTGTCGCGCTGGATGAAGTCGAGCAGGAACGGCGTCGAGGCGTTGCCGGTGATGCCCCGGCGCTCGGCCTCGGCCCAGGCCCTGGTCAGCAGCGCGTCGAGCTCCTGGGGCGGCAACTGCTCGGCCGGGTCCACCGGGTTGGCGATCAGCACGGCCTGGGGCAGCTCCAGCCCGTCCCGGGCCGCGATGATCCGCGCGGCCTCCTCCGGGGAGTCCACCCGGTAGGCGATCTCGTGCCCGGAGTCGGTGACGTAGAAGCCGGGGTACCGGCGCGTCCGGTAGCCGATGACGGGGATGTTGAGCGTCTCGAAGCGCTCCAGGGTGGCCCGGATGTCCAGGATCGACTTCACGCCCGCGCTGATCACGGTGACGGGCGTGGCGGCCAGCGTGGTGAGGTCGGCGGACTCGTCGAAGCTCTCGGCCGCGCCGAAGTGCACGCCGCCCAGCCCGCCGGTGGAGAAGACCCGGATCCCCGCCCGGTGGGCGAGGAAGGCGGTGGCCGCGACGGTCGTCCCGCCGTGCCGGCCCAGCGCGGCGACCACCGGCAGGTCGCGCAGGCTCGCCTTGTCCAGGTCGTCCGACTCGGACAGTTCCTTGATCTGGTCCGGGCCGAGTCCCACGGTGGGCACCCCGGCGAAGACGCCGATCGTCGCCGGGACGACCCCGGCGGCTCGCAACCGATCCTCCGCCTCCAGCGCGACCTCCAGGTTGCGGGGCCGCGGAAGGCCGTGCGTGAAGATGGTCGACTCCAGGGCGACGACGGGCGCGCCGTCGGCGACGGCCCGGGCGACGTCGTCGGAGATCCGGATGGGCAGTCCGCTCATGGGAGGCACGAACTCTCTCTGGGGTGCCACCACGCTGTGGCAGTTCCGGTCAGCCTAGGGACGGTTCGCATCGGGATCCAGAAGGAGTACCGGGCCTTCCCATAGGGTTTCGACTATGGGATTCACCTTGCGTCAGCTCGAAGTCTTCCTCGCGGTCGCCGACGGTCTGCACTTCGGCCGCGCCGCCGAGCGCCTGCACATCTCGCAGCCGACGGTCAGTCAGGAGGTCGCCCGGCTGGAGCGGGCGGTCGGCGTCGAGCTCTTCGACCGCAGCCGCCGGGCCGTCGTCCTCACCCCGGCGGGCGAGGTGATGGCCGACGAGAGCGCCCGGCTCCTCGGCCAGGCCGCCGCCCTGCTCGCCCGGGTCCGGCTGCACGAGGAGGCGCGGACGGGCACCGCCCGGATCGTCGCCTCCCCCAGCGTGATGAACCGGCTGCTGCCCGCCGTGGTCAGCCGGGCCGAGCGCGAACTGCCCGCGCTGGACACCGCGGAGCTCGCCGTCGACACCGGCCGCGTCTCCTCGACGCTGGCCGCCGAGCTGGCCGACATCGGCCTGGGCCGCTTCCTCGACGAGGTGCCCGGCTACCGGCGGGAGACCCTCGCCGACGAGCCCGTCCGGGTCGCGCTGGGCCGCGACCACCCGCTGGCCGGGCGCGACGCCGTCCGGCTGTCCGAGCTGCGGGACCTCCCGCTGCTGCTCTGGCCCCGCGAGCAGCACCCGCGCTACTACGACCACGTCCTCGGACTCTGCTCCGAGCACGGCGTGGAGCCGCCGGTCCTGGTGAGCCCGCCGCGCATCGTCGGCTCACGGCTCTACCTGCTCTCCCAGAACCGGGCGTTCTCGCTCGTCCCCCGCTCGATGACCGGTCACCTCACCGAGGAGGTGGTCACCGTCCCGCTCGCCGGCCGGGCCACCCTGCCGCTGGAGATGCAGTGGCGGCTCGACGACGGCCGGCCCCGGCTGGCGGCGCTGCGCGAGCTGATCCGCCAGGAGGCGGGCACGCTCCAGAGCGACTGACCTCCAGGACGGCTGAGCTCCAGGACGGCTGAGCTCCAGGGCGGCTGAGGAGAGCCGCCGGCCGCCGCTCGCGCCACCGTCGCGCCAGCGCACGCGCCACCGCGTGCGCCACGGCGGGCCGGGTACGGGGGAGGCGCGTGCCGAATCGTTCGCCACCAGGGAGGGGAAACCGGCCAGAACCGGCCGGGTGGCCGGAATGTTGCATCCATGTGAACCGGTTCCGCAGACTCTCGCACCATGCCGCCCGCCGCACCGCCCTGACCTGTACCGCTCTGGTGCACGGGGGCCGAGCCCTGGCCGCGGCCGTCGAACGCCTCGACCGCCGGGCCATCGCCCTCCTGCTCGGGCTGGTCCGCCCGGTCACCGCCCGGCTGACCGCCCTGCTGCGCCGCGCGGTGGCCGCCAACTGCGGCGACGCGCTGAACCGGCACCTCCCCTGCCGCGGCCGGGAGCCCGTCCAGGACCGGTGGACCGAGGGCGCGCCCGGGCACCGGGACGCCGGCTGACCGCCCGGGGCCGGGGCCACCCGCCGGCGGGGCGGGGGCGGGCGGGCGCGAACCGACCGTCAGGTGTGGTCCTGGGGTCCGAGGATCAAGCCCGGCAGAGCCCGGTCGTCCAGTCGACGGTCGCGGCGGCCTGCGAGTACGTCCACTCCGGCGCCAGCAGGTCGCGGTCCAGCTGGGCCGCCGCGCCCTTGTCCTCGACCACGTAGCCGAAGTCCTGCAGCCAGGCCGGGTAGAGGTTCTTCGACCCGACGTAGAAGGCCGAGCCGTCGACCGCGACCAGCTTGTGGTGCAGCGCGTACGGGTGCCCGTCCGCCCAGGTGGCGGTCGGCGCGGCGCGGAAGGACGCGAGCTGGAGGTTGCCGCAGAGCGCGGCGCCCGCCTTCGCCGGGTCGCCGGTCAGCCGGGTCAGCCGGGCCCGCAGCACGTCGGAGACCTCGGAGAGCGACTTGATCTGCGAGTAGCCCCCGCTGCCGACCGCGCCCCGGTTCGCCGGGTCGCTGACCACGATCCGCACCTTGACCCCGGCCACCAGCTTGGCGGCCAGCAGGTCGTAGAGCCGGGCGTCGTAGCGCGGCAGCGGCGGGCAGGTGCCGTTCATGTCCTGCTGGGAGATCTCGATGTGGCTGCTCGCACTGCCGACGAGCGCGCGCAGGGCGTTCTCCTCGGGATTGACCGTCTCGTAGTCGCGGTCGGCGTTGGTGTTGTCGTGCAGGGCCAGCGGACCGCACTGGGTCTCGGACACCCCGGCGACCGGGGCGGGCCGGTAGGCCGAGGCGGGGTCCGCGGCCTTGACGCCGACACCCAGGCCGCCGACGGCGATCACCGGAACGCTGCCGGTGGCGGGCGCGGCGGGGTTGGTGTCCCGCTCCATCGAGGGCCGGCAGGCACCGCCGTCGGAGGAGGCGAACCACGCGTTGTCGAACAGGCCGGTGCGGCCGCAGGTCCACGCCCACAGGGTGTCCAGGTAGCGCGCGGCCGAGGTGGCGGCCGGGCCGGTCAGGGCGAGGTCGACGTCCGAGACGGGGTGCGCGGTGTCCAGGTAGTCGTCCTTCCACCCGTTGATGCCACCGGCGATCACGCTCCGGCCGTCGACCACCAGCAGCTTGGAGTGGTTCCAGGAGAACGCCGTGCGGGAGGTGGTCATCGAGGCGACGTTCAGCGTCACCGAGCCGGCCGCGGGGCCGAGCCTGGCCAGCAGCTCGTCGCGGTAGCGGGAGGGGAGGACGTTGGCGTTGTAGAGCGGCGCCGCGCCCACCAGGATCCGCACCTGGGGGCGGTGGCCGGCCGCGACCGAGGCCTTGAGCCCCGCCACCAGCGCGTCCTGGAAGCCGCCGTTGGGGAACGGCGCGAGGGTGGAGACGTCGACCGTCCGGGTGGCCGAGGCGACGTCCGCCTGCATCCTGGCCAGCAGCGCACGGGTGCCCCGGCGGTCGGCGCAGCCGGCGTCACCCCAGCAGCCGGGCGTCTGGAGCAGCCAGCCGGCCGGATCGTCGGCGGTGCCGGCCAGCGCGTTGCCCTCGGTGCGCTCCCAGACCGAGCCCTCCAGACCGGGTGACACCTCGCGCAGCGCACGCTCGACGGCGTCGAGGTGGGCCGTCCCGCCGTCGGCGGTGGCACCCTCGGCGGGGGCCGCGAGGGCCGACGGAGGCGGGACGGCGGCGAACAGGGTGGTGGCTGCGGCGACGGCCAGGGCCGAGCGGACGAGGCGGCCGGACCGGCGGGACCAGGGGAGGCGCACGTGAGGTTCCTTCAGGGAGCGGCGGGTGGTTCACCCGCGGGACACCCTGAGATTACCGAAAAGTAACTTGCTGTCGAATCTGCGCATGACAACCAGTCACCGGGCCGGAAACAGACCCGCCGGTCGACCCCCGCCGATCGGCCGACACATCGTCAGGCGCATGTGTGACGGTACGTCGATCAGCGGTGTCACGCGGCGGGACGCGCTCGCGGGACGCGGCGGGCCGACCGTCCGTCCCGGTCGCACCGGGGCACGTCCGGGCGGGTGACGGCGGCGGCGATCCGGCCCCCGCGACCGGCGAGCCGGGTGCCCGCCCGGCCCCGGATCCGTAGCGTCGGCCCATGCTCCTCGGCCTGCTGGCGGCGCTCCTGGCCGCCCTCCTCACCGGCTCGGCCACCGTCCTCCAGGCGGTGGGCGCGCGCCGCGCCGCGGTGGGCCACCACGCGGGCGAGGCCGCCGCGCTCGCCGGGGCGTTCCGCCAGTGGCCGTTCCTGGTGGGTGTCGGAATGGACATGCTCGGGTTCGCCGCCGAGCTGGTCGCGCTGGAGCGGCTGCCGCTCTACGAGGTCGAGGCCGCCCTGGCCTCCGCCCTCGCCGTCACCGCCGTGGGGGCGTCCCGGGTGCTGCGGATCCGGCTGCGGCGCAGCGAGTGGATCGGGGTGGCCTCGGTCTGCGCCGGGCTCTGCGTCCTCGCGCTCACCGCCGGACACGACGGCCGCGGGTCCGGCGACCAGCCGCTGCGCCTCGGCGTGCTGCTCGTCTCGGTCGCCCTGACAGCCGTGGGGTGGGCGGTGGTCCACCTGGCCGGGGCGCGGCGCGCCCCGCTGCTCGGCCTGGTGGCCGGTCTGCAGTTCGGGGTGGTGGGCGTCGCGGTCCGGGTCCTGCCGGGGGCACGGCTGCCGGAGCTGTTCGGCGAACCCTCGGCGTACGCGATCGCCGTCGCCGGGCTGGGCGGCTTCACCGCGCTCACCTGGGCCATGCAGAGCGGGTCGGTCACCGCCGCGACGGCGGCGATGGTGCTCGGCGAGACCCTGGGCCCCGCGATCGTCGGGGTGCTGCTGCTCGGCGACCACACCCGTCACGACGCGACGCCGCTCGCCGTCGCCGGGTTCGCCGCCGCGGTCCTGGGCGCACTGACCCTGGCGCGCTTCGGTGACGCCGAGCAACCCGCCACCGCCGGGCCCTGAGCCCCGGACGGGCCGCCGGCTCCCCGCGGCGCCGGGCCGGGGCCCGGCGCCGCGAAGCGGCAGGTGCGGAACGGCAGGTGCGGAGCGGGAGGTCAGGCCGCCGGGCCCGCGAGGACCTCGTTGACCAGTTCGCGCGCCTCGGCCTGGACCCGGGCGAGGTGGTCGGCGCCGTGGAAGGACTCGGCGTAGATCTTGTAGACGTCCTCGGTGCCCGAGGGGCGGGCCGCGAACCAGGCGTTCTCGGTGCAGACCTTGATCCCGCCGATCGCGGCGCCGTTGCCGGGCGCCTCGGTGAGGACGGCGGTGACCGCCTCGCCCGCCAGGTCGCCGGCGCGGACCTGCTCCGGCGACAGCCGGGCCAGCAGCGCCTTCTGCTCGCGGTCGGCCGGGGCGTCCACCCGGGCGTAGGCGGGGGCGCCGAAACGGTCGGTGAGGTCGCGGTAGTACTCGCTGGGCGTGCGGCCGGTCACCGCGGTGATCTCCGAGGCCAGCAGGGCCAGCAGGATGCCGTCCTTGTCGGTGGTCCACACCCCGCCGTCGCGGCGCAGGAACGACGCCCCGGCCGACTCCTCCCCGCCGAACGCGATCGAGCCCTCCAGCAGCCCGTCGACGAACCACTTGAAGCCGACCGGCACCTCGACGAGGTCCCGCTTGAGGTCGGCGGCGACCCGGTCCAGCATCGAGGAGGACACCAGCGTCTTGCCCACCGCCGCGTCCACCGGCCAGTCGGCGCGGTGGCGGTACAGGTAGTCGACGGCGACGGCCAGGTAGTGGTTCGGGTTCATCAGGCCGCCGTCCGGCGTCACGATGCCGTGGCGGTCGGCGTCCGCGTCGTTGCCGGTGGCGATCGCGAACCGGTCCCGGCGCTCGATCAGCGAGGCCATCGCGGCCGGCGAGGAGCAGTCCATCCGGATCTTGCCGTCCCAGTCCAGCGTCATGAACCGCCAGGTCGGGTCGGTGACCGGGTTGACGACGGTCAGGTCCAGCCGGTGCGTCTCGGCGATCCGGCCCCAGTAGGCGACCGACGCCCCGCCCAGCGGGTCGGCGCCGATCCGCAGGCCCGCCGCCCGCACCGCGTCGAGGTCCAGCACCGAGACCAGGTCCTCGGTGTAGGCGGTGAGGTAGTCGTGGCGGCCGGTGGTCGCGGCGGCCAGGGCACGGGCGTAGGGCACCCGCTTGACGCCCCGCAGGCCGTCCCGGATCAGGGCGTTGGCGCGGTCCTGGATCCAGCCGGTGGCCTCCGAACCGGCCGGACCGCCGCTCGGCGGGTTGTACTTGAACCCGCCGTCGCGCGGCGGGTTGTGGGAGGGCGTCACCACGATGCCGTCGGCCAGCGCCTGCGGGTGGCGCCGGTTGTGGGCCAGGATCGCGTGCGAGACGGCCGGGGTGGGGGTGTAGCCGTCGGAGCTGTCCAGCAGGACGGTGACGCCGTTGGCCGCCAGCACCTCGACAGCGGTCGCCCGGGCCGGCTCGGACAGGGCGTGGGTGTCCGCGCCGAGGAAGAGCGGGCCGGTGGTCCCCTGGGCCACCCGGTACTCGCAGATCGCCTGCGTGGTGGCGGCGATGTGGTCCTCGTTGAACGCGGCGTCCAGCGAGGAGCCGCGGTGCCCCGAGGTGCCGAACGCCACCCGCTGGCCCGGCTCCTCCGGGTCCGGGTGCAGCGTGTAGTACGCCGTCACCAACCGTGCCACGTCCACCAGGTCGTCCGGCTGCGCCTGCTGCCCGGCCCGTGCGTGTGCCATCGTCTCTCCCACAGTGTTCCTCGCCGTGCGCCGGCCGCGCGGCCCGGCGCATCCTTCTGCCCCGTGCTCACCGATCGTAGCCAGCGCGCGACCTTCGGCCCACACGGGGCGACCCCCGGGCACCGGAGCATCCGGCACGAGCGGCGCCCGGCGGGGCGAGTCGGGGGGCGCACGACCGGGGCGCGCACGGCGACGGCGGAACACCCCGGCACCGGGCGACCGGCGACCCCGGGCACCGGAGCACCCCGCGCGAGCGGCGCCGGCGGGGCGAGTCGGGGAGGCGGCGCAGCCCGGCCCGGGCCGGTGCCCGGAGCGCCGCACACGGCCACCCGGCTCGGTCCCGGGGCGCGCACGGCGACGGCGGAACACCCCGGCACCGGGCGACCGGCGACCCGGCGCGGGCCCGCGGGCGCTCAGTCGCCGGGGTGCGGCTCCGTCGGCCGTGCCCGGGGGCCGGGCCGGGGTCGGAGCGCCTGGGTGACGCCCCAGGCCGCGGCCGCCAGGCCGGCCAGGGCGATCGGGCGCGACCACTCCCCCGCGCCGGTCGACGCGAGGGCGACGGACAGGACCAGGCCGGACGCGGCGAGGGCGGCCAGTGCGTGCACGGGCCGGACGCGGTCGCGCTGCGGGCCGAGGACGTCGACCAGCAGCAGGTAGCCGATCAGGAGCGCGGCCACCGCCGCGATGTCGCCGAACGGGGGCTCGCCCAGCGCGGCCAGCAGCACGCTCCCGGCCGCCAGCACGGTGCTGCGCGACGCGGCGAGCCGACCGGGCCAGCTGTGCGGGCGGCGCGGCGGCTCGTCCAGCGGCGGGGCGGCCCAGAGGGCGAAGACCGCGGCGACGACCGCGGCGACCGGGCCGAACCGGTCCACCGCGCCGTCGACGGTGCCGCCGACCCCGGCGGCGGTGAGCGCCAGCGCGACGCCGGTGCAGCGCAGCGCGGCCCGCTCGGCCCACCCGACCCACCGGGCGGCGGGCGCGATCCCAGGCTCGGCAGCGACCGAATCAGCGACCGCGGTCGGGGCGGCGGTCGGGGTGTCGTCGACGGTGGTCATCGGGCTCCTCCCCCGATCCGGCGGCGCAGCAGTGGCGCGAGCGCCAGGTCGAGCGCCTCGCCCGGGGTGTAGCGGGCCACCGGGATGCCGCGGGCGCGCAGCGCCGAGCGCATCGCCTCGCGTTCGGCGTGCCAGAGCCGCAGGGCCACCGCGCCGATCTCGTCACCGGGCTCCACCGCCGGTTCGCCGGCCGGGACCTCCACCACGACCAGCGGGTTGCCGCGGTCGCGGACCTGGCCGAGCACGTCCAGGATGCGCTGGTCGGCGAGGGAGGTGAAGGCGTACACCAGCGCGTGGCCGGGCAGCGCCGCCGCCGGGAGCCGGGGCACCAGGGGGCCGCGGTGGCCCCGGTCCTGACGGACCTCCAGCACGCTCTCCACCATCCGGTAGAAGTGCCGGTCCCCGCTGCCCGCGGCGAGCCAGCGCAGCTTCCCGCCGACCGCGATCAGGCCGACCCGGTCGTGCCGGCGCAGGTAGGCGCGGGTCAGACCGCCGGCCGCGCGCAGCGTCTCGTCGAGGCTGGACCGGCCGGTGGCCGCGTCCAGGAAGTCGGCCAGCGTGTCCAGCAGGACGACCGCGTCGGCGGCCCGCTCCGCCGCGAACTGGTTGATCTGGACGGCGTCGCGGCGGGTGGTCGACGGCCAGTGGATGCGCCGCTGGCGCTCACCGGGCACGTGCGGGCGCACTCCGACGACCTCGACGCCGGTGCCCTCGTGCGCGGTGGTGTGCTCGCCGAGTCGTTCGGGCAGCCGTACCGGGATCGGGGTGAGTCGGGCCGCGCTCGGTACCGGGAAGACGTCCACCGTGCCGAGGTCGGTGCGCACCGTCCGGCGGGCCAGACCGCCGGCGTCGTAGACGTCGATGTCGACGCTGCCCAGGGTCCAGCGGCCCCAGCGTTCGGCTCGGAGCACCAGGTCGACCTCGGTGGCGCCGACGGTCACCGCCGTCAGGGCGACGCCGGGGCCGAGGGCGACGGCCGGGTCGAGCCGGCCGATCCGTCCGTCGTGGCGGACGGTGACCCGTACGGTGATCGGCTCGCCCTCCAGGCAGCGGCTCGGCTCGACGCTGTTCTCGGCGGCCAGCCGGGACGGCCGGCCGGTGCCCGGGGCCGCCAGGGCGAGCAGGACGGCCGGGCCGGCGGCCAGCGCGAGCAGCCAGGCGTGGCCGGTGGCCAGCGCGGCGACAGCCGCGACGGTGGCGACGGTGAGCAGGCGCAGGGTCCGCTCGCCGGGGCGCCAGTGCGGGGAGGGCGGGGTGCTCGGCAGGCCGGCCGCGGTGGCCCGGGCGCTGCGGGCGACCAGGCGCGCGGCGGCCTGCTCCGGGCCCCGGGTGGCAGTCCGCCGGGCGGTGTCCGGGCCGGTGCGCGGGCCGGCGCCCAGGCCGGACCGCGTACCGGTCGGCCCTCCGGTCCGGGCGGTCCGGGCCGGGCGGCCGCGGGTGGGGCGCGCACCGGGGCCGGCGGCCGGGCCGGCGAGCCGCCGTACCGGGCGCCCGCCGGGTCCCGCGCTCTGGGCGGCGAGCCGGCGGGCCTGCTGCCCGGGCCGGTCGGCGGCGGAGGGCTCGGGGTTCACCGGGCGGCGTCCGGGGCGTCCACCGGGCCGCTCCCCGGCCCACCGCCCGCGCGCGGCAGGGTCTGCGGCGCCGGGACGGCGGCGACCAGGTGCGCCAGCACGTCGTCCGCCTCGACCTGGCGCACCCACAACTCCGGGGTCAGGGTGATGCGGTGGGCCAGGGCCGGAACGGCGAGCGCCTTGACGTCCTCCGGGGTCAGGTAGTCGCGGCCCTCCAGCATCGCGCGGGCCCGGGCCAGCTGGACCAGGGCGAGACCGCCCCGGGGCGAGGCGCCGACCTGGATCTGCGGGTCGTTGCGGGTGGCGTGGACCAGCGCGATCACATAGTCGACCAGGTCGTCGTCGACCTCGACCCGCTCCAACGCCGCCCGCATGGCGAGGAGTTCGGCCGGACTACTGACCGTCTCCAGGACCGGCTCCGGCACCGCGCGGTCCAGCCGGGCCCGGAGCATGGAGGCCTCCAGACCGGTGGTGAGGTAGCCCATCCGCACCCGGAGCAGGAAGCGGTCGAGCTGCGCCTCCGGCAGCGAGTAGGTGCCCTCGTACTCGATCGGGTTGGCGGTGGCGATCACCACGAACGGCTGCGGCAGCCGGCGGGTGGCGCCGTCGACGGAGACCTGGCCCTCGGCCATCGCCTCCAGCAGCGCGGCCTGGGTCTTCGGCGGGGTGCGGTTGATCTCGTCGGCCAGCAGGAGCTGGGTGAAGAGCGGCCCGGGGCGGAAGACCATCTCGCCGCTGCGCCGGTCGTAGAACGGCGCTCCGGTGACGTCCGAGGGCAGCAGGTCGGGGGTGAACTGGATCCGGCGGAAGTCCAGGCCGAGGGTGGTGGCGAAGGAGCGGGCCAGCAGGGTCTTGCCGAGCCCGGGGAGGTCCTCGATCAGCACGTGGCCGCCGGCCAGCACCCCCAGCATCACCAGCCGGAGGGCCTCGGGCTTGCCGACCACGGCGCGTTCGATCTCCTCGACCACCGCGCGGGCGCGGCGGCCGGCCTCCTGCGGCGTCAGCACCTGGGCCTCGGCCGGACGCCCCGGGGACTGCTCGGCCACCGGGGCGTGCTCGGTGTCCGGGACGGGGGCCTGGGGAACGGCGGTCATGGTTCTCCTGAAGGGCGGCGTCGGCCGGCCAACTACCGGGTCCGGCGGGGGTGCGGGGAAACGGCGGGTGCTGGGCGTCCCTCGGGGACGGCGCCGGCTACCCGGACTTCGACGGCCTGGGGCCGGGCGGCTGGAGGGATTCGAGCCGGTCGACGAGGGCGAGCAGGACGGGGCCCGGGAGGGCCGCGTCCGGGTCCGCGGCGTCCGGGTCGATCCACGGCCACAGCCGGGGACCGATCAGTTCGGCGGCCCGGGCGCGGTCGGTGTCGAGCGAGACGCCGTGGGTCTCGGACAGGCGCGCCGCGAAGAGCCGCCGGAGCCGGCCGCGCAAGGGCCGGGCGTCGCCGTTCGGGTCGAGGCCCTGACGGACGGTCCAGCGCCAGTCGCCGAGGCCCGGCTCCCGGGAGTCCATCACGCGCTGCCGGTCGCGCAGGCCGATGTCGAGGAAGCCCGCACCGGCCACGTACCGGCCGGCGACCAGCCCGGTGGCGGTCAGCAGGACGGCTCCGGCGGCGGCCGCGGGCGCGCCGCCGACCAGCGCGAACAGGACCTCGGCCAGTACGGCGGCCACTGTCAGCTCGATCAGGCTGTGCCGGACCGAGCCGGGTGCGGCGAGCTCGCCACCGGCCCGGCCCTTCGGGTCCACGGCTGCGGGGGCGGGGGCGGCGGAGGAGCCGGCAGGGTCGGCCTGTCGCCCGTTCCGGCGGGCGCTCATCGGTGGCCTCCGGTACCGGCCGACCCGGCTGCGGCGGCTGCCCCGGCTGCCCCCGCCGTCGCGGGCTCCGGTGGTGGCCCGGCCCGGTCAGCCAGTCGCTCGGCGAGCGCGTCGAGGGCCGACCGCGCCCGGCGCACATGGGTCTCGTCCATCGGGTGGGTGGAGTACCGGGCCTCCCGGAACAGCGCGGTGAGCGCCCGCGCGTGGACGGGGTCGACGCGGTCGTCGGTCACCGCACGCTCCAGCAGTTCGGTCGGGCTCTCGGGAGCCCGGCGGGACAGTCCGGAGGCCGCCAGCGAGGCCTCCATCGCGGCGTAGCAGGCGATCACCGCCGCCCGCGCGTCGGCGCCGGTGAGGGCGCGCCGGGCGGTGTCGACCGCGGCGGCCAGGGCGTCCTCACCTCGGGCCGGCGCGGCGGGCAGTCGCGCCGGCGGCGGCCGCCGGGCGATCCGCAGCCGCCGCAGCAGCAGGACGGCGACCACCACCACGACGACCACCAGGGCGACGGCGAGCGCGCCGAACACCACGGGGATCACCGTCGAGAGCCAGCTCTTGCCGGACACCGGGTCGGGCCAGACCGGCGGCGGCGACGCCGGGGGCGGGGTGAAGTCCGGCACCGGCGGCAGCGACGGCGGATCGACCGAGTCCTTGACCGCCCGCCCGTGGAAGACGAACAGCAGCACCGGCACCGCGGCGGCGGCCCCGGGCAGCAGGACCGCGGTGGCCTCCCGCAGGCGCTCCGCCCACGGCGTCGGCCCGTCGAGGTGGCGGACCTCCGCGCGAAAGCGCAGCGCGAAGCGGCCGATGACGAACAGCCAGCCGAGCACGAGCAGCAGGACGAGTCCGAGGGCCTCCACCGGCACCGTGGCGGCGGGCGCACCGAGCAGACCGCCGTCCGGCCGCAGGGCCGAGGCCGCGAGGAGCAGGCCCACGAGGGCGACCAGGACGCCCACGGTCCGGCCGGCCGACCCGCCCGCGCGGTCGGTGTCGCCCGCGCGGTCGTCCGGGCCGCTTCGCCCGTCGTGGCGGGGCCCGCTCGGCTGCAGTTCGTCGTCCACGCGGCCGTCCCCCGGTTCCCCCGCAGCGCGGTCGGCTCCGCGCGAGGATGCAGCGTCGCACACCAACTGTCGTATTGTCACCCCGCGTCGCGGGCCACCGAGGCCTCCGCACCCGGGCGGCCGCCGACCCCGGGAACGGGCTCAGACCAGGCGGTGCATGCCCACCGAGTGCGGGGCGGTCTCCCGGAAGCCGTACCGGGCGTAGAGCCGGCGGGCGTCACCGTCGGCGATCAGCGAGACGTAGGCGCCCGCCGGGGCCCGGCTCTCCAGTTCGGCGGTCAGCAGGGCCATGATCCGCCCGCCGAGGCCGCGGCCCTGGTGCTCGGGCAGGACGCAGACGTCGGCGATCTGGAAGACGGACCCGCCGTCGCCCACGATCCGGCCCATCCCGACCACCCGGCCGTCCAGGTGCACCGTCACCCCGTGCCAGGTGTGGGGGAGCCCGGCCGCCACCGCCGCGGCGGGCCGGTCGCTCATCCCCGCACCGGTCCGCAGCCGTCGGAAGGTGTCCACGTCCGGCACACCGGCCCGCAGCTCGTAATGGTCACTCGCGCTAGTCATGCATTACACAATAAGCCACCGCCGCCCCTCCCGGCGGAACGCGCGGGTCGGGACGGCGGGCGGGACGGCGGTGGCGGGACGGGCCGTCAGCCCCGCGTCAGGGCGAGCGACTGCACGGCGGGGAGCTTGCGCCAGTCGCTGGAGACGATGCTCGCGTGCGCCCGGGCGAGCTGCTCGGTACGGCCGCGGGCCTGGTCGGCGGTGGGGTCGGTGGCACTGATCGCGGGTGCGACGTTCTGCGCGTCGGTCATCGTCAGCAGGTAGTGCCGGCTGTCGTACCAGGCGGTGTCGATGCCGCCCAGGTAGGCGGCGGCGTCACCGTCGAAGACCACGAACCAGGGGCGGATCGCCGTCTCCGGGTACTTGGCGCGGGGATCGCCGGCCGCGGCGCCGTGCACGGCCGGGAACACCTGGGCGTCGCCGATCCGCCCGGCCGCGGCCAGGTCGCGCAGGTGACGCCCGTACTCGACGTCGGTGTGCAGGGTGTCGAAGGGGTTGCCCTCCTCCAGCGATCCGGGGATCACGTACACCAGCACCCGCCCGGCGAGCGAGGCCCTGGTCGGCCAGTTGCCGGCCCGGACCGCGTCGTCCGCCGTGGCGTACGAGCCGCCGCCCGGCCTGGCGAGCAGGTCGGCCGGGCGCAGCACGGCGGAGCCCAGGTGGCCGGCGATCAGGGAGTCGAGCTGGGCGGGGCCCATGCCGCGGTTGGCGGCGAACCCGGCCTTGAGCTCCAGCTTGACCACCAGCGGGCCGGCGCCGGGGTGGGCGCCGAGCCAGACCCGGACGTCGTCCAGGCAGGTCTCCAGGTTCTTGTTGGCACCGCCGGTGTAGAGCTGGGCGGGCGTGCTCGCGCTGACGCAGTTGTTGGCGTTGCCGAGCGGGTTGGAGTGGCTGACCTTCCACTCCTTGGTCACGGTGTCCGTCCAGGCGTCCAGCTCGATCATGCCGGTGCCGGTGTCCAGGCCCTGGGCGAGGTAGCCGAACGCGGCCGGGTCGTAGGTGTTGTGCAGCCCGACGGTGGTGGCCGAGCCGAACGGGAGCTCGCCGGGGCCGCTCGCGGCGGCCGACTGCACCGGGAGGAGGGCGGCGGCCGCGGCGAGCAGACCGGTGACGATGGTGCCGGCGAGGGCGCGGCGTGCGGTCACGATGACTTGTCCCCTTGTCAGAACGCGGTCGGCGGTCGCTTCCGCCGTTCGGAAGGATGCCGCGGCTGAGCATCCCTCATGTGAAGGGGACACAACAACACCATGACGGGGGCGGGACGATCCCGCGGCGCCGCCGACGGTGACCGGCGGGAAGCGGGAAGCGGTCAGCGGTCAGCGGTCAGCGGTCAGCGGTCAGCGCAGGTTCTCGCGCAACCAGTCCAGTTGCTCCCGGACGACCTGCACACGGGGGTGGCCCGGGCCGTGGATCCGGCTGTAGTCGGCGGCGCAGCGCGTCAGCAGGCCGGCCGCCTCGGCGAGGAGGCCGGCGTCGATCAGGACGTTGGCCAGGTTCTCCCGGGAGCTCACCGTGACGGGGTGACCGTCCCCGTGCAGGGCGATCCGCCGGGCCAGGATGTCCCGCAGGAGGGGGACGGCCTCCTGGTAGCGCGCCATGCCGTGCAGAACGGCGGCCAGGTTGTTGCGGGCGGAGAGGGTGTCGTCGGCGTTCGGCCCGGCGAGCGACTCCCAGGAGGCCGCCACCGCCCGCAGTTGCGGCTCCGCCTCGGCGTGCCGGCCCAGCCGCACCAGGGCGGCGGCGAGGTTGCTGCGGGCCGCCACGGTGCGCTCGTGGTCACGCCCGTAGCGCTGTTCGAGCCGGGGTACCAGGGCCCGCAGGGACCGCTCGGCCGCCCGGTGGCGGCCGCTGTTGATCAAGGCGGCCGCGTGCCGGTTGACGGCGGACAGCACCTCGGGGTGGTCCGCGCCCAGCAGCCTGGTCCGGCGGTCCAGCGTGTCGCGCAGCAGCGGTTCGGCCTCCGCGGAGCGGCGCAGGGACTCCAGAGCGGCGGCCAGCCCGTCGGCGCTGTGCAGGGTGTCCGGGTGGTCCCGGCCGAGTGTCTTCGCCCTGGCGCGGAAGTTCGCCTGCCAGAGCGACTCGGCCTGCTGGACCCGGCCGAGGTGGTGCAGCAGGTCCGCCAGCTCCGCGTCGGTCCGCAGGGTCTCCTCGTGGCGGGCGCCGAGCACCGCGCGCTGGGTGCCCGCGACGTACTCGTAGAGCTCGACCGCGCGGTCGTCGCCGCCCGGGGTGTGCGTCAGGACCCGGGCGTACTCCCGCAGGAGGATCAGGGTCTCGGGGTGGTCGGCGCCCAGCTTCTCGATGGCCGCGTTCGCCCGCCACTCGGCCACCTCCACCGGCTGGACGCGGACCCGGGCGATCTCCTGCTCCGGCCGGCCCTCCGTCACCTCGGTGACGGTGATGGTGGCCCCGGGCGGCTGCCAGCGCGGCTCCCGGAGCCCGTCGGCGGCGGCCGGCCCGTCCTCGGCGCCCTCGCCGGGCGGTCCCGACGGCGCGGGGCCGCCCGTGCCGTCGGCCCGCGCGGCACGCTCGGCCCGCCTGCGCCACCATCCGCTCATCGGTGGTCCTCCTTCGTCGTCTCGTCGTCTCGTCGTCTCGTCGTCTCGTCGTCTCGTCGTCTCGTCGTCTCGTCGTCTCGTCATCGCGGTCCGGCCGGTCAGGCGCCGGCGTGCACATGGGCGGCCCAGAGGCCGGGACTGGTGGCGAACGCCGTCCGGCACTGCCGGACGGCGTGGTGGAGCGCCTCGGCCGTCCGGTCGGTGTCCAGCCCCGGCGCCCCGGCGGGCCGGCCGGCCCGCAGGCCCTGGTAGAGCAGCCTGGTCATCCGCAGCGCCAGCAGGTCGTGCACCGGCCAGAGGGTGCCGACGGCATGGGCGTACCCGGCGAGCTGGAAGGCGGAGGTGATGTGGATCGCCTCGTCGGCCAGGTCCGCGGCGCCCCGGGCCGTCTCGCAGGCCGAGAGGACGGCGAGCCGGGCCGCGGGCAGGTCCAGCCGGGCGATCCGGCGGACCGTCAGCGCCGCCGTCCGGTGGTCGTGGACGAGGAGGCGGGCGTTGGACGGGTCCCGCGGCTCGCTGACGCCGTGGCAGGCGAAGTGCACGTGGGAGTGGCGGGGCAGCGCTTCGAGGACGCGTGCCAGGGTGGCCTCCTCGCCGATCAGCGGCTCGGTGGGCAGCAGCCCGCGGAGCAGCTCGACCTCGCGCCGGGCGCCGGTGAGCGGGCGGGCCCCCGGGGTCTCGGGCAGCGCCACCGCGAGCAGGCCGTCGGCGGCCGGGGGGCCGCCGGGCGCGGACCCGCCCGCCGACGGTCCGCCCATCGACGGTCCGGCCGGGCCCGGTCCGGTCGGTTCCGGTCCGGTCTCCCGGGTGCGGGCGTACGCGAGCGCGCGGACGGTCGGGGTGTAGGAGGAGACCACCCGGTCGAGCACGGTGCGGGGCCTCCCGTCGGGCGCCGCCTCGGGCCGGCCCGCTCCGCCGTCGTGGCCCGTCGCGTCCCCGTGGTGGCCCGCCGCGTGCAGCGGCAGGGCGGAGAGCGCGCCGCCCGGCGACCACCAGACCCGGGGCCACCGGCCGTCCGCCGCCGCCCCGGACAGGCCGAGCCGGTCGAGCACCGGTCCGGTGACGTGGTCCCAGGTCCAGCGGAGCACCTCGCCGATCGCCACCTGGGCCGCCCGGTCGGTCGCCGGGTCGGCCGCCGCCGCCAGCGCCGCCTCCAGCCGGCGGACCTGCTCGTCCACCGCCTCCGGAGTGGCCCCGGGCAGCGGGACCAGCAGGACCTGACCCGACCACAGGACCAGTGCGTCGCTGCGGTACCCGCTGCAGTAGGCGAGCACCACCGGCCCGCGCCGGGAGACCGCCGCCAGGAGGTCCGGGGAGGGCGGGGAGAAGAAGTCCGCGAAGCCCGGCAGGGCGCGGATCTCCGTCACCAGCTGCTGGAACCGCGCCGCCAGGGTGTGCCGCAGGTGGCTGCCGGTGGTGCCGGACAGCCCCGGCGCCCCGTCGGCCGGGTCGGCGGCGTCCAGGGCGGCGGGGGCTTCCAGGGCGTCGGCGTCGATCCGCTCGATCCGCTCGATCAGCTCGCGGAACCGCTCGGCGGCCGCGGGATGGGCGCGGCGCAGCCGGCCCAGGCCGTCGCGGGTGGCGATGGTGCGGCCCAGCAGGACGCCCCGGCCCTGTTCCAGCAGCTGGACGGCGAGGACGAGGTCCCCGGCCTGAACGGCGCAGGCGGCGGCCTCGGCGGCCAGCCCGTGCACCCGGGAGAGGCTGCGCTCCTGGTCACCGCGGGCCAGCCGGCCCGAGGCGGCGAACGGCAGCAGCCGTACGGCCAGCTCGTAGCCGTGCAGGGCCTCCTCCCACCGTTCGCCGGTCGCCGCCGCGGCGCCCCACTCCCAGGCGGCCAGGACCCGGCCGTGGGCCGGCATCGCCTCGGTCCGCGCGGCCCGCCGGTAGGCGTCCTCGGCGGCCCGCAGCACGCCCGGGTCGCCGTCCCGGTGGTGGAGGATCAGCAGGGTGTCGGCGTAGTACCGCAGGTAGCCGCCGTGCGCCGCGGTGCCCTCGGCGTCGGCCCAGACGGCCCGGCCGAGGTCGCTCACCGCCGCTTCCAGCGCCGCCCCGTCCCCGGTCGTGCGGTACTGGTCGAGCCGGGCGTTGCCGAGATTGGAGAGCACCAGGGCGAGCCGGGGGTCGCCGTACGGGCTCTCCTCGACGGCGCGTTCCAGCAGGGCGACGGCCTCGTCCAGGTCCGCCCGGTCGCCGGTCGCGTCGAACCGGGCCCGCAGCGCGTTGGCGAGGTGGTTCAGCCGGTCGCCCAGGGCCGGGCTGCCGGGCCGGGTCAGCGCGAGGGCCTCGCGGGCCGTCGCGATCGCCTCGTCGGCCACCGCCGGCTCGCCGGTCGCACCGTGCCGGCTCTGCAGCACCACACCGAGGTTGGCCAGCCGGTCGACCCGGTCGGCGGGCCGGACCGGTCCCTCGTCGACGGCCCGGCGGGCCAGCTCGGCCGCCTCCCGGAAGGCCTGCGGGTCGTCGGTCTGGAACCCGCGCTCCCGCAGGGTGACGGCGAGGTTGGCGAGGATCTCGCCGAAGGTCTTCGTGCCGGGCCGCTCCCCGGCGAGCGCCTCGCGCAGCACCTCGACGGCCTCGTCGAGGAGTTCCACGTCACCGGTCCACTGCGCCAGCCGGTGCAGCGCGTTGCCGAGGCTGTTCAGCCGGTGCGGGCGCCGGGTGGCGTCGCGCTCCGCCACGGCCGCGGCGCGGCGCAGCAGGTCGACGGACTCCCGCAGCACCGCCAGGTCGCCGGTGGCCTCGGCGGCCAGCCGCAGGGCCACCCCGAGCCCGGCCAGGCAGCCGCCGTGGCCCGGCTGCCCGGCCGGCGTCGCGGCCAGCGAGGCCCGGTTCACCCGGAGCATCTCCTCGCGGTCGCCCGGGTCACCGGTGAGGGCGTACCAGGTCCGCAGGCCCTGGGCCAGGTTGTGCAGCGCCGGCAGCCGGCCTTCGTGGCCCGCCGGGACCACGGCCGGCACCTCGCGCCACAGCCCCAGCGCCTCCTCCAGAGCCTCGGTGTCGCCGGTGAGTTCATAGCCGGAGTGCAGCACCTCGGCGAGACCGAGCAGCAGGGCGACGAGGTCGTCGGGGTCGGACGGCAGGCCGTCCAGCGCCCGCCGGTAGGCACTCTCGGCCCGGGTCAGGTCCTGCTCGCGGCCGGCGGCCCGGTAGCGCTCGGACAGTGCCGCGCCGAGGCCGGCCAGCGCCTCCCCCACGGTGGGCGGCTGCTGCGGCAGGCCGGCCGCGCGGGCGAACATCGCCACCGCGCCGTCCAGATCCGCCGGCCGGTGGTCGAGGTCGAACCTGGTCCGGTACCCGAGGGCGAGCAGCCGGACGTCCTGGGCCGCGGGCGGCTCGGCCGCCGCGCGTTCGACCCCGAGCTCGATCAGGGCGTCCAGGTCCCGCCGGTCGCCGAGCAGTTGCCAGCGCACCAGGAGCGCCACCAGGAGGTTGCCCGCCCGGACGGGCCGGGCCGGGTCGCCCGGCGGCGCCGTGCGCAGGTACTTCCGGGTCGTCCGGACCGCCCGGTCCAGCGCCGCCCGGTCGCCCGTTCCGAGGTGGTGCAGCAGGAGTTCGGCGGCCGGATCCGCCCCGCCTCCCGTCACCGAAAGC
The DNA here is from genome assembly GCF_036226505.1 of Kitasatospora sp. NBC_01246. NCBI lineage: Bacteria > Bacillati > Actinomycetota > Actinomycetes > Kitasatosporales > Streptomycetaceae > Kitasatospora > Kitasatospora sp. NBC_01246. The sequence goes on along the minus strand of NZ_CP108484.1, from coordinate 8,031,979 downwards.
CGCGCCTGCGAGACGATCACCCCCGGGCGCTCCGTCGCGCCGATCGGCCGGTCCGCTCCAACTCCCCGCCTCGGCGGGTGGAATCGCTCCATATCCTAGCGAACGTACCGTCAGAAGGCCGTCGTTATACTGATCCACGATCCGCGACGACGATCCACGATCCGCGGACGACGCCATGAAGGGGGCCGGGTGGTCGAGACGGCGAGCCGCGAGCCGGACGGTCCGACGGCCGGGCACGCGCGGTTGGGGGAGTTCTGCCGGCGGCTGACCTCCGCACCCGACTCGCTCGACCTCGGCCCGGCGGGGCACCGCCTGGTGGAACACCTCACCGCTGAGCTGCGGGCCGGCCGACCGGCGGCGGAACTCGACGACGTGTTCGACGAGTTGGAGGAGCTGCTGCTGATGGCCGGGCACAGCGCCGGGCTCGGCTCCTTCCGCACGACCCCCGGCCCCGGCCCCGCCTACCGCGCCCTGCCGGTCTCCGGCCCGGGCCACCCGCCGCTGCACGTCCTGGCCTGCCCGCACGGACACTGCGGCCGGGTGGAGGTGCCGGACGCCGCGCAGGCGTCGCAGTGCCGGGTGTTCGGACAGCCGCTGCGGGCGGTCGGACTCCGGTGACCAGCGCCTTCCTCGGCGCGCTGGGCGGCCGGATCGCCGAACGCTGGGTCGCGCTGCTCGCCCTCCCCGGCCTGCTCTACCTCGCCGCCCTGACCACCGCCGGCGTCCTCGGCCAGCGCCACTGGGGCGACCTCGGCCGGCTCCGCTCACGACTCGACGACCTGGCCGCCGCGCCCGGCTCGCACAGCGCCGCCGTGATCGCCGTCGTCGCCCTGGCCGTCCTGGTCGGCGCGGCCGCGATCGGGGCGGCCGCCCAGGCGCTGGGCACCGGGGTGGAACTGCTCTGGTGCGCCGAGGCGCGCGGCCCGCTGCTGCGCCGCCTCGCCGACCGGCGGCTGCGCCGCTGGCGCACGGCGGACGAGGCCTACCGGTCGGCCCTGCTGGCGGCGGGCCGCGCCCGGATCGCCGGCGCGGCCGACGCCGACGACCTGGCCGACACCGCGGAGCTCCGCTACGCCGAACGCAACCGCGTCGCGGCGGCCCGCCCGCGCCATCCGTTCCGCACCGGGGACCGGCTGGCCGCCCCCGGCCAACGCCTCTGGCGCGCCTACCGCCTGGACCTCGCGGCCGCCTGGCCCCATCTGTGGCTGCTCGCCGCCGACGGCACCCGCGCGGAGCTGCACACCGCCCGCCTCCAGCTGGGCGCCGCCGCCCGGCTCTGTGCCTGGGGCATCGGGTACCTGTTGCTGGGCCTCTGGTGGTGGCCGGCCGCACCGGCGGGCGCGGCCGCCGTCGGCCTCGGCCTGCGCCGGGGGCGGGACGCCGCGGTGGCGTTCGCCGACCTCACCGAGGCACTCGCCGACCTGCACGTCCGCGAACTGGCGCAGTCCCAGGGCATCGACTGCCCCGACGGCTTCGACCGCGCGGCGGGCGAACGCCTCTCCCGGGCCCTGGCCAAAGTGGACTGACCGCCCGCCGAGGCCCCGCACCGCCGCCCGGCAGCCGGCACCGGGCTCCGGCGGCGCTCCACCGGCGCTCCACCGGCGCCCCGGCCGGTGGCGGCGGCCGGGAGGCCGTCCCCGCCGGGGCGACGGGCCCCGTGGCGGCGCCCCCGGCGGACAGCCCAGCGGCCCGCTCCGCCCGGTGGGGGTCCACCGCGCGCCGCTCGGCTGCCGAGCAGCGGTCACCCGGTGGTGACCCGCAGGTTGGCGAGGACGGCCGAGCCGTCGGCGGTGGTGGCGAGCACCCGGCCGGAGCGGTGCCAGAACGTCAGTGCCCCGCCGTGGTGGCGCAGGCCCACCGCCGGCAGACCGGCACCCGGCTGCCCCGCCGCCGTCGCGTTCGGGAGCAGCAGGGTCCGCGGCGGGTCCGCCTCGCTCGCGGTGCCGGTGGGGACGCGGACGGTGCCGTCGGCGGCCGGGGCGAGCGTCAGGGCCCAGTGCTCGCCGTCGACGACCGGCCCGGCCGGCGCCACGCCGTCGACGAGTCGTTCCACCGGCTCCCGGTCGGTCGACCAGCGCAGTGTGGTGCTGCCCCGGGCCGGATCGGGTTGGCCGGTCAGCAGCCGGCCGGTCGCCAGCAGCGCCGTGCCCTCGCCGAGGAGGTCGGCCTCCAGCGCGGTGCGCGAGCGCAGCTCCCAGCCGGGCTGGTCCCAGCGCCACAGCTCCGTCAGCACGCCACCCCCGGGCAGCCGGGAGGCGACGACGGACGCGCAGGACGTGGGGGTGCGCACCAGCGGGCCGACGGGCCGCTGCTCGCCACCGAGCTCCCGCCACACCACGGTCGGGCGCGCGGCCAGGGTGTCGAGGACGGCGATGCCCTCCTCGTCCCGGGTCAGCAGCTGTCGGCCGTCGAAGGACGGCACGAGCCCGTGCACCCGCACCGTGCCCCAGTACCGGACGGCGCGGGTGCCGAGGTCCAGCCGGGAGATCTCGCGGACCTGCCCGTACCGGGCCACCAGCAGGGCGGCGCCGCCGTGGTCGGCCAGGACGAGTTCGTCCGCCGGGACGTCCCAGCGGGCCTTCACCCGGCCGTCGGGCCCGAGCAGTCGCACCCCCGCCTGGCCGCAGGCCACCAGCAGCAGGCCCGACTCCAGCCGCGCCGCGTCCAGGACCGGGAGCGTCCCGGGCCGGTCCACGAAGGCCCACTCGTGCCCGGCGTCGGCCGTGGGACGGGCGGGCCGGCGCGGTCGCGGCAGATCCGCCGCGACCAGCGGGTCGGCACGCTTCGCCAGCTGCTCGAACAGGGCGGTCTCGGTGCGCTGGTCGAGCGGGGCGCCGGAGCCGCCGGCCCCGCCGAAGCCGCCGTCGCGGACCACGGCGCGGAGCGCCGCCGTGGCGAGTTCGCGGTCGTTCGCCGGGTCCGCGCCCGGCAGCCCGGCCAGCGCACCGGCCAGCGCGGACCGGCCGGTCGCCCGGCCGCGGCCGGCGTCGGTGACGCCGGCGTCATCGGTGGTGCCGGTGTCGTCGCCGGCGTCCTCCAGGACGGCCAGCGCGAGCGCCCGGGTCGCCTCCCCCGCGCCGAGGGCCAGCAGGTGGGCGAGTGCCCGGCCGCGCGCCGGCCCGCCGAGCGCGACCGCGTCCCGCAGGTCGGCGGCCACCGAGGGCCGCAACTCCTCGTCCGGCCAGGCGGCTTCGACCGCGCCCAGTCGGTCGCCGCCCGCGCGGCAGTGCTCGACCCAGGCGGCCCGCAGCTCACGCCCGGCCCCCGGGTCATCGGCGCTCAGCCGCTCGACGGCGTCGGCGAAGGCGGCCCGCCGGTGCGCCGTCCGGACCGCCCGCCCGCGCTCACCCGCCCGCCACCAGAGCCGCACCACCAGATCGGCGGCCAGCCCACGGCCCTCGGCGAGTTCGGCGGCCTGAGCGGTCCGGCCGTGCCGGTCCAGCAGGGCGACCGCCTCGGCCGGGGCGTCCAGCAGGTCGGCGAGCACGAACGCCGCCTCGTCGATCCGCCCCTCCTGCTCCAGCGCGGTGGCGGCCTGCCGGTAGAGACCGGCCAGGTGCTGCTGCACGGTCGGCCCGGACATCGGCGAGACGCCCGCCGGGCCGCCGGTGACCGGGGTCGGCCGCAGCGCGCCCGCGAAGCGCCGGGGCAGGCCGAGCGAGAGCCACCCCTGCTCGGTGGGGCGGGATTCGCCGGCGAGCCGGAGCGCGTCGCGCAGCGCGTCGTCCCAGCGGCGCTGCTCGAAGGCGCGGGTCAGCTCCCGCAGGTAGCGGGCGTGGCGGCCGTGGACCAGCCGGCCGGCGGGGCTGCGCACGACGAGCCGGGCGAGCAGCCCCCGCAGCAGCGGCCGCCGGGCGCGGACCGGCCGCCCGCCCGCCGGGCGCGCGGCGGAGCCGCCAGTTCCGGCGGTTCCGGCGGACGTGCCCCGGGCGGCCCAACTGCCCCGGGCGAGGAGGGCGGTGACGGCCACCGCGAACAGGACCCCGCCGGGGTGGAAGCCGCGGTCCACGATCAGCTGGGCGAACCGGACGACCAGGAACACGGCGACGACGACGATGAGGACGGCCGCCGCCATGAACGCCACCGGGCCGGACCCGTCCCCCCAGCGGGGCAGCCGAAGCCGGCCGAACCACCGGGCGGCCCGGGACAGGCCCGGGAGGCGGACCCGCCGGCCGCCGCCGGGCGGAGCCGCCTCGGTCAGACGGCGGGCGCGCTCGGAGCGGGCCCCGACGCCGGCCGCCGCCCGCAGGTCGGGCCGGGCGGGCCGGGGCAGGTCCTCGACGACGGGCGCGGGCTCGGCCACCGCACCGACCGGCGCGAGCCGGTGGAGGGTGAGTCCGGCCGGGTCGAGCCAGTCCGAGGGGTCCAGCGGCGGCAGTTCGGCGATCGGGTGCGTCGCCACCGCCCCCGCCACGGGGAGGGCGAGCCGGCCCGTCGGCACCGGGGCGCCCTCGGCGCCGACCGCGGCCAGCCCGCCGCCGGGCAGGCGCCGCACGGGCAGTCCGGGCGCGCGGTCCGCCCGGGCCTCGACCGGCTCGGCGAGGACGAGCAGCCAGCGGCCGTCCGGGAGCGCGCGCAGCTCGGCGCCGTCCGCCCAGTGGGCCAGGACGCGCTCGGCGGCCTCGGCCGCGCCGATCACCGGGACGTCCAGGACGAAGCCGGCCGCGGCCACGGTGGCGCGGAACGCGGCGGCGGCGGTGGCGCTCACTGGTCGCTCCCGAGGTGGTAGAGGACGCGGCCGGTGTTGGCGTCGCCGATGACGATCCGGCCCGGGCGCGGTTCGGCGGCGAGCAGGGGCAGGGTCGGGTGGACGGCGGCCGGGTTGACGCCGCCGGAGAAGCGGCCGAGCGTGCGGGTGCCGTCCGGCCGGATGCTGCGCACCTGCCGGCCGTCGAGGGTGCAGGTGATCAGCGCCGGCACCGCGCCCTGGTGGACCAGGCCGACCACCTCGGCCCGCTCCCGGAACGAGAGCCGTACCCGGCCGCCCTGCCGGGGCTGCACCACCCAGTTCCTGCCGTCCTCGGACCAGGCCTGGGTGGTGCCGCCGTGCACGACGTGCCGGGCCCGCTCCGCCTCGGGCAGCAGCGGGTGCGGGAACAGCCGCCGCTCGCGGACCCGCTGGAAGCCGCGCTGCTCCGCGCCGGGGGCCAACGGCCCGTCGTCGCGGGCGCTCCCGCCTCGCTCGATCCGCCACCACCGGCCGCCCAGCGGGCAGAGCAGGTCGTCGCCGTCGCGCAGCACCGGCCGGAGCGGGCCGGTGCACACGGGTTCCAGGACGGCCCGGTCGAGCCCGAGGGCGGCCAGCTCGACGGTGAACTCGCCGCTCGCCCCGAGCGGGCGACCACTGACGTACGGAAGGAGCCGCTCCCCCCTGAGGTGGAGGGCGATCAGGCGCCGGCCGATCCGGCCCGCCGCGACCACCGGCCCGTGCAGGTGGTGGCGGCGGGTCCGGATCGCGCCGTCGTGCTCCGGCCCGGCACCGGGCAGGTTGGCCGCGAGCAGGGTGGCGGTGTTCCGGCCCCTCAGCAGGAGGGTGCGGGCGTCGGTGGTGAAGACCGGCTGCGCCCGCCCGGTCGCCCCGACCGGAACGGCGACCACCGTCGGCGCGGCCCGGCGGAACTCGGCGCCGCGCAGCGCCCGGACGGCGATCGGCGCCGGGGGCAGCGGCAGCTCGACGGACGTCCGCGCGAGGCGCACGGTGACGCGGACGGCGCCGTCGGCGCTCCAGCCGCTCGGCTCGCTCGCCAGCACGTGCTGGCGGGAGGCGAGCCGGTCGGCCAGCCGGGGCGAGGTGAGCAGCCAGGACCGGTCGGCGTCGTCCAGCCCCTGCCGGGCCCGCCGGACGTCCTCGGGCGTCGGGTCGGTGTGCCGGCGGGCGGCGAGCCAGCGCGGCAGCAGCTCCGGGAGGTCCCCGGTGAGCCACTGGCCGGGCGGGTCACCCAGGATGCCGACGACCAGTTCGGTGCCGCGCGCGGCTGCCCGGCGGTGCAGGACCAGCAGGGCGGCGAGCTGGACGAGCCGCCCGGCGCCCGCCTGGGCGGGGCCGGTGTCGGCCAGCGCGACGATCCGGCCGCGTACCGTCGGGGCGCGGAACTCGGGTGCCAGGTGCAGGAGTTCACCCTCGGCCAGGCGGCGCAGGAACTCGTCGGGGGCTTCGTCGGCCAGCAGCCACTCGGAGGGCAGCAGTTGGTCGGGCCGACCGGACCGGGCGAGGCCGCCGTGCCCGTCCGGGGTGCCGCGGTCGTCGACGGCGGGCTCACGCTCGCCGATCAGGGCATCCAGGCGGCGCAGCAACGGGCCCAGCGCGACGGCGAGTTCCGGCGTCAGCGCGGACAGACCGGCGGCCCAGGGGGCCAGCGCGGCGGGGAGTCGGGCGGTCATCGCAGGACACTCCCGCAGGACGGGCCCGGGGCGCTCGGGGCGCGACGGACGGCGGGAGTGGGCGCGGGAGCGGGCACGGCCCCGACACCGGGGAACAGGCAGCCGCACCCTGCCGCGGCGGCGACCGGACGCCGACGGCGGGTTCGCGCGGCCGGCCCGGGGTGGCCCGGCGGGACGGCCGTGGGTCGGGCGGTCATCGCGGGCCGCCCCCGGCGGCCGGGTCCGGCGCCGCCGAGGTGGACG